>JAOAFQ010000021.1 GCA_026416195.1 Candidatus Aminicenantota bacterium | reverse complement strand
AGATGTGTATAAGAGACAGCATTAACCGAGAGCACTATGATCCAGGTTCCCGAAGAGCTAAGGAATCAACTTTTACTTTAAAGAATAACTGGGTAGGAGCAGCCACAGGTAACCTTACTTGGATAGCCACTCCCAACACCTTTATTGATTTTCGTGGCGGTTATGTTAACCGTTGGTTCCCTATTGAAGATAGAGATGAATACGCCAATAATATTTCCTATCAAGATTTTTACACTGGGTACATTTGGAATGGAATTCATACCTGGCAGAGCTTTATCACTCGACGGACAATCCAGGGATCAATTCGGTTAACCCATTTCCAGGATAATTATCTTGGCGGTAACCATGAGTTTGGAGCTGGTGTCGAATATGTTTATGGCTTTGATCGCTATGGTTATGCTCGGGTTAATCCGTTAACTTGGCATTATTACAATGGCAGTCCCTATTACTTTCGGGCTCTTTATGGTTTGACTGAAGCTCACCCCATTTATGGTGATGGCCGTATTTCCTTAACCAACTGTGGACCAAATGAAGGCGATAGCTGGAAAGACCTCCTTGAATATCGTCTTGGCTTCTACCTTCAGGATTCTTTCACCCTTCGCAACCGCCTGACCCTTAATCTCGGCGTTCGTTATGATTATTATGATGGTTGGGGAGGAGATGCAAAAACCACCGGTTATCCGACTGGTCTTGCCTTTGCTATTGGCCAAACCCTTGAACCTTCTCTTGGTTTCAACCCCTTTGGACCATTTACCGTTCCTCCAATTAAAGATGTGATGAAATTTGGCGTCATCCAGCCGCGAATTGGAGTAACCTATGATCTTTTTGGAACGGGTAAGACGGCTGTAAAATTTGCAGTTTCCCGTTACGCTGAAGCTGTGCCTGTTATGTGGTTCTCCGCGGTTTCACCAGCGGTTATGGCTCAATACAATTTCTGCTGGTGGGATTTAAATAATAATGGTCGTCCTGATATGCCAGGAATCGATAGATATGAGCCTGAACCAGGAACAGTTTTCTCTCGGCCTGATGTTGAATATCTGAAAAGCACGGTGGACCCAAAAAAGAAAGCACCAACTTATTGGGAAGTAATTGCTTCAATTAATCATGAATTATGGCCGAATTTTGCCCTTCAAGTTCAATATATCTTCCGTCGAGCCTACAATTATCATGGTTCAGCTCGATACGATAAAGCGACTGGTCGCTTCTGGTATAAACTTGAGCAAGCGCCAGAATGGTGGGTACCTTTCCGAACAATCGTGCCGGCGATTGGTAATTACCCTGAGAAGGAAATAACAATCTATTATCCGACCAGAACTTCGCCTTGGGCTAGTCCCTTCTGGTTACAAACCAATCTACCTGATTCCAAACGAGTCTATAATGCTTTAGAATTTGTTTTTAACAAACGTTATGCTGATGGATGGTCGCTTGGAGGTTCAGTCGTTTTCTCTAGACTAATGTACTTTGCTGGTGGCGGGTCTCACCCTAATCAATATACTAATGGCTATGGTCGGGCCAGTGAAGATCGGCCTGTAGTGATCAAACTCTATGGAACAGTTGAATTACCATATAGGTTCATCGCTTCTTTCTTCTTCATCCAAGGCAGTGGCACTCCCTATGCCCGAAGTGTCAGTGTTATTCCCCCGGCTGATTGGTGCACTCGAAACAATGTCTTTCAGACCTCAATGAGTGTAATGCTTGAGCCCAACGGTTCAAGATGGACTCCTGGTTTTATTCCTGAACTTGACTTGCGACTTGAAAAAGAATTCCTCCTTCCTGTTGGTCGGTTAAGCTTTTTCGTTGATATTTATAATGCCTTGGCTCAGCGAACCTTCTCTTATGGCTATAATCCTGGAGGCACTTGGCGGCCGACAGCCGAAGGTGTAGCCACTGGGACGTACACTCCTGCTTATGAATATGGCCGTCTGACTGGCATGAGTGGCGTTCGAACCTATAAGGTGTCTTTCCGTTATTCCTTTTAAGGGACTCTAAAAAGGGGAGGGGAGGAGCGGCCTCCCCTCCCTTTTCTATTTATTGTGCGGCCTTCTAACTTTTGAAGCTAAATTAAAAATAAATTTTCAATTCAAAAGTTGAAAGCGCTCCTCAGTCGATAACTTCTAACTTAAAATTTATTATAGCTGTTTATATTGTAGGTCGGATTTGTCAAAAGTTTTTAGCCGATTAAACCTTAATCTTTACCCAAAAGATTAATTCCATTTTTGATTCGTCTTATAAAAAATTTTTACCTGAAGAAGGGATTTTTTCATTTCAGAGGAAGAAAAAGAGGGTGAAGTCGTCTAAATCAAGAAAAAAGAGGATAGATTTAATTTGGATAAGATAACCACTTACCTCAAGAAAATATTTTGGTTTAAATCTATCTTCAGGGGGTAATATGAAAAGAAAGGTCATGATTATTTTTTTAATATCCACTTTTTGTGTTGTTTATTCTTTAAGCTTTTCTTGGCCGAGTCAGGCTGAAAATCAGCCAATTTGGGCAGAAACTCAGACTGAAAAAGAGGAGATAATTCTAAAGCTGTCTCTTAACGACTGTATTTATAAGGCTCTCAAGAATAACTTGGGACTAGCGGCTGAAATGATTACCCCGGAAATTGCTGCCCGCAATGTTATCTTGGCCATGGAGAAATTTTTACCCACCATAAGTTTTAATTACAATAAACAAGATACTCGGAGTGCTTCTTATTCCTTTCTTGATGCCTCTGATGTCGTGATTACTCGTCAAGATGATTATACCTTTCAGTTATCCCAACAGTTACCAACTGGCGCTTCCCTGTCCTTCAGCCTTTACAATTATATTAATGACAGTAACCGTCGTTTCCAAACAATTAATCCTCGTTATGGAAGCACTTTAAGAATAAGTTTTAGCCAGCCGCTGCTCAAAGATTTTGGTTTCCGGATTGGTCGTCGGGAAGTAATTATCGCCAAATATAATCGGGATATTTCAGAAGAAAATTTTCAAAAGCTGCTTGAGGATCTAATCTATAATGTCGAAAGTACTTATTGGAATTTTGTCTATAGTCGAGAAAATTTGAAGGTTAGGCAGCAGTCCCTCAAATTAGCTCAGGAATTGTTGGAGAAGAATAAAATTGAAATAGAGGCTGGTACTCTCCCGCCTATCGAGAGATTGACCGCAGAAGCTGAAGTGAGCACGAGACAAGCGGATATTCTTGAAGCTGAAGCCTTAGTTAAAAATTATGAAGATCAACTTAAAACTATCATGAATCTGGCCGCTGAATATAATGATATAAAAAAATTAAGAATTATTCCCATCGATTTGCCAGAAACGGACAAAAAAGACATAAGCTATGAAGAAGCCTTAAAAATAGCTCTTCAAAAAAGGCCAGATCTTCAGGCTGCTCGGACTGATTTAGAAAATAGGCAATTTACTTTGAGCTATGCCCGCAATCAGCTCCTCCCGGATCTTCGCCTCCAATTTTCCTATTGGAGCCCCGGCCTTTCCGGCGATCAAATTCTTTATAAAGATAATAACGCTTTAACTGGAGTTATAATTGGCCGCATTCCAGGAAAAAAGACTGATGCTTTAAAGGATGCCCTGAATTTTCGATTTAAAAATTGGTCAGCGGCCGTGGTCGTGAATCTACCTATTAATTCAATCTTCACTCGGGCTTACTATGCTCAAGCTAAATTGAGCTTTGAACAAGCCCAATTAAGACTAAAAAATCAGGAACAACTTCTTAGCTTGGAAATAAGCAATGCTGTTAGAGCTGTTGAAACCAATTATCAGCGGGCCCAGGCTTATCGAGCCGCTCGAGAATTAGCTGAAAAGAAGCTTGAAGCTGAACAGGAAAAACTCAAGGTTGGTTTAAGTACCAATTATCTTGTTCTCCAATATCAGCGGGATTTGGCCAATGCGATGACGATGGAATTGAAGGCTCTTATCGACTATAACCTTTCGTTGGCCAATTTAAATCGAGTTATGGGAATTGGCCGAGAAAGGAGAAATGTCCAGTTAATAACGGAAGATAATTAAAAAATAATCCAAGAAAGAATAAGAGTCAGTCCCTCAATAATTTGTTAAAATAGAAAATACCGAGAAGGAGAAGAGAGAAAAAATGAGGCCTAAATTAAGAAAAGTTCTGACAGTTAAAAAAATTTTTCTTTTTGTTGTAGTCGTCATGGCAGCCCTTTTTATCTGGCGGCTTTATCTCCTCATCTTCAAAAAATCCGATGACTTTCGACAGCGTCAGGCGGCAGTGGCGGTTGAAATCAGGCCCGTAGAAATTGGGACAATTAGGGATGTTGGCCAATTTTCTGGAAGCTTAATTCCTAAATCTCAATTTAACATTGCCCCTAAGGTTTCAGGTAAATTGAAAAAGCTTTTTGTTGACATTGGTGATACCATTTACAATGGTCAAGTTATCGCTCAGCTGGATGATGAAGAATATCAGCAGCAAGTAGTTCAGGCTGAAGCTGATTTAAAGATGGCCCGAGCCAACCTTGAAGACGTTCAAAATTCCCTTGAATTAGCCCGTAAAGAATTAGAAAGAGCAGAAACCCTTTATAAAAAAGGTATCCTTTCTGATGCTCAATTTGACGCGACGCGGGCCCAGTTTAATGCCCAACAATCAAGATATAAGGTAGCGTCAGCTCAAGTGGCCAACCGAGAAGCCGCTCTCGAAACAGCCAAGGTCAGACTTTCTTATACGAAAATAGTCGCTAGCTGGGAAAAGGGAAGCAAAATTCGATATGTGGGAGAAAGATTCGTGGATGAAGGAGCTCTTCTTTCAGTAAATACGCCAATAATCTCTGTTATTGAAATTCAGCCGATAATCGCCATTATTTATGTCACAGATAAAGAGTATTTTCGAATCAAACCAGGTCAGCCGGTCAAAGTTAATTCCAGTGCCTTTCCTGGTCAAACTTTCACCGGCCAAGTTGCCCGAGTGGCTCCCCTCCTTCGAGAAACCTCAAGACAAGCTAGAGTCGAAATCGAAATAGACAATGAAGAAGGGCTGCTTAAACCGGGGATGTTTGTTAATGCTGAAATTGAATTTGCTCGACATGAGCAGGCTCGCATTGTTCCCTTTAGTTCTCTCGTTTCTAGAGGAGGAAGCCAAGGGATTTTCTTAGCGGATCTCAAGGAGAAAAAGGCCTATTTTCATCCAGTAAAAGCAGGCATTATTGAAGGCGATAGAGCTGAAATTGTCGAACCTGATGGTCTTTCTGGTTATGTGGTCACCTTAGGACAGCATTTACTTCAAGACGGAATGTCTATCCTTTTGCCTGAAGATAGACCTCAGGTTGGGGATCAGCCTCGAAAACCAGGAGGAAAGCCTGGAGTTAAACCTGGTTTTAAGCCAGGGACTAAACCTGGGACCACCGAGTCAGAAAGAAAAAAGGGAGAGTGAGGGAGAAAATGAGTATCTCTGAATTTTCCATCAAGCGGCCGATTTTTACTATTATGCTCATGCTGGTAATTGTCGTTTTAGGGTTAATTTCCTTGGGCCGATTGTCCATCGATCTTCTGCCCGATATAACTTATCCTACTTTAAATATTATGACTTCCTATCCTAATACTGCCCCTGAAGAAATTGAGCAGTTAATTACTCGACCAATTGAAGAGGCGATGAGTGCAGTCCCTGGAGTAGAGGAGGTTTTTTCGACTTCTTCTCAAGGAAGTAGCACAGTGAGAGTTATGTTTGCTTGGGGCACAGATCTCGATGAAGCGGCTAATGAAGTTCGCGAGAGGCTCGATCGAATAATTGGTCGCCTCCCTGAGGAGGTTGACCGGCCGACGTTGCGTAAATTTGATCCGGCTCAAATGCCTATTTTAATGATTGGCATTTTAGCTAATTTGGACCCAATTCAATTGAGACGGATTGTGGATGAACAAATTGCTTACCGCATAGAAAGAGTGCCAGGAGTAGCTTCGGTTGAGGTCTGGGGAGCTTTGGAAAGAGAGATCCAGATTAATCTTTATCCAGATAAAGTTAAGGCTTTAGGGCTACCTCTTGATCTTATTATTAACCGAATCAGGCAAGAAAACATTGATGTTCCAGCCGGGATTATTGAAAAAGGAAATTATGAGATAGTTGTCCGCATTCCAGGAGTCTATACCCGAATTGATGAAATTAGAGATACGATTGTGGCCATTCGGGATGGGGCGACAATAAGGCTGAAAGATATAGCCAGCATCGAAGATACTCACCGGCGAATTACTCGAGTGGCTAGAATTAATGGCATTCCTGGCATTAGACTTATGGTATATAAACAATCAGGCAAAAATACCGTGAAGGTGGCTGAGGGGGTTAAGAAAGAGCTAGATCGATTACAGGAAGATTATCCCCAGCTTCAATTTGTCACCATCCGGGACAGCTCCAAATTCATTCGTTATGCAATCAGCAACGTAGCTTCTTCGGCCCTATACGGGGGCTTGCTGGCCATTTTTGTTCTTCTTTTCTTCCTAGTTAATTTCCGAAGCACCTTGGTTATTGCTATTTCAATCCCCACCTCAATTATTGCTACCTTTGCTCTTATATATTTTGGCGGCTTTACTTTAAATGTTATAACTCTAGGGGGGCTAGCTTTAGGCGTTGGGATGATGGTCGATAGCTCAATTGTGGTTTTGGAGAACATATTCAGGCTGAGAGAAACCGGACTACCTACTTATCAAGCGGCGGTTCAGGGATCAAAAGAAGTTACAGCAGCGATTATTGCTAGTACCTTAACCACGATCATTGTCTTCTTGCCTATGGTTTTTGTCCGAGGGGCGTCTGGGATTTTATTTAAACAATTAGCTTATGTAGTTAGTTTTTCTCTTACTTGTTCAATTTTTGTTGCTTTAACGATTGTGCCCATGCTGGCCTATATGATTCTTCGGGGAGCTAAAATGACTTCTACTTTTCAGCCTAGGTCTAATCTTGCCCTTTGGGCCAGAAATTCTTTCCGCAAATTGGAAGAAAATTATAAAAAACTTCTTATTTATGCTCTCCATCATCGCTGGCCGACGGTGGCCGTAGCCGCGGCTCTCTTGGTGATCAGCGTTTTTCTCACTAGGTTTATCGGTCGAGAATATCTTCCCCAAACCGATGAAGGGGAGGTAAGCGTTACTGTTGAAATGGAGGTAGGCACAAGAATTTCGGTTATGGACCAGAAGCTCAAGGAAGTAGCTGAGCTAGTCAAACAATATGTTCCTGAGATGGAAAGTCTCGAGGAAGGAGCTGGAAGCGGCGGCTGGCGAGGGGGGGCTAATCAAGGCACTATAACAGTTAGGCTCAAGCCTAAAGCTGAAAGAAGAAGGTCAAGCCTTGAAATTGCCGCTGATTTGAGTCGGCGTTTAGCTAACATACCTGGGGTTATCATTAGAGCTAGAGCCTCAGGTGGACAAATGATGTTTGGCTTAAGAGGCGGCGGCGGTCAGGAGCGCCTTCAGATTGAAATTAGAGGCTATGATCTTTCTGTTGGTCAAGCTTTGGCCGAACAAGTAAGACGAATTATCCAAAATATTGATGGGATAACGGATGTTAGAATAAGCCGAGAAGAAGGTTCACCTGAGCAGCATCTTATTATCGACCGCCAAAAAGCGGCCGACATGAAGCTGACCTTAAATCAAATTGCTGGCTTTATCCAAACCGTTTTAATGGGCAATCAAGCTAGTCAATTTCGGGAAGCTGGCCGCGAATACCGGATTTTAGTCAAAGTAAAAGATTCAGAATTTATGGATATAAATAATCTTTTAGATATGACGATTACTAATTCTGAAGGACAACAAATCAGCTTGCGCAATGTCGTGCGGGTTGTTCCCCAAAGAGGTCCCACTAGAATTGAAAGAAGAGATCGAGAAAGAGTAATTACCGTTTCAGCGGGGGTGGCTGGCAGAGATATGGGCTCGGTTATTGATGAAGCTCGCCGCGCTTTAAGAGTTTTACCTGTACCTCGAGATTTTACTATCAGTTTCACAGGCGATTACGAAGAGCAACAGAAAGCCTTCCGAGAATTGTTGATTAGCATTCTTCTGGCCATTTTCTTAGTTTATATGGTGATGGCTATGCTTTATGAATCATTACGCGATCCTTTAATTGTTATGTTTTCCATACCTTTAGCAGTCATTGGAGTAGTTCTGATTTTGATTTTTACGGGGACAACCTTTAACGTCGAGACTTATATTGGCTGTATTATGCTAGGTGGGATAGTAGTCAATAATGCTATTTTGCTTGTTGATTATACTAATCTGCTTCGCCGTCGTGATAAAATGTCAACCCGAGAAGCGATTATCGAGGCTGGCCGAAGAAGGCTACGACCAATTCTTATGACTTCTTTGACGACCATTATGGCTATGATTCCCCTTGCTCTCGGAATAAAGGAGGGAAGTGAAATTCAAGCGCCACTGGCCAGAACTGTTATTGGCGGATTGACCACTTCTACCTTGATTACTTTGGTTATTATCCCAGTTGTTTATTCTTTATTTGAAGAAGGCTTTCGCCCTTTTTGGAAAAAAAAGGTGGCAACACCTTGAACTAACTAAAGAAATAGCTTTATTTTATTCGGAGAGAGGTGACTGCCTTCTTTTTCCTTGATTAATTTTTCTTAGGGACCAATAGAAGACGATAGCGCGAAGCTTGCTTTATTTTTTCTTTGGAAAAGAAAGCTGGCCGATATTCTCCCTTGACATAAAGAGATATTTGGTCGTCGTAATGAGCGCTAAAGGGAAGACCGCTCACGCCTCCAGGCAAGATGGTGAGAGATTCATCGAAATTATGGAGGCTAAAAATATGTCTCTGGGAAGGTCCATGTTTGACTTGAAAAGACCCAGATGAATAGCCAAAAGCGTTGACGGTATGGAAGCTTCCGCCAACAGGGTACGGCCCCCGATTTAATTTAAAAAGGAAATTTAATAAGCCGACTTGACCGAGAGGATGGGTAAAAATAAGACGGTGAAAATTTCCCCAGATCCATTGATTAAGGTCATTACCGGCAATTTTAATCAAAGAGTTGATCGTCGTTCGAAAGCTTCGCTCAACAATATCTTCAACTGACTCGGTTTTATCCAAAGTAGTGATATCATCCGCCCAGGCCGATTTTTTAGAGGTCAAAGCTCTTTCTAGAAATCCATGTAAAAAAACATTGCTTCCCGCAGAGATGAATCGATGGCCAAGAGATTGGCCAAGCTCATCGATGACCATTTGGTGACCCAACTCAAAATAAAGAAAATCAAAAATGGTAGCCGCTGGGCTTGAAATGGCCATGGAACCGTCCCATCTCTTAAGAAGCTCTAAGGCCTTCGCTTCTATATCTGATAGTTCCGATAGGTTAGATAGAATATTTATTAAATGAGGTTTTAATTGACTGGCCAGTTTTGATTGGACATCGTTTTGCAGAGTGGCCATATCTTGAGGGCTTAATTTTTCCTTTGAGGCCAGGAATTCCTTAATTCGTTCAGCCCTAACTGGCGAAAGAAAGAAGTAGCTAAGAAAATAAGGATAACTTTCATCAACACTCTTATTATTGGCTGAAACCACCAAGCCTTCAGGGGGATTGAAAACAAAGGGAAGCTCTTCAAAAGGGATAAGCTCTGGCCAGTCCGAACTTGCTAGCTCGCCAGGAAGTAAATTCCAGCTAGGCCATGATCGCTTTGGAATACCACCTGCTAGTTGGAGACCGATATTATTTTCTATATCAGCATAAATTACATTCTGGCTAAGGGACCGGAAGAAACGAAGAGCTTGGCGAAATTCTGACCAATTGCGTGCTCGATTTAGAAGATAAACGGCTAACAATTCATTACTTTCTTCAAAGCCTGTCCAACGCATGGAGATAAGACGATCTTTTATTTCTTTAAATTCAGAAATGATCGGGCCACGATGGGTAAAACGCAGGTGCCGATTGATTTCTTTCCCTCCCTTAATTTTAATTTTTTCCGCTTTGACTTCAATGGGACGCCACTTGCCTTCAAACAAATATTGATTAGGGTTTTGAGGATCAACTTTTTCTAAATAAAAGTCCATATCATCAGCCATAACATTGGTCATGCCCCAAGCAATGAAATCGTTATGCCCAGCAACCACGAAAGGTTCACCGGGAAGAGCGACACCGGAAACTCTGAATTTTCCTTCAACTGATTGATGCAGAGGATACCAAATACTCGGTAGGTTTAATCCAAGATGCATATCATTGGCTAAAATTGGTTTTCCAGTAGAACTTTTTTTACTATCTATTGCCCAATTGTTGCTATTCATGATTAAAGTAATCCCAAGTTCTTTCAATTTCTCGGCGGCTTCGATCAAAAAAGTAGAGTCTATCGGCTTAGCTTTTTTTGAGAATTTAGAAGATAAAGGGTTATTTAGGTGATTGATACCTAAATAGTTAAATTTAAATTGATTAAATTCAAAGGGATAAAGGATAAAAAATTTTTTTTCTTTATTTTCCGCTCTTCGATCTATGATGGGCAGAACATTGGATTCAATTTCATTTTTAATTTCTTTAGCTAAGGAAAAATTAGGATAGACATAGGTGGGATTCATTGGTTCAGCTAGGAGTTCAACCAATTTTTCTTCCTGGTTACTTAGTTTTTCCTGTAACTGCCAAAGAATACTTTCAATTTCCCAGGCAAAAGCAAGGTCCCAACCAATATAACCAATGAGGGAGGCCGAATGTTCGGGGGTCCAAGGCTCAGGTTGATAGCGGAGGAGACGAAATTCGACGGGTAAGTGGTTACGGTTAGCCTGGATGAAGGCATTGATTCCTTGAGCGAAGGCTTCGACAGCTTGAAGGGCGTCAGCTGGGGTGGCCGCTAAGACACGTCTCGCTTTTTCAGGAATACGCAGGGCTCTAAGAAATAGATCTGTCGCTACGAAGCTTTCCCCGAAAATCTCCGATAAGCGTCCAGAAGTTATTCTGCGGATAAGATCCATCTGCCAAAGCCGATCCTGGGCCATAATATAACCTGTAGCCAAGTAAAGGTCGGTCTCATGGCGAGCCAAAATATGGGGAACCCCATATTGATCTCTCAAAATTTCAACTGGCTCTCTAAGGCCTTGAAGGTTGATCAAGCCATGATAAATGGGCAGGGCCTTGATTTGAAGGTGACGAAAATATAAGAAGAAAGCAACAAAAGCAATCAAAATTATTACCGAAAAAATCATTGCCACTAGGCCAATTTTTTTTCTTAAGTTTCTTCGTTTCTTTTGGGAATCCATTTTTATCTCCAGTTTAATTTTTAACTGAGAAATATGAGAAAAATATTATTTTCATACTTCAAAATTATTAAACCGAATTGGTCATAAAAGCAAATTTGAAATTAACTGAATTTAGGTCGCGAAAAAAATGAGAAGAAAATTAGATGATATTTAAAAAAGTCGTGGCTCAAGTTGATAATTGATTAAGGCCTCAGCGATTATCGGCGAGATCTTTTTTAAGAAGGTGGCTATAGTCAATTTTTGGCTGTTGTTTATTGGTACCTTGGAGAGACAGCTTGCCTTTATCTGGGTTTCTGGAAAGCGAGCTTTTAGCCCAGGTTTAAGCCAGAGATCAACCAAGCCTGAGTTGGGATTGACAATTGTATAATTAAGATTATTTTCGCGAGCCGCGTTGGCCCAAAGCCTTAAAGAGTAGCCATAATGGGTGCAATTGAGACTAAGAATAATTGGTGGCCAAGGTTTAGAAATTTTCTCTAAAGCCTCATTTAAATAAGCTGAAATTAGCCAAGCTGTTTCTTCTCCCTCTGGATTTCTTTCAATAAAAAGCTCTAACTCTGGGCAGGCTTGGGTAAAAAGACGGTGACGGGCAAAACCTTGATTTAAAAGAATCTGCCGATGGATATCTTCGCTAATAGTTATGGGTGTTCCCAGAATAATAACCACAGCTTGAGGTTCCTTTTTTAACTGTTGGCTAATGAGATTGATGCCAGGTTGAATTATGTCCAAAACCGGTTTTTTGGTTTTATGGGCGAAGTGAGTTGAAGGATAAAGGGCTGATAGAGTATTGCAAGCGATTAGAATTAAATCTGGCTGAATTTTTTTCTCCAAGGAATTTAAAACCCGATCGAACATCTCGAGGCGAGCTTCTCTGGTCGGGAGAGCATTGTAGCCACCTTGCGTTGAAAAAAGGGCGTTAAAAAAAATTAGATTCACTTGGCGATATATCTTCGCTTTGGCCAATCGTTCAGCTGCTTCTGCCATAATGGCCAGACCCCCTAGGCCAGAATCAATAACGGCTACGGTTATTTTATTAAGCTGATAAATTTTCTGATCTTCCGAAAAGAGGCTAGGGGTAACTGGTTGCCCTTTTTCTAAGATATTTTTAAAACCAAAATTGAACCCAAAATATTTTAGAAAGAAAGGATTAGTTTTTTCCCATCTCCAAGGACCTAAAGCGATGGCAGTCGTTAACCAAGAGAAAAATAAGAAATTCGCAATTAGGCCGAACCACTTTTTCTTTTTTTTAATTAAAGACATCATCGCTCTTTTTTAACTTCTTAAAATCAAGATATTTTATTGATTCTTGGTTAGTTAATTTCTTTTTCTTGGCTATAATTATAACATTTTTAGAAAACCTTGTTATTAAATTAGGTGGAAAATTTATCTTATTTTCGCTGGTTGAAATCTTTGTTAAAGCGTGCCAAAATAGCCCTCTAAATAAAAAAAAATTTTATTTACCATGATTCGCCTGGGTATTGATACGGGAGGAACTTTTACTGATTTTGTTTTAATGGAACCTGGTCAATTAAGAGTTCACAAAGTTCTTTCTACTCCAGCTAATCCAGCTTTGGCTATTATCCAAGGTTTAAAAGAGCTTGGGGTTTTCGGCCAAGAAATAGATCTAATTCATGGAAGTACAGTGGCTACGAATGCTTTGCTTGAGAGACGGGGAGCTCGTCTGGCCTTTATTACTACTTCAGGCTTTGAAGATCTGCTTACTATCGGCCGTCAGACTCGACGCGAGCTTTATAACCTCATGGTCGAAGAAAGGCGACCTCTTGTGGACCGGGAGTTTTCTTTTGGTTTGCCTGAGAGAATTGGTTATGATGGGAAAATTATTAGGCCCCTCGACGCCTCGGCGTTAGAGCAATTGGTCAAGCAATTAAAACAGCATCGAATTGAATCGGTTGCGGTCTGTTTTCTTCATTCTTATGTTAGAGCTGATCATGAGAGGAAAGTAGGGCAGAGGTTAGCCCAAGAAAACATTCATGTTTCCCTTTCTTCCGACATACTGCCTGAATATCGGGAATTTGAGCGGGCTAGTACAACGGCCATCAATGCCTATGTAGCACCTTTAATGGAGAGATATCTTCGTCATCTTGAACAAGAACTTGGTGAGGCTAAATTAAAAATAATGCAATCCAATGGCGGTTGCCTTTCCGCTAAAGCGGCTCGAGAAAAACCAGTGACCACCATTCTTTCTGGGCCAGCTGGTGGGGTAGTTGGAGCAAGTGCAATTGCCTTTCAAGCCGGTTTCCGACGTCTTATTTCCTTTGATATGGGTGGAACCTCGACGGATGTTTCTCTTTGTGATGGAGCTATTATGACCACCACCGAGACTGAAATAAGCCATTTACCTTTAAAAATTCCTGTAATCGACATTCATTCAGTGGGTTCAGGAGGCGGTTCCATTGCTTATCTAGATGAAGGCGGTGCTCTAAGGGTTGGCCCGAGAAGTGCAGGAGCTGAGCCTGGGCCTATTTGTTACGGCAAGGGCCAAGAAATAACTGTAACTGATGCCAATCTCGTTTTAGGCCGACTCGAGCCTAAGCATTTTCTCGGCGGACAAATGAAACTTTTTCCAGAAAGGTCCTTTGACGCTATCGAAAAATTGGCTGACCAATTAAAATTAAAAGCTGAGGAATTGGCGGAGGGGATTGTTCGCGTAGCTGATGCCACTATGGAGAGGGCCATCAGAGTTATTTCGGTCGAAAGAGGTTATGATCCTCGTGATTTCGCTTTGGTATCTTTCGGCGGAGCTGGGGGAATGCACGCCTGCAATTTAGCTGAACGACTTCGCATCCCATTGGTTCTTGTTCCCAAAAATGCGGGCGTGTTGTCAGCTTTAGGGATGCTTCTTTCCGACGTGGTTAAAGATTACTCTCGCTCTGTTCTCCTTAAAGCAGAGGCCATCTCGTTCAACGAAATTAATGAACTTTTTAAGCCATTGCTTGACCAAGCCATAAAGGATTTGACCAAAGAAGGTTTTAGCCGTCAGAAAATTAGATTACTTCGTTATCTTGATACTCGCTATGTTGGTCAGAGTTATGAATTAACTGTGCCGGCTTCATCTAAGTTTCGTCGTGATTTTGATCGCCTTCATCTTCGGCGTTATAACTATGCCGATGAGAGTCGTCCAGTGGAAATTGTTAATTTAAGAGTTAAAGCCATTGGCCTGACCGATAAACCGCCTTTGCCTAAATTAGAGAAAAAAGGAAAATCTCTTTCTTCAGCCATGCTTGATGAGCGGGTAATGATTTTTGACGGGCAAAAATACAAAGCCAAAATTTACAATCGTCAGTTACTTGAACCCGGCCATTTTTTGGCTGGACCAGCAGTGATTATGGATTATGAATCAACCGCGGTTTTACCGCCTAATTGGCAGGCTCAGGTTGATGCCTATGGCCATTTGATTATGAGGATGAAAAGGAAATGAATAAAATTGGGCTAAATTGATGAGATAAAAAAATAATCGCATGAATAAATCCTTTTAAGATGGTTAAGATGGCTAAAAAAGAACGCTCGTTTGACCCGATTGAGCTGGAAATTTTTAAGAGTCTTTTCGTTTCCATTGCTGAAGAAATGGGCGTGGCTCTCTGTCGATCTTCTTTTTCGCCCAATATCAAAGAAAGAAGAGATTTTTCCTGCGCTCTCTTTGATGCTGATGGTGAGACTGTAGCTCAAGGGGACCATTTACCAGTTCATCTTGGAGCCATGCCGCTTTCGGTTAAAAGCGCCATCGAATCGATGGACTTTGAGCCAGGAGACGTAGCTGTCCTTAATGATCCTTATCGAGGTGGGACTCATTTACCCGATATTACCTTGGTTTCCCCAGTTTTTATTAAAGGTTTTGATCGCCCCTTGTTTTATGTGGCTAATCGAGCTCATCACTCAGATGTGGGGGGAATTTCTCCTGGGTCGATGCCTTTAGCCCGAGAAATATATCAAGAGGGGGTAATTATTCCACCTGTTAAATTGGTGCGGCGCGGTCAAATTGACCGCGATTTATTGAACTTTATTTTAGCTAATGTTCGTACACCAGTCGAAAGAGAAGGCGATTTGACGGCCCAAATAGCCGCCAATCGAATTGGCGAAAGAAGATTAATTGAAATTGTAGGCAAATACGGCGCCAAACGTGTTTTAGAATATATGAAACATCTTCAAAATTACACTGAAAGAATTATTCGACTGACTTTACAGTCCATTCCAGATGGTAACTATGATTTTGAAGATTATCTCGATGATGATGGTCTTAGCGGCCGCCCAGTTCGCCTTGGCGTCGAAATAAGGATTAAAGGTGATGAAGCTGAGGTTGATTTTTCTTCTTCTGATCCTCAAGTTGAAGGAAGTGTCAATGCCAATTACGCCATTACTCTTTCGGCTACTCTTTACGTTTTTCGGTGTCTGATCCGGGGAGATGTCCCCTATAATGCTGGACTGATGAGGCCGATTAAATTGATTGTCCCTTTAGGTACAGTCGTAAATGCTCGGCCACCAGCCGCAGTCGCCGGTGGCAATGTTGAAACCTCTCAGCGAATAACCGATGTCCTTCTTGGGGCTTTAGCCAAAGCTATTCCAGAAAGGATCCCAGCCGCTTCTAGCGGGACCATGAATAATGTTACCTTTGGGGGTATTGATCCTAGAAATGGCCAGCCCTTTGCTTATTATGAAACTATTGGCGGTGGTATGGGCGCTAGCCCTGAAAGAGACGGCTTGAGTGGGGTTCATACTCATATGACGAATACGCGTAATACGCCAATTGAAGCCCTAGAACATTATTTGCCGATTAGAATCAGGCGATATCGCCTTAGGCCAGATTCAGGAGGCCAAGGCCGGTTTAAAGGGGGAGATGGGATTATCCGAGAATACGAATTTTTAGCTCCAGCCCGAATTAATATTCTTTCCGAGAGAAGACGGTTCTCACCTTATGGACTTCAAGGAGGCCAACCTGGAAAGAAAGGAGAAAATATTCTTATTTCCCGCGGCCAAAAAAGGCGTCTTGGAGGCAAAGTTTCGATTGAAGTTAAATCAGGCGATATTTTAATTATTGCTACCCCTGGGGGTGGCGGTTTTGGCCGGCCTTAAAAAAAATGACGGTAATTTTTGGGAGGTTTAATTGACTTCATCCCCAGTTGCTCCTTGGTATAAAGAGATTACCCCTATCCAAAAGAGAGCCCTTCTCTCAGCCTCTTTAGGTTGGATGCTCGATAGTTGTGATGTTATGCTTTATGCCATGGTGTTAGCTCATTTGATGAAAGACTTGGGAATGGATAAGGCGACTGGCGGTTTCTTGGGTTCCTTGACCCTTTTAGCTTCAGCCGCAGGGGGAATAATTTTTGGTTTAGTTGCAGATAAAATTGGTCGAGTCAAAGCCTTGATGATGACGATTCTCGTCTATTCCTTTTTTACGGCAGCCTGCGGTCTGGCCCAGAATGTTTATCAGTTAGCTATTTTTCGAGTTCTTCTTGGATTAGGCATGGGTGGTGAATGGGCGACCGGAGCAGCTCTCGTGGCTGAAACTTGGCCTGATCAACATCGTGGGAAGGCCCTTGGAATAATGCAAAGTTCTTGGGCCGTTGGTTATGCCTTAGCCGCTGGCCTTACGGCTCTGATTTTACCTCGTTGGGGTTGGCGAGCTGTCTTTTTCTTTGGTCTTTTGCCGGCTCTTGTGACTTTGTGGATAAGAAAAAACGTGGAAGAGCCTGAAATTTGGCAAAGTTTAAAAATCAAAGCTCAGAAGAAAGACCAGGATAATGAAAATGATTGGCCAATAAATAAAAAGGGGGTGCTTGAAGCTCAAATTGAGCCTAAGATTGAAAAAATTGATTTAAAGTTAAAAAAGTCTGGACAAATGATTCCCTCTGGGCCTCAAGATAAATTTGGCAATTTAACCGAGATATTTCGGGCGCCTTTTCTACGTTTTACTTTGATAACTAGTCTAATGAATGCTAGTACCATGTTTGCTTGGTGGGGTCTTTTTACCTGGATTCCAGCTTATTTAGGCTTGCCGCGATCAGAAGGAGGCATGGGGTTGACGGTAGTTCAAACTTCAACTTGGATTGTCGTTATGCAAATAGGGATGTGGTTTGGCTATATTAGCTTTGGCTTTATTTGTGATCGATTAGGTCGAAAAAAAACCTATCTTCTTTTCTTGTTGGCCGCAGCCGCCTTTGTCGTGGCTTATAGCAGTGTTAGGAGTAATATATCTTTACTGCTCCTTGGGCCCTTTGTGGCTTTTTTTGGAACAGGTTATTTTTCAGGTTTTGGGGCGATTACGGCCGAAATATTTCCCACTAGAATCAGAGCTTCAGCTCAAGGGTTTACTTATAATATTGGCCGAGGTTTAAGTGCCTTGGCTCCCTTCACGATTGGCGCTTTGGCCAAGGTCTATGGGCTTTCTTTCGCTTTTTATCTGACTGCAGCTTTCTTTCTTCTCGCCTTTGTCTTGGCCTTAGCTTTACCTGAAACCAAAGGGAAAAAATTAGAATAGACTCTAAACGAGCTATTTCTAATAAAAGTGATTGGCCAGAAAAGGGCTTTATTAATTCAGCCTCCTCTTGAAGATTTTTATACAACTCCCATTCGTCTTTACCCTTTAGGCTTACTTTATACGGCCAGGGTTTTGCAAATTTATGGTTGGGAAGTCAAAATTCTTGATAGTCTTTCGCCCTTGAGGAAAAAAAGAATTTCGCTACCGGAAAAATTTGCTTATTTACAACCTTACCTCAATCATCCATATTTTTTTAAAAATTATTATCGCTTTGGCTTAAATAAAGAAAAAATAATTTCAATTGTTAAAGAGTATTCGCCTGATTTAATTGGTCTTAGTTGTTCTTTCGCCGCCTATTATAAATCGGTGGATGAATTAGCTAATGAGATCAAAAAGAATTTTTCGACTTGCCTCATTGTGGGAGGTAATCAAGCTTCTTGCTTGCCTGAAGAGATAAAAAAGAGAACGCCGACAATTGATGCCATTATTGTTGGGCCAGCCGAGATCTCCCTTCCCTTATTTTTAAGAAATAACTTTCCTCAGGATGGATTGAAGAAGACAGTTCAATCTCATCGGCCTGATGAAATTCTTCTTGAGGCTTCGGAAAGCATAGATTGGAAAAAGATTTGGCCAGCTCATGAATTGGTAAAACCTCATCTCTATCGGATCGGTCAAAGAAATTATGCTTCCCTTCAGGCTAGTCGGGGTTGTCCTTTTCAATGCACTTTCTGCAATGTCCATCTCGTTTTCGGTCGTCAGTTTGAATGTCGTCCGATCGAATCTCTTCTCCAAGAAATGAAATATCTTTATCGACACCATCAAGTGCGGATTTTTAATTTTGAAGATGACAATCTTTCCCTCAACCGAGAGTGGTTTAAGGAATTTTTAAAAACAGTTAAAAAAGATTCAGAGTTAAAAGAAATTGAACTTCTAGCCATGAATGGTTTAAGTTACGACACTCTAGATGAAGAGCTTTTAAGTTTAATGAAGACGGCTGGTTTTCGGCAACTTGATTTGCCGTTGGTTAGTGGCCAGGAAGAATTAAGAAGAAAGCTCAAGCGACCAGAAAGAAAAGGAGGAGAGTATTTTTGGGAAATAATTAGGTTAGCTAAAAAGCTCGGTTATTTTATCACTGTTTATCTTATTATAGGTTTGCCTGGACAGACAAAAGCCGAAATCATAGAAACAGCCTCCCGCCTCTGGCAGGAAAAAATACTCGTTTCCCCGTCTATTTTCTATTTAGCTCCAGGAAGCGAAATTGACCAGACGCTAACAATTTCTGAAGAAGTTAAGAATGATTGGGATAAATATCGGTCTACCGCCTTTGCTTTAGAAACTGAAGAACTTTCTCGCGATGACCTTATCAGCCTTTTCCTTTATCTCCGTCAAAAGAATCTTGAATTTCATCTATTAAAAAAGAGGAATTAGTAATTGTTTGACTAGCTTACTCTAAAGGAAGGGTAAGAAATTTCTAACTTCGTTGTTTAATACAAAAAGAGGGAGGTAGCTCTCAGGCTACCTCCCTCTGCAATCGAAGTCAGCTTATTTCAAAATTAGTAGGAGAATCTAATCCCGAATCTGACAATTCTCGGATTGATAATTTCGTTTAGCCGGTTGAAAGTTGGTTCCTTGACGAAGCGGTTGCTGGGATTGCCCTCGCCATAGTAGTAATAGGTGCCCCAGTTCTTCTGATAACGACGAATAGCTGTTTTAGCATTGAGAGCATTGAACAAGTCAATCATCAGATAGACCCGACCAGTATCGGCGAACTTGACCATTTTTTCGATTCTAACGTCGAGGTGATAGAGATTAGGCAGTCTTTCTGAGCCGAAAGGAGTCATATCCAAAGTAAAAGAGCGGCTAGCTGGGTTAGGTAGTGTGTAATTAACGAAGGTGAAATATTCGCGAATGATCCAACCGGCTCGGGCGTTGAAGGTAGCGGCGATATTAATATCAAGCGGAGCTTGATAAATACCTGAAAATTTGAACATCCAGGGGGTTTCAGCGTACTGATCAATTTTTCCTGCCGCCCCACCTACCAGAGGAGCATAAGGTCGGCCATCATAGGCCCAAATATTATTGGGGCTAAGATAACCTTTCTTTCCATAATGGGCAATCTGCCGCTGCCAGGTGAAACTCCCATCGAACATCCAGCGGTTGGAGAGCCTCTTGGTAAAGATAAAATCAATGCCTAAATAATCGTCATATCGATCTTTAGGCATTAGCTTTACCCACGAATAGGGTGAATAACGGGTCTGAAGCGTTGAAGCATAATAGTAGTCGTGTTTTGCAGCGTCTTTAGTTGACCCCATGTCAGGCACAGTGGCTGGCGGTTTACCGGCATTTATATACCAACCCTGATTGTCTAACTCATTGGTTTCAGGGAACCATTTCAGAGACCAGCGATAATTGGTAAAACGACGGTAGGTTAAATTTAGAGAGACCGAAGCATCAGTGAAGAGCTCTTTTTCGAAAGTTAAAATATACTCCCACGTAATAGACGAAGTGGCGTTCTTGTCAATTACCTGATAAGGATCAACAAGTTTCTTCGGATTATAAAAATCATAATCACCCCAGAAATAGCCAGCTCCATCGCTAACATCACCAATAAAGGTTCCGGCATCATTGAAAATCCGATAAAGCTGATAAGTGGGTGATTTTCGATAGTTGAACCAGTAGAGTTCGGTAAAGTCTATTTTGCCATCCCGATTTGTATCCCACCAGAGGAGATCAATCCAGCCGCTAGTGCCACCTTTCTTCCATCGCCCGGCTTCGCCGACGCCCATGAAATTGCCATATCGAGCGAAACTGAATTTAGCAATGGTTTTGCCATCACCCAAGACATCCCAAGTAATTCCGATTCTGGGAGAGAGAACCTTCCAAGCATAAGGGCTTCCATCCTTGGCGGTAGCTTTGACTTCTCCTTGTTCAGCTGCCGGGAGCAACGCATCAAGGAGGTCAATGGTCTTGGGAGTATAGTAATCGGTCCAGGCTTTACTGTTTCGATCGACCGCAATAACACTGAATGGTCGGACATAAGGCCGCTGATAGTCGTACCTTACTCCGATGAGAATGTTAAATCTTCCTGTCGTGATAGTATCTCTAAAGAATAAAGAATATTGATAAGCGGCCAAATCTTCATAATAGCCCCGCCAGAGATTAATCCGATAGAAATTGGATGGTGGGATATCAGTTCGGCCATCGCCATCGAAGTCAGCTAAGGGGAAGTTGAAATTGCGATCGAGCACATAGTTACCGGACCAAACAGATTCAGTATAGGCTCGTCGCCAGTTATATTCAGCTCCAATCTTAAATTCATGATTAACGCCCAACAAGTTTTCTCGGAAATAATCAGCCGTAAAGGTAAACTGGTGTTGAGGACGAATGCAATAATAACGGGAAGCCTGAGAACCGTAATATCGGGCTGCTGTGTAATCATAGACAGCCTGTTTCTGAAATTCTAGGTCTGTCATTGGCGTAAGATGGAAACCGCCTCCTGTATATCCATGCTTTAAGGATAGGAAAAGGTCAGTGCCGATGGTTTGCTCAATCTGAGATTTAACAATGGGTGTTCCAAAGTGGTAGAGAGTTCCTTGATATAAACCTTCGGGGTTAGAAGTGGTCGCACTTCGGCCCCACATTTCTTTGTTGCCGGCGTGCATGAAAATCTCGATTCTGTTTTGAGGGATTATCTGGAAATTTAACTTCCAGGCCATATTGGTCAGGAGCATGTCCCAAGGAGTGCCTAAAATAGTGTCAGCTTTGATGTCTTGAACTCCATAAGATCCCCAGAACCAAGCTTTATCTTTAACGATAGGAAAGCCAGCATTAAGTCCATAATCTTCGATGCGGCGGATTCGGTTAGTACCTTGAAGGCCTTCCTTTCTCATGTCTTCAGTTACGTTATCGGCCTGAAGGAATTTGTAACCATCGGTATAATACATTCGGCCGCCTAGGGTGACTCTATTGCCGCCGCGACGCGTCACCAAGTTAATAGCGATGCCGCTTGTCTGAGTCGTTACATCGGTTCCACCTACCGAAATTTGCATTTCTTCGAAAGCGTCAAAATCGTAATACGTAATGGAAGCACCGATGGCGGATGGGTCAGTTACCATAACGCCATCAATATTCCATTGATTCTGAGCGCCACTTCCAGCTCCTCTAGCTAACATCGTCGACTGCATTCCAGTGTCGGTTCCCCCAACATCTTCTCGGTCAGCAATGACGCCTGGAGCTAATTTCATGATAACCCAGGGATCTCGGGCTGTGGGCAAAGTCTGTAAAGCCGTGTGATCAACGTTAATCCCGACTGTCGTCTTCTTAGCATCGACCACTGGAGTGACTGCCACTACAGTAATTTCTTCCTCAAGAACGCCTGGCTCCATGACAATGGTGATGCTCGTATTGCCGCCAACAATTACTCCAATGTTTTGTTCAATTTTCGTCTTGAATCCTGTCAGCTCAGCTTTAATAGTGTAATCGCGAGCGGGCTGCAAAGAAAGGAAACGGAAAAGACCTTCGGCGCTCGTGGTAGTGGTCATGGGAGCTGTATAAGTTCCGGTCAGGGTGACCGTAACCCCAGGAAGAGGGTTGCCTTCGTTGTCGACAACCCGGCCATAAATGTTACCCGTTCTGACCTGAGCTCCCAGGGTGACCACTAAGAACAAAGCCAGCGCCACAGACAACCAAGCCTTTTTCATTTTACCTCCTTAATTAAAATTGAATTTGTTTCTAAAGAAAAATGAATTTTGTTGGCCACCTCTTTTTGGTTCTTTCTGGATTATAATTAAAAGCATTGCCTCCATTCTCTTTTTATATTTATCCAAAAAATGGTAAAAAAATCAATCATATTTTCGATATTTTTTCAATAAAAAAATAATCTATCAAGCGGAACCAATTTTCTATTTCCAGATCGATAGCCATTTTTTAATCTCTCAATAAATAATTTTAATGCAATTTTTGTGCCATTTTTATTGTGAGCTCAAATCGGAAATTTAGCCTGGAAGAAAAGAAAAGGAAGGTTTCGAAGTTCAAAATATTGAATACAAATTCTAAAAATTGAATTTGAATCTTTTCCCTGTTTTAAGATAAAAAAAAGAAACAGAAATTTATAGGCTGAAAGAAAAATTCAAAAAATTGAATTATGATATCACAAGTCAGGAAAGGAAAAAAAGAATCTAATGAAGCGATGAAGATTTGGCCAAAAATTTTAAGCGATGAAAGTATGATCCATAAAAAAAGAAAAATATTTTTCATAGTTGAATTAAAAAGAAAAAGAAAGTATAAAAACGGAAATGACCAAAAAATTACTTGAGGAGGGAAATAATGGTAAAAAAAGGATTTAAAATTTTGGTTCAATTAATAATTATCTTTTTATATTTAATCATAGGAATTAGTTTCCTGGCGAGTCAAGCTTGCCAAAGGAAGGTTGAACCAGCGGATTTAGTTTTAATGAACGGCCAAATTGTTACTCTTAATGAAGCTCAACCTCAAGTTGAAGCAATAGCCGTGAAGGGGGATAGAATTATTAGCTTAGGTCCGAATAAATCCATCCGTCGTTATATTGGTGATAAAACCCAGGTCATCGATTTAGGCGGTAAGCTGGCCATTCCAGGGTTTATCGATAGCCATGGTCATTTTATCAATCTCGGGGAATCTAAAATGATTCTTGATCTGACCAAAGCCAAAAGTTGGGAAGAAATTGTCGCCATGGTCGCTGAAGCGGCTAAGAATGTTAAGCCCGGAGAATGGATTGTTGGCCGGGGCTGGCATCAAGAAAAGTGGCTCAAAACCCCTGAACCTAACGTGGCCGGATTACCTTTTCATCATGAATTAAGCCGAGTTTCGCCTAACAATCCTGTTTTATTGACCCATGCCAGCGGACATTCCTGTCTAACTAACGCCAAAGCTATGGAATTAGCTGGCATAAAGCCAACTACCAAAGACCCGGAAGGCGGCCAAATTGTCCGGGATAGCCAAGGCAATCCTATTGGAGCCTTTATTGAAACTGCTCAGGGCCTAATTCGGCGAGCCATGAGTGCTTCCCTAGCCCAACTCACCGCTGAGGAGAGAGAGGCAAGATTGATTAGAGCTATTGTCATGGCCTCCCAGGAGTGTTTGGCTAAAGGGGTCACATCTTTTCATGATGCTGGAACCTCTTGGCGCACTATTGAAATTTATAAAAAACTGGCTGATGAAGGGAGACTGCCAGTTCGCCTTTACGTCATGCTTAATGAAAGCAATGAAATCTTGAAAGAAAAATTGTCAGCCTATAGGTTGATTGGCTATGCTGATAATCATGTGACCGTTCGAGCCATCAAAAGGGTCTTCGATGGAGCTTTGGGAGCCCATGGAGCCTGGCTTTTAGAGCCCTATGCCGATTTACCCACAAGCGTCGGTCTTAATACCTATCCACCGGAGGCTCTCCGAGAAACAGCTCGGCTAGCTATCGAAAATGATTTTCAACTTTGTGTTCACGCTATAGGCGACCGAGCTAATCAAGAGACCCTTAATATTTTCGAGGAGGCTTTTAAAGCTTTTCCCGAAAAAAAGGATCTTCGTTGGCGAATTGAACATGCTCAGCACCTTCATCCCTTGGACATTCCCCGCTTTGGTCAACTTAGGGTGATTGCTTCGATGCAAGGAATTCATTGCACCTCTGACGGACCCTGGGTAATTAAAAGACTCGGTGAAAAGAGAGCTGAGGAAGGCGCTTATGTATGGCGGAAACTCCTGAAATCAGGGGCTATAATTTGTAACGGAACCGATGCCCCGGTCGAAGATGTGGATCCAATTAATTGTTTCTACGCTTCGGTAACTAGAAGGTTAGCCGATGGAACACTCTTTTATCCTGAGCAAAAGATGACGAGAGAAGAAGCCTTAAGGTCTTATACTTTGAATGGAGCATATGCTTCTTTTCAAGAAAATTTGTTGGGTTCTCTAGAGGCTGGCAAACTGGCCGATATTACGGTTCTTTCCCAAAATATAATGACTATTCCTGAAGAGGAAATCCCTAAAACTCAAGTGGTTATGACCATTGTGGGCGGCAAGATTCTTTATCAACGTTAGTTTAAGCTTTTAAGCGATCCTTCTTTAAGAAATAGCGCTTTAAAAGTTTTGAGAGGTTCTCCTTTTTCTTTTCGGGCAGAGGTTGTCATGATATTACCTGGAGATCTAAATTTTGGCCTTGAAAAATTCTTTAAACTTGAGAGCATCTTCAAACATATGGACATTGTTGAACATTACATAAACTTCTTTCTCCTTTATGGTCAGATCGAAAAGTTTCTTTAAATCACTCTCTTGATAACGATAATGATAACCACCGAGGCCATGAAGTCGAAAATATTTAAGCCCTTGGGTGACCGGCCAACGAATGAAGGGATCGACCACGTCGATGAGTTCAAGCTCACGACAAATTTCTTGAATTTCTTCAAGAGACCATTTTCCTCGGGCTTCCCAGCCAAAAAGAAAAGAATTTCTTTCAATTTGGTTAAAGAAGTTTCGTATATTTTTTTTATTTTCCGAGTTTGGTTCAAAGGAAGCTGGGGATTGAAAGATAATTAATTTCGCTTTAAGAAGTTCAGCTATCTCTTTTATCCTTTGCCAGGCGGCGAAAACTTCAGCAGTAGGCCGAAAATTTCCGTAAAGATTTTCTTTGCTTTTGGGAATTGGTTTTTTAAGTTTCTTATAGGTTGGGCTTTGGGGCGGATGAGTAATTAACTGCCAGGCCTTTAAAGTAAATTCAAAATCAGTCGGCATATTTTCTCGCCATTTTCTAGCTAGTTGAGGTTCTGGGGGGTTGTAGAAAGTATGTTGCAATTCGACGACTGAAAAGGTTTGAGCATATTTGATTTTACTGACCGGAAAGCCACAGCAGCCAATTTTGATCATAACTGGAAACAAAAATATTTTATTAAGAAACGATAATAAAAAAAAGGAGAGGCAAGAGCTTGCTCCCCAGGAAAAGTGGAAAAAAGGCAAGGAAAATGATAAATATAAAATGTTAATTAGAAAACAGCCTTTGGCTGAAAAAAAGGTGGGCGGTTAGCTCAGCTGGGAGAGCGCGGCGTTCGCAACGCTGAGGTCGGGGGTTCGAATCCCCTACCGTCCACCATCTTTTTTAAAGAGATGCGATTTCTTGTTGATTGCATGTTAGGGAAATTAGCCAAGTGGCTAAAAATTCTTGGCTTTGATACTTTATATTTTTCAAAAGCTGATGATGAAGAGCTTTTGAAGTTAGCTAAACAACAAAGGCGTTTTCTTTTGACGCGGGACCATTCCCTTTTAAATAAATTAGGTCACCGAAGAGCTCTTTTAATTGAAAGCGAGGACTGGCGCTTGCAGGTTCGGCAAGTTATGCAGGCCCTGGATCTTTGGTCTAAAGTTAATCCTTTTAGTCGCTGTCTTTATTGCAATGTTCGACTCAAAAAATTAAGTCGAGAAAATGCCCGTAATCTGATTTCCCCTTTTATTCTTGAAAAAGCTAGACGATTTGCTTTTTGTCCCTGTTGTGATCGAGTCTTTTGGCAGGGTACTCACTTTCAAGCCATGGAAAAAGAATTAACTTTTCTTTTTAACAGCTTGCGAAAAGAGGATTAAGGTTAATTTAACCAAGAAAAGGAAACCTTTTACTTTTAAAGACGTAAAAATATTAAAGAAAATTTTTTAAAGGAGCATCTGGATGATTATGGTTACCACCCCTTCTTTAGAAGGGAAGAAGATAAAAAAATATTTGGGAATGGTTAGTGGGGAAGCCATTTTAGGTGCTAATATTATTAAAGATATTTTCGCTGGAATTAGAGATATTGTTGGCGGTCGGTCAGCCGCTTATGAAAGGGAGTTGAGGCGAGCCAAAGAAATTGCTCTTAATGAAATGGCTGAAAGTGCCCGAGAGATGGGGGCTAATGCTATTGTTGGGATTGATCTTGATTATGAAACGATCAACCTGGGCAGCGGGAATATGCTTATGGTCAGTGCCAATGGCACCGCTATTTATTATGAGGAATAAATCAGAAATGAATCAGAAAAAATTGCTTGATTTTGTTGGTTGGCTCTGGATTATTGCTGGCCTTATTAGTTTATTGTGGTTTTTTCTCGCTATCTTAATCTTTTTGGGGATTTCTGTCGTGCCTGGATTAAATGAGACCAGTCGCTTCCTTTTGAGAATTTTAGCCCTTGGTTCATGGGCTTTGTCGGCTATTTTTTCTTTGCCCCAAATCATTGCTGGTCTTGGTATTTTAAGACGGCAGGAGTGGGCTCGTCTTCTAACTCTGCTCTTAGCAGGGCTAGCTCTTTTTCGTTTTCCTTTGGGCACGGCTCTGGGAATTTTTTCCCTTTATATCCTAACAAGAAGGGACACAATTCTTGCCTTTCATTGACCAAGATATTACTAAATCATCGAGAAATTAAGACTCGTCCTTAGAGCTCAATTTTGAAAAAAGAGGGAGTGATTTTAGTCTTTAGTCAGATATTTTTTGAAGCTGGGAATAAAAGAAGAAACAATTGCGGCCTTTATCTTTAGCGGCATAGAGAGCTAGATCAGCTTTAGTAATTAAAGTTTCTCGATCTTCGCCGTCTTCAGGGAAAATGGCAATCCCAATACTTACCGTGATTAAAAGAGGAATTCCGTTGATTTCAAAGGGTAAACTAATTGTCTCGAGGATTCTTTTGGCGATCTGAGCAGCATCAGTCGGATTATTAATTTCCGGCATAAGAAGAACAAACTCATCCCCGCCAAAACGAGCCACAGTGTCGCTTGACCTAATGGCTCCTTGGAGCCTTTTCCCAACTTCTTTAAGAAGAAGATCGCCGATAGAATGTCCGTAAGTATCATTAATTTTTTTGTAATGATCCAAATCAAGCATTAAAATAGCCAGACGGTGACCATGACGTCGGCCGTGACACAGAGCTAAATTTAAGCGATCAAAGAAAAGAAGTCGGTTAGGAAGTCCTGTCAAAGAATCATGAATTGCTAACCGACGGAGTTCTTCTTCATGTTGGCGACGCTCAGTAATATTATGGAGAAGAATAACCAAACCAGCTGGCGCTCCATTTTCATCCCGAATCACCGAGGCTTTTATTTCGACCGGAGTTTTTCTCTGTTGATTAACTATCCAAAGATTAGGAATATTTCTTGGGAAACCATCGTGGTCGATTATTTCTTGGGGGGAAAGATAGAAGGAGATTTCTTTATCGCCATCATAAAGTAAAACCACATCTTCAAGGCGGCGGCTGAGGCCGCCTTCTGGATTCCAACCAGTTAGGTCGGCAGCAACTGGATTCATAAAGGTAATGATGCCATGAGGGTCAGTAGCAATAACCCCATCAGCAATACCTGCCAAAATTGTGGATAGCCACTCTTCCTTTTCCCGCAATTTCATTTCGGTTCGATGTTTATATAGAGCCATTTCAATTACAGTCAGAAGTTCTTTTTGTTCGACAGGTTTATGAATAAAAGCCAGAGGATTAGTAACTTTAGCTCGCTGGAAAGTTGTTTCATCGGTGTGGGCGGTAAGAAAAATTATAGGCAAATTATGGCGGCGACGAATTTCATCGGCTGCTTTGATCCCATCTAATTTACCCTGAAGAACAATATCCATAATGATAAGATCAGGCCGTCTCGTATTAATCAGCCGAAAAGCCTCTTCAGCCGATGAGCAGATGCCAACGACCCGATAGCCCAAATTGCGAATCATAGCTTCTAGATCGCGGGCGACCAATCCTTCGTCTTCAACGATGAGAATCTTTGGTTTTTCCATTTATTGTTCCTGAAAAACTGATTGTTCTTTAAAAGTAATGAGAAACTCGGTGCCTCCGTTTACTTTCACCTCAAGATGGCCCTCGATTTGGTCGACCAAGATAGTTACAATTTCCAAACCAAGTGTGCGAGGCTGATCAAGATTTATCTCTAGAGGGAGTCCTCGCCCATTATCTTTTACTCCTAAAAGATACTCCCCGGCCTGCCTCTGTTTTAAAGTAATAATTATTTCTCCCTTTTGCTCAGGGGAAAAAGCATGCTTAAGAGCGTTAGTGACCAATTCATTAATAATTAAACCACAAGGAATGGCTGTATTTAGATTCAAAATTACTTCTTCAACCTCAAAATGCAATTTAATTTGGCTAGCATCAATTTGATAAGCGTGGAAAAGATGAGTCGCTAGACTTCTCAAATAGCTTGAAAATTCAATTTTATGAAAATTTTCTTGTTGATAAAGCTTATCATGGACAAGCGACATCGACCTAATTCTTTCTTGGCATTCTTTCAAAGCTTGTCGAGCTTTGGGGTCCTCAAGTTTTTGAGCTTGTAGATTCAATAAAGATGAAATAACCTGCATGTTATTTTTGACTCGATGATGAATTTCCCTTAAAAGAATTTCCTTTTCTTGAAGTAAGGAACGAAGTTCAGCTTCAGTCTTTTTCCGAGTAGTGATATTCCGACTGATTCCCACCAAACCTGCGATTGATCCATCGGCCGCTAACACCGGTGATTTAATGGTTTCAAAAATGACCATTTGACCATCTTTTGTCTGCATAGTTTCTTCCCGAATGACTATCTTCTTTGTAGTGAAAATCTCTTCATCGCTTTGTCGACACTGGAGGGCCAAGTCAGCTGGCAAAATTTCTTCATCGTTGCGTCCAATTAGATCTTCTTTTTTTCGGTTAAAGGTTTTTTCAAAGGCTCGATTAGCAATTAGGTATTTACCTTCGTTGTCTTTGAAATAAATTAAGTCTGGAGCCGCATCAATTAAAGATTCTAGTCTTGCCTGACTCTCCATTAGGGCCTTTTCGGTTTCTTTTAATTGAGTAACGTCTTGGACATGACCTTCAAAATAAAGGATCTGTCCCTTTTTGTTTCTCACCGCCCGAGCATTTTCTAGTAGCCAGACGATTTTTCCATCAGGCCGGCGGATTGGAAAGATAAAACCTTTGACTTCGCCTTTTTCCTGCATTAATTTTAAATATTCTTCTCTTTGTTCAGGATTAACATAAGAAGCTTTTGCTAAAGGTTGAGGCGAGCTAATTAAATCGTGGGGAGAATTATAACCAAGGATTCTAGCCATGGCCAGGTTGGCCCGAAGAAAACGGCCATCGGGAGTGGATTGGAAAAATCCTTCAACGGCCTCATTGATAATTCTTTGGTAGTGGTTCAAATTTTCTTGGAGGTATTTCTCTTTGGTAATATCTTGAATAAAGCCGGTGATTCGAATTGTCCTTTTTTGTGATTCCTCCCAGTAAGGGTAGCCACAAGCCCTTATCCAACGTTCTTTCCCTTTTTTGTTGTGGAGACAGAATTCGTGCGTCACTGGTTTACCTTGAAGAAGCTGATTCCACCAAGTTTTGAATCTTCGTCGGCTTGGTAAGTCAAGGGTCGGAGGTATCTGAGGTGGAAGAGAGGTTGGAACATACCCAAAAAATTTTTGGAAAACGTCAGAGCCCCATTCTATTTTTAGATTTTCTTTTGAAATGATAGTTATAGAAAAATGTCCTGGGGGAGCCGCAGAATTAGCTTTTTCTGCCAGTTGAAATTTTGCTTTAGCCATCAATTTTTTCAATTTTTTTCTTGTTATCTCGACTAAATTTTATTTTTCTATCTAACCAAAATCAATGACCCTAAGGGGTGAAAGAGAGGGGGATTTTATTTTTCTCTTTCCCCTATCAGTTTATTTATTTGATAACTTGAGCTAATTTCTCTGTTGGCAAGAGTTGGCAAGAGAAAATAATTTCAATATTATGAAGGAGTGGCGGCTATAAAATCCTACGATTTTATCCTTATTAGTGGTGAGCCTTATGCTGACCATCCTTTGTCAGGGATTGGTCTCATTGCTCGAGTTCTAGCTAGTCAGGGCTGGCGAGTTGGGGTGATTGGGCGACCAGATTGGCGGCGGCCTGATGATTTCAAGCGTCTAGGCCGCCCGCGATTAGCTTTTGCCGTAACCTCCGGGTCAATTGATAGCCTTCTTCGCAATTACTCACCCCTCAAAAGAGCCCGGTCGCGAGATCCTCATTCCCCTTATCATTCGGGGATACCCGACAGAGCGGTAATCGTTTATTGCAACTTAATTCGTCATCTTTTCCCCGGGGTACCAATAATCATTGGTGGGGTCGAAGCTTCGCTTCGGCGTTTAGCCCATTATGATTATTGGGAAAATCGGGTAAGGAGAAGTATTCTTCTTGATTCCCGAGCTGACATTCTAGTTTATGGGCCAGGCGAAAAGCAGATTCTCGAAATTGCCCAACGTCTGGCGGAAGGCAAAAATTGGGAAGGCATTCCTGGGACCTGCGTTGTTAGTCGAAAAGTGCCGGAAGGCTTCATTCTTCTACCTTCATTTGAAGAGGTTAAAGAGAATATAGAAGCTTTCGTTGAACTACAACGGCGTTTGACCATCTGGCAAGGATTGGCTCAGCCGCACGGAAATCTTTACGTTCTTCAATTTCCCTTTCCCGAATATCAGCCTGAATTTATTGACTGGGTTTATAGCCTTCCTTTCAGTCGAAACATTCCCTCTGATTTTCCAGAACTCAAATTGGCTCAGTTTTCCATTATTACCCACCGAGGCTGTATTGGAAGATGTTCCTTTTGTGCTCTTTCTCTTCATCAGGGCGATCGAGTAGTTTCTAGGAGTGAAGATTCTATTTTAGAGGAGGTTGATCGGCTCAGCCGTCATCCTGAGTTTAAAGGTATAATTGACGATCTTGGTGGGCCCACCGCTAATATGTATGGCCTAGATTGTTCGTTACCCTGTGATGGGAGCGACTGCCTTAACTGTCGTCATCTCGATCGTAGCCATCAGCGACTAATAAATCTTCTTCGCCGAGTAAGACAAAGGCCTGGAATTAAGAAAGTTTTTGTTCGCAGTGGAATCCGCTTTGATTTGGCTATGGCGAGTCCAGAATATCTAGAGGAGTTGATTAATCACCATCTTTCAGGTTGGCTAAAAATTGCCCCTGAGCATATTTCTCCCCAAGTCTTGCGCTTGATGAATAAACCGACATATTGCCTTGAGGAATTTAAAAAGCTTTTTGAGCGGCTGAATAAAGGTCGGAAGCAATATCTTAAATGTTATTTTATGGTGGCTCATCCTGGCACGACGATGACTGAGGCGAAAAAATTAGCTGAATATTTAAAGAAATGGCGGGGTCAAGGCCCTAACCCAGTGGAGGGAGTTCAGATTTTTACGCCCACGCCAATGACCCGTTCAACTTGTATGTATTATACCGGGATTGACCCCGTAACAGGCGAAAAAGTTTATGTTCCCCGAAGTTATGCAGAAAAAAAAGAACAAAAAAGAATGATTTTCCGAGAATAAATTTTTTGTCGCTTGATGAGGTCAGCTTTAAGCGCAGCGACTCCAACCGCAATTGGGGCAAGTCGGACATTTTTCATCAAGAAGAGTTGCTCCACAAACTCGGCAATAAGTTGCAAAAATATCTCGCTCATTATTCTGGACTGAGCCCAAATGTCTTTCGAGAACTTTGGCAATGGCATCAGGAATTGACTGGACTAGCCCCCCTTCTGTAAAAATTGGCTCTGAGCCGCCAATGCCTTTAAGTTGGCTGATAACTTCTTTAGGGTCAACCCCACTGCGCAGAGCCAAGGAAATCAGTCGGCCAATGGCCTCAGCGTCAGCCATGGTAGAATAGCCGCTCTTGCCTATACTTGTAAAGACTTCAAAGGGCCGTTGGTTATAAAAAGAAATGGTCACATAAAGATTGCCGAAGCCAGTTTTAATTTTATCGGTTACTGAAGGAAGCGAACTAGGTCTGTCTTTAGGGTAAAGGCGCCTGTCTGTTCCCGCTTTATAGAGAACTTGTTCAGCCCGAGAACCATCGCGATAAACCGTAATTCCTTTTGTTCCCAATTCATAAGCTAAAAGGTAAGCTTTCTCTATATCTTCGACGGTAGCTTTATTAGGAAAGTTAATCGTCTTAGAGACGGAATTGTCTACCCACTTCTGAAAAGCAGCCTGCATTCTTACATGGGCTTCAGGAGAAATGTCATGGGCAGTGACAAAATAATCAGGTAGAGGTTCATCCGGGTGAGTTTCCTTCCATTCTCTATAAATAGGATTAATATCCTTAAGCTCGCCATCAAGAATTTTAGAAGTAAATTCAAAAGCAAAAATCGGCTCAATAGATGAGGAGCAACCAGCTATTCGCGAAATTGTTCCGGTTGGTGCAATGGTTAAGACAGTGGCGTTACGCATCTTTTTACCTTTATAGATAGATAAATTAATGTTGGGAAAATTTCCTCTTTCTTCAGCGAGCTGAGCTGATTCCCGGACCGCCCTTTTTCTCATGAAACTTATAACCTTTTCAGCCAAGGCCAGGGCTTCGAGGGAATCATAACGGATTTTCATGAGCAAAAGAAGATCAGCCCAGCCCATCACTCCGAGGCCAATCCGCCGATTCTCCTTGGTCATTTTTTCTATTTGAGGCAAAGGATAGCGGTTTACCTCAATAACATTATCGAGAAAACGAACTGCAATCTTGATAATTTCACCAAAGCGTTCGTAATCGAATAAATCCTTCTTTTTAGGATCAAAAAAATGAACCAAATTGATTGAACCAAGATTGCAAGATTCATAATCATGGAGAGGCTGCTCACCACAGGGGTTAGTCGCTCTTATAGGCCCGAGAGCCCTCGTCGGATTGAGGGCGTTGATGCGATCAATGAAAATCAACCCTGGATCACCTCCAGCCCAAGCTGCTTCACAAATCATCGTGAAAATTACTCTTGCTTTTTTCTGGCCAACGATTTTTTGTTTATAAGGGTCGTAAATATCATAATTACTGTCATTTTTAACTGCCTCCATAAAGATGTCAGTGGCAGCCACCGATAGGTTAAAATTATTGACCGTGCGGCCATCAATTTTCAGGCGAATAAATTCTTCTATATCTGGGTGGTCTACCCTCAATATGCCCATGTTAGCTCCTCGGCGGGTGCCTCCTTGTTTAACAGCCTCTGTGGCCGCATCAATCACTCGTAAAAAGGAAACAGGGCCAGAGGCAATGCCTTGCGTTTTACGGACAAAACTCCCTTTTGGTCGGAGGCGACTAAAATCAAAACCGGTTCCACCCCCTTCTTTGTGGACCAGAGCCGCATTTTTGACAGTTTCAAAAATACTCTCAAGCGAATCTTCAATTGGCAAAACAAAGCAAGCGCTGAGACACATGTCCCGCCCGGCACCCGTTAGAGTCGGACTATTGGGCATAAAATCACGATCCATCATTACCTTGAAAAAAATTTCAGCCCATTTCTCCTGTTCTTTTTTCGTTTTTTCAGCGGAAGCAACGTGTCGAGCAACTCGCCAAAAAAGATCAGCTGGTTCTTTGTCAATTAGATGGCCATTTTCATCCCTCATGAAATAGCGGGCCTTGAGAATTTTAAGGGCATTTTCCGTAAAGCCAGCTTCTTTTGGATTCATGGCTTTGCCTCCTTTTTCAGTTTATTCCAAATAAACCGATGGCTAGTTTTCAAAGAAAAATAAGACTCTTACCATTTCGCCGTTGCCTGAATTAGCGTTTGCCGACTGCCTTCAGCTTAGAAGTAATAGTCGCATCCTTATCGAGGCGATGGTCGATTCTCAAATCAATATGAATCCTTTTAACCCCCATTTTGACCAGAGCTTCATGAGTTTTTTTTATCACTTCAAAGAGTTGATCAAGGGAGGGGGCTTCAATAGTAGTTGACATCCCTCCAGTTTCAGAGTGAAGACCAGAATTTTCAATAATTTTTATGGCCTCCTTAACAAACCGACTGACCGAAACTCCCTCACTTGTGGGGAAAATAGCAAATTCGGCAATAATCATTTTCTCCTCCTGTTCTTAAATATAAGGGGTTAATAATTAAAGGTCAACGCATGGACGAAAACAGATTTTAAATTTCAATAAGTTAAAAGAAACAAATTTTATTCAGAGTCGTTAGTTGGCCAACAAAGGTTTGTATTTCCTTTTTGAAGGGTTAGACGTTTGAGGAGCATGGTCGCATAAGAACCTCGGGCAAGTTCAAAGGATAAAGAAAGCTTTTTTTGACCGAGGTGGAGTTCATCCTCGCTTATTTCCAGAATTCTTAGATTTATTGGGAAGCTTGCCGCCGGCCGAAGGTAGGAGCGAAAACTAATTAGTCTAAGAACTTTGGTTCTGAAGGCAGAAAGGACTAAATTTTTTTCTTTTAGAATCTCAAAAAAAAGCTTTTTTGTGAGGTCATCAGGGAATTCCATTTGGCGGGCGGCAGTGGGAAGTTTGAGGTTGAGGAAATAGTTTTTTTCCTTTTCATTAGTCAATTGCCAAAAGAGATATTCTCCTTCTCGACCTGCTACTTTAGCCAAAGCCACACCTTTAAATTTTATTAGACGTCTTAGAAGTTCATTCCAGAGATGAGCTTGATAAGCGGCATAAAGGAAAGCAACTTCAGGGGGAGGGATAAGCTGTAAGGCCAGCTCACTCTTATTGGGATTTTTCGCGAGAAAGCTAAAGATTTTTTTCTCTTCCGGTTTTCGAGCTAAATCTAAGCATTTTTCCCAATTCTTCCAATTAGTTAGAAAGGCGAGGCGTCTCTCCCTTTCCTTTTTTTTCAAACTAGGAGTAATTGAGGTTAGATAAATCTTGAGGGCCCCATTATAGTGGCGAAGCAATATCTTTTCGGCAAAAAAACCTCGCTGAGGGTCATAACTTCGAAAACGCTGATCATCAAAATAATTGGCAAAGCCTGAAGTTTTAACTTCTTCAATGGCTTTGAGGACAGAATCAATTTCTTTGAGCCCGCGCATGGTTATTTCAAAGTAATTGCCTTCAATCAGATCAGGGCCCATCGGTCTCTCCATAAAGCCTATTGGTTCGAGTTGGAGATTTTTTTCCTCTAACGAGATATCTTGGCCTTGATAAATAGTAATGTATTGAGTGGTGAAACCATGTTTATCTTTGCGGCCGCCCCAGGAGATATTACTGAGGGGACATTTCAAATATTGGGCCAGACGTCGGCAGGCCTCTTCGGTAGTTAATCTTTTCTTTGTCAATCGATAAACCCTATAAGCTCCAGAAGGAGAAAGAGATAGGTTAGCTTTTTCAATAACTCGAAATTCCTCAGGCTTGACCTTGATCATTTTAACAAGAAAACAAGAGCATTCTCTTTAAACCCAGCGAATTAGGCTTAATTTTCCTAAAGATCAAATTATTTTTCAGTTTCAGTTTTATTTTAACAAATCTTTGCTTTCCTTTTCTTGGCTTAACCCGTTAAGGTGCCATTACTTTTTAGGTTGCCAATGAAGAAATTTTTAGTTAATATCAGCCTGAAATCACTGGTGGGAGGAAAAGCTATGAGGGAAATTGTTGGTCAAAAGTCATCGAGAAGGCTTATTTTTTTTGTCCTTTTTATTATTAGTTTTCTTTTCGTTCGACCTATTTTCTCTGAAGTTCAAGCCCCGCCAAGGGGAATTGAACTATATAAGAAGTTAGCTGATCCTAATTTAACTAAGTTCGAAGGGTTAAGACGAATCCAGTGGTTACCCGATGGGCAAGCTTATGTCCATCAGGAAAAAGATACTTTTTTCCGAATTGAGGCTAAAAGTGGCGAATCGTCTCCTCTCTTTGATGATTCCAAGATAATTGCCGCTTATAATAAGCTTACTGGAAAAAGCGTAAGCTCCCTTCCTTTTAAAAATTTTTCCTTCATTGAAGGTGGTCGGCGGATATTATTTACTGAAGAGGATGGGCGGTTAGTTTATCTTTGTGACCCAGCTACTGGCGATTTAAAACGTTATGTCTTTCGTTATTTTGCCACCGGAGTCCGTAATCGACGCTATACTGAAGTCTTTTCGCCCGATTATAAATTTACGGCTTATGCTCGTGACTACAACCTTTATTTGCGCGATCTTGAAAAAGATTTGGAAATTGCCCTCACTATGGATGGTCGAGAGGAATTACGCAATGGTTGGCCAGACTGGGTTTATCCAGAAGAATTAAATCAGTATGAGGCTTTTTGGTGGTCTCCAGATGGCCAGATGATTGCTTTTATGCAGTTTGATGAGCGACCCGTCTCTCTTTATCCAATCATCCGCGACGCTTCAATTCCCACCAAATTGGAATTAATGCGTTACCCCAAAGCTGGGGCCAACAATCCTATCATTCGTCTTTTTGTGGTTGACATAAAAACCAAAAAAATAATTCAGCTTGATACAGGGATCGAGACCAATGTCTATATCTTTAAAGGACAATGGACTCCAGACGGTCGCGAATTTACTTTTCTTCGAATGAATCGTTTCCAGAATAGGCTTGAACTTTTAGCTGCCGACCCCAAGACTGGGCAATCTAGAGTCATTCTTAAAGAAGAGGAGCCATGTTATTTTAATGAAGATGTTCGGGCTCTATTCCTCAGTGATGGTCAGCGCTTCCTTTGGACCTCAGAAGTTACTGGATGGAAAGAAATTTATCTTTATGATCTTAAAGGCAAATTGATCAAACAGCTGACCAACCTTAAATTACCCGTAGGTAACATTTTAGAGGTGGATGAGAAAGGCGGTTGGGTCTATTTTACTGGCTATGAAAATCGAGGCTGTGACCAGCATCTTTATCGGGTTAAACTTGATGGAACAGGCCTGACGAAGCTAACCACCAAGTCTGGTTGGCATTCGGTTAATGTTTCGCCCGGTGGACATTTTTTTGCGGATGAATTTTCTTCTTGGGACAATCCGCCTGAAGTTAATCTTTATACTAGCAATGGCACCTTTATTCGACAGCTTGGTCGAACTATCCTCACCGATGAATTTAAGCAGCTTGATCTTCTTAAGCCAGAACATTTTGTTTTTAAATCAGCTGATGGAAAAGATGATCTTGATGGTTTAATTTTTAAGCCGGCTGATTTTGACCCAAATAAAAAATATCCAGTTTATTATGCTGTTTATGGTGGGCCAGGAGCCAAGATGATCCGCAACACCTGGCAAATGATGAGTCCTAATATGAGAATTGCCCAGCTAGGCTTTATTGTCCTTCAAACCGATCATAGCGGTGTTTCTCAACGGGGCAAGGTTTTCCAGACAAAAAGCTATTTGAAATTAGGCCAAGTTGAGCTGGCTGATCATGTGGCCGCCATAAAGCACCTGAGTCAGTATCCATGGTTTGATTCGAGCCGAGTGGGAATAACTGGTCATTCTTATGGTGGCTACTTAACTTGCCTGGCTTTGCTTAAGGAGCCTGAGGTTTTTCACGTTGGCGTAGCTGGGGCTCCGGTGACCGATTGGCGGAATTATGATTCTATTTATACTGAAAGGTATATGAGGCGACCAGAAGATAACCCTGAAGGTTACGAAAAAGGTTCTTGTCTAAACTTTGTTAAGAATTTTAAGGGAAAGCTCCAAATTCATCATGGGACAATTGATGATAATGTTCATCCGGCCAATACAATTCAGTTGGTTTACGCTTTATTGCGAGAAGGCAAAAGAATTGATTGGAAGATGTATCCAGAGCAGGATCATGCCATTAGATTAGCTCAGTATGGCCAAGATCGTCTTGATTTTATGGTACTCCACCTTAAACCAGAAACCTGGGAACAATGGTTTAAAGAACAACAGAAATAAAAAATTAAATTAAATATTTAGGGCTGAGTGGAGATTGAGCTAGAGCTTAGCTCATAAGCCAGCAATGGGGATCAGGTGCAAAGGGATCGCCGGTTAGGACGTAGCTCATAGCTCGACAGCCAAAGCAGGTCTTTACTTGACAATTAGAGCAATGGCCTTTTAATTTAGATTTGTCTCTCAAAGTTTGAAGAATCTTTGAATTTTGCCAAATTTCAGAAAGAGGTTTTTCCATCAAATTCCCCAAAGGTAGGGGGAAACGACGGCAAGGGAAAATTGTCCCATCGGGCATGAGCGCTAAGCCATCCTGGCCAATGATACATCCGGATCCGAAAACCCGCGGAAAAGGTTGATCTAATTCTATTTTGATGGCTCTAAAGGGAATTAATTCCTTGGGCCGAGCTGCCAGATTGCTTCGATCAAGGATTTGCTCCCAAAGAAAAAAGAAATCCTCAGCTCCAAGAACTTCATTTACCCAATTTTTTCCCTGACCCAAAGGAAAAAACCTTTCAATGATGAACCCGCTGGCTCCGACTGTTTTAGCCAACTCGAAAAGCCAGGGAACCTCATGGAAGTTTTTCTTCATCACCGTGAACATGATAAGGAAGGGAAGTCCCATTTCTTTTACTTTTCTCATTCCTTTGAGAACTTGCTTATAGGTTCCTTGACCTCGAAGGTCATCATTGGTTTCTGGCCTAACGCCATCCAAGGAAATTCTTAATTCCTTGAATTTCTTAAATTTTTTCAACTCTTCAACCCAATCGGGAATTAGAAGTCCATTGGTAATGAGGCTAATCGCCTTAACTTCAGAAGAAGAATTTAAGGTTTCTAGAAGAAGTTTTAATTCTTTCTTTAGAAAAGGCTCACCTCCAGTTAAAGCGACTTCAAGTTTTGCCTGCCAAATCCTCATAGTCGAGATCAAATTGTCGGCAAGAAATTTAAGTTCAGGCCAAGAAAGCTCAGGTTCAGAGCTAAAATTATCTTGATAGCAGTGGCGGCAACGGAGATTACAGCGATCAAGAAGGTGCCATTGGACATAAAAACTTCTTCTCTTCCTCATTGGATAATCTTTTAATTAAAAATAATTAAGCCAAAAGATGATTTTAGCTTAAAGCTGAAATGATAGAAAATTAGTAAAATAAAATCATTTTTTGAGACTGACCAACTGATTAATTTTAAAAAAGGTAAGCCAAGCTCAGCGAAAAAACTCTGTTTTTGGTATCTACTCCAGTTTCGGTCGAAATTGTGGTTAGACCGAGCGAATAGCGAAGATCAAGAGAAAATCGCCCGGTTTGGACAAAAGGAAGAAAAAAATCAAAAGAAGCGCCAAGAATCCAGCCGGCATCGGTAGACTTTAAATTTTCAATATCCTCTTCCACTTTCACTTGGCCTACCTGAGCTTTGGCCTGGCCGCTCAATTTTAAGCTAACATAGGGCCCGGTATAGAAGGAAAAACTAAAATCATTTTGGGTCGGAAGATAGATTCTAGCTAAAGCTGGAATTTCAAGATAGGTAAGATTAATCCAAGCTTTAAATTTTTCTCCAATTACTTCTCCCTCTGTTCTGGCGCCTTTCTGAATATAATTGAGTTCAGAATGAAGGGCCAAAAAATTATAAAAATTAACAATGATAAATCCGCCAAAATTCAGTCCCCCTTTGGTGTTCATTTCATCTTGAAGAAACTCTTCAAATTCCTCGACATTTTCCCCATAAAGAGAAGCACCGCTATATCCAATTTTGATACCAAGAGCTCGTAATTTTCCTCTATCTTGTTTTTTCTGGATTGGAACTTTTTCAGCGGGGATAACCGGCTCTGCTTTCTTCAGCTCTTTTTTCATCTCAGAAATTTTGGTCTCTTCCGCCTTGATTAGCTCAACCAAATCTTGATGGATATAGCCTGTAATTTTTCCTTTTTCTTTAGAGACAAAAGAAATTTTATACCATTCGCCTTCTTTTCCGATAATATCAAGGGTTGTGCCTTTGGTGACGACGATTATCACGGGACTTTGACGGTCAGGTTGGTGGCGGATGTTGGCTCGATCTACTTTAACTGTAGCTTTATCTTGAGCAAGCAAAAAGGAAAAAAACATAAACCAAATTGAAAAGATGAAAATGAAGAGAAGTATTCTTTTTTTCATCCCTCCCCCTCAGTCAAGGAAACAACTTTGATCCATTTTTTAAAAAAGGATTTCGTTTAAAAATGAGGTTTTTTCCTTTTTTCTCTAAAAATTTTATATAATACAACTTTAGTTTTCAAATTTGAGTTCTGCGAGGAATGGTTATGAAAATAGCTCTGCTTTCTCCTATGGCTTGGGAAACTCCCTCTCCTCACTCTAGCTTCTTAGAAAAATTTGTTTCTCTTTTAGCTCAAGGCTTGGTCAGACGAGGCTTAAAAGTTACCCTTTTTGCGCCTCAAGATTCAATTACTCAGGCCAAGGTGGCGGCCATGATTGAGAGCAGCCCTGAAGAAGGTAAAAAATCAGATATTAAGGTCGCAGAGTATCTTTATCTGGCCAATGTAATGGAAAAGGCTGATCAATTCGATTTAATTCATAATAATTTTAATTTTCCTCCTCTAGTTTTTTCAGAACTTATTAAAACCCCCTTTTTAACTACGATTCATAGTCTTCCTTCTAAGAAAATTTTGCCAGTTTATAAAAAATATAATCAAAGTACCTTTTATGTGGCTATTAGCCAAGCTGCTAAATGTTCTGAGCTTGATTATTTAGCCACAATTTATCCAGGGATTGATTTGAAGGAATTTATTTTCAATGACCAACCTGAAGATTATCTTATTTTTTTTGGTTGCATCCATCCTAATGAAGGTACCTGGGAGGCCATCGAACTAGCTAAAAAAGCCAATCGAAAATTAATCATTGTGGGCGTCATTCAGGACAAAGAATACTTTGAACGGCAAGTTGCCCCGCAGTTGGATGGAGACAGAATAAAATTTATAGATAATCTTAGTTCTCCTGAGTTAACCCAGCTCCTTTCTTCTGCCTATGCCCTTATTTACCCCGTTAATTATGAAAAACCTTTTAGTTTCAGTCTAATAGAAGCAATGGCCTGCGGAACTCCAGTGATTGCCTTAAAAAAAGGGGCTGTGCCAGAATTAGTAGTTGATGGTCAAACCGGTTTTATTGTCGAGAATTTAGATGAGGCGATCGGAAAAGTCGATGAAATTAAGAGACTAAACCGTGCTGATTGCCGACGATGGGTTGAGACGCAGTTTAGCCAGGAAAAAATGGTTGATGAATATATCCAAGTTTACCAAAGAATTGTTGAAGGAACTTTAGGCAGAGGTTACCGCGGCTTAAGGCCGTGGGGGAGATATATTGTTTTAGAGGAAAAGGAAAAGCATAAAGTCAAAAGAATTGAAATTTATGAAGGGATGAGGTTGAGCTATCAACGCCACCGAAGAAGGAGCGAACACTGGTTTATTCTTCAAGGGAAGGCCTTAGTAACCATTGATGGGCAGGAAAAGCTTCTTTCTCCAGGTGAGTCTGTTGATATTTCAGCCTTTTCCCTTCATCGGATTGAAGCTCGGGAAGGGACCGTCGTGTTTATTGAAATTCAGAGAGGGGATTACCTTGGCGAGGATGATATCGAAAGGGTTGAAGACGATTTCGGTCGCTTACAGTCTTGAACCAAATTATTTGTTAGCCTTGATTGACTTTTTTCGTCGGATAATTTCCAGGCGAAGAGTTTATAGCAATAACCCTTGGCTAAATATGAATTTTAAAGAATATTTTTAACAAGAAAGGGAACAATAAAAATTTTTTATTTAAAAACCGATTTTAGAGGTGCAAAATGGCCGAGAATATGAAGTATCGATTCTTAGGACAAACTGGGATTAAAGTCTCTTCGCTATGTTTGGGAACAATGACTTTTGGAGGGGAAGCTGATGAGGTAGCCGCCGCGGAGATGTTCAACTTAGCTCGGGAATACGGAATCAATTTTTTCGATTGTGCTAACATTTATAATCAAGGTCGAGCTGAAGAGATTCTAGGCCAATTAATTCAATCCTGTCGCGAAGAGGTTATAATCACTTCTAAGGCTTATTTTCCTACAGGCGAGGATCCTAATGCCCGAGGTGCTTCGAGACGTCACCTTTTTCGGTCAGTTGAAGCCAGTTTGAAAAGGCTTCGGACTGATTGGATTGATATCTTTTTCATTCATCGTTTTGATGATTTTACTAGCCTGGAAGAAACCTTGCGAGCTTTAGATGATCTTGTTCACCAAGGAAAAATTCTTTATATTGGCGCCAGCAATTTTGCGGCCTGGCAAGTGGAGAAAGCCTTGGGAATTTCACAAAAAGAGGGACTCGCTTCCTTTGTTTGCATCCAGCCAATGTATAACTTAGTCAAGAGGCAGGCTGAGGTCGAAATTTTTCCTATGGCTCAAGCCGAAAAGCTAGGGGTCGTCGCTTATAGTCCTCTCGGAGGCGGCTTATTAACAGGAAAATATCACGGAGATAATCCACCTGAACAAGGTCGACTTTTGACTAACAAAATTTATGGAACGCGCTATGGTGAGAAGTGGATGCATGAGGTCGCCCAAAGATTTGTCGTTTTGGCAAAAGAGAAGGGTTACAATCCGGTAAGTTTAGCAGTAGCTTGGGTGAATAGTCATCCTGCGGTAACAGCGGCAATTGTTGGAGCTCGAAATGCAGCCCAATTAAAGGCCTCTCTCGATTCAATCAAAATAGAGATGACCCCTGAACTGAGAGCTACCATTTCGGCCCTATCCCCTGAACCTCCCCCGGCCACTGACCGAACAGAAGAGCGCAGTCCTTACACTCTTGATAACCGTTAAATTGGCAATTCAAAAATTTTGACTCAAAGCTTGACAAGAAGAAAATGTTTTTCCGGCTTTTGATTGAGAAAGACCTTTGTGTTTGTGAACTTCAAAGGCTTCTTCAGGTAGAACAATCGAGGCTTTCGCATCAATTGC
>JAOAFQ010000151.1 GCA_026416195.1 Candidatus Aminicenantota bacterium | reverse complement strand
ACTCTATCCATCTACCAATTGGATAATTGACCTCGATGGAATGGAGACCTCAAAAAGAAGGGATTGCGACTATTATCAGAATTCCAGAACCAGGACCCCGCCTCCCCTTGATGGAATGGAGACCTCAAAAAGAAGGGATTGCGACTGGGAGGTGAGTAATGATCCCATTTTTGGCATCGCTTGGTAAGCTCTTAATTCAGATTGGATTACTATTTTTCATTTTGTTTATTATTTTTGGAACCATTGCCTCTATAATAGAAATTTTATTTAAGCCAAGCGGAAAAAATTAAAAAATAAATTTTTAAAAAAGTATTAGTAAATATAATCATATATTAGGAATAATTAAAAATTTATAATGATTAGGTTAAGGCCAAAAAAGGATTGATTCTTCATAACCAATAAACATTTCTAAAACATTTCATTAATAGATATCAAAAACCCAAATGGGTATTTATAGAAAAAGGAGGCTAAAATGTTAGCTATTCATATTTTTAAAAAAATTCCAATATGTGATTTAGCTTGTTTTTGCTGCGAAGGCCGTCTAGAAAGAGATTGCCTATTGGGAGAAGGCAATTGGCCCTTTGCTTATTATCTAATCAGAAGCTTTCTATTTAAAGAAATTGAGTTAAGGGCTCAAGGTATGTGGGCTAATAACATAGTTATTGATGCTGTCAAGGAAGAGATTTGTCCTCCTCAATATAAGGCTGAAAGAGAGAATTGAACCAATAATGAATCAAATGTTAAAATTATTAAAAATAATTTTTAAAAAGAGGAGGAAAACTAAAGTGGGGAAAACATTGATTATTAGCGTCGGCGGGTCGCCTTCACCAATTATCTGTTCTATAAATTTTCACCGACCAGAAAATATCATCTTTTTTACTTCTTTAGAAACCGAATCTCAGATAGCTGAAATTCTGCGCCGAATAGATCTAAGCTCCATCCGAAATACAGACAAGATAATAACGCAATCAGCTGAGAACATAAATTTTTGTTTAAATGCTATCTTAACTACACTTCCTGAGATTTTATCTCGATGGAAAACGACAATCGACGAAGTAATTGTCGATTATACCGGAGGAACTAAGTCAATGTCGTCAGCGCTCGTTTTGGGGACGATTGAGTATACAAAATGCTTTTCCTATGTAGGGGCAAAAGATGAGAAAGGCCGTGATAAAGATGGGATAGGTGTTGTTATTGATGGCCAAGAAAAGGTCATAACTCTGAGAAATCCTTGGGATGAACTAGCTGTAGACGAAAAGAAAAAAATATGTCTTTTATTCAATTCTGGTCGTTATTTAGCCGCCAAAGAAATTTCCGAACAGGCAGCACGCAAGGTTTCTGAACGACAAAAAAGCTTATTCGATATGGTCACCCGCTTCAGCGAAGCCTATTATAAGTGGGATTCATTTGATTACGATGGGGCTCTGCATTTTTTAAAAAGAGCAATCAATGAACTTAAAATAATTTGTTCTCAATTACCGAATAACCATGGGATTGTAAATTTTTGGCAAAAGGCCAAAGAAAATCTGGACTTCCTCAACGTAATTGTTCATGGAAAAGAAGAGGAATCTGGCAAATTACCAAAAGAAACTAATGCTAAGGAAGAAAATCTAGAGATTAGCGACCCAAAATTAAAAAGCGAAGAATATCGTCTTTATGATTTATTAGCCAATGCTAAAAGAAGAGCTATTTTGGAGAATCGTTATGATGATGCCCTTGTCCGGCTTTATCGAGCATTGGAAAAAAGAGCCCAGCTTGAATTGAAAAAATACAATATCGATGCTTCCAATGTCAATTTGGACCTGGTTCCTACAAAGTTAAAAGAAAAAATAAGATTTAAATATTTCAACGAAAGAACAAATAAGGCTGAAATTCCTTTGTACGGCGCCTATTGTCTTTTAAAAGCTTTAGAGGAAGAAGAAGGACGGAGAGGAATTGGCCATCGTTTTTTTGAATTGTATGAACCTGTTATTCGGACGATTATTGATATGAGAAATAATAATATTATTGTTCATGGTAATGTTCTGGCGGATAAAGATAAATTTGATGATGCTTGGAAGAATTGTTTGCAATTTCTTGGCATTGATGAAGCTAGCCTGCCTCAATTTCCTCAATTAGAGCTATAGTCTAAATAGATTGCCCATTAGATTAAGGGGATAAATTAAAAATAGCTTTTAGTTCTTTGCTTTTTCCACATATGTTAGGCTAAATCATCTTTTTTAACCGCAAAACTATAGTTTGGTGTTTCTAATATTTAAATCTTTTTAAACATTTCCAAAACGTTTTTTTCATTGTCTAAGAAAATTCTTCATTTTAGCATTTGATTGAAAAAATGGCTGCAAGAGAGCTTTACTTAATAGCTTATGACATATCGGATGAGAAAAGACTTAACCGAGTTCGGCATTTCCTCAAAGGTTATAGCACCGGTGGACAAAAGTCAGTTTATGAATGTTTTCTAACCGAGAGGGAATTAAATTCAATTGTTGAGGAAATAACATATTTAATTGATGAAAGATATGATCGAGTTCATATCTTTAAGGTAGAAAGACGCGGCAAAATTCATGTTTTAGGCATAGCGGTGCCCCCAAAGGATCCTTCTTATTTTTACATTGGCTAAAATGGGTACTTTATATATTGACCGCAAAGATATAGAACTTCGAATTGATGGACAAGCCATCGCTTTTTATTGTGGCCATAAAAGGGAAGGAATTGTTCCCCTTGGACCGCTTAAAAGAGTTATCATCATTGGTAATATCAAGATAAACGCCTCTGTTCTCCACAAATTTGCTCTTAAAAATATAAGCACCTTATTTCTTTGTGGTAAAAGACTTCGGTTAGCTGGAATTCTCCATGGTCGCCTTCATCGAAATGGGCAACTTCGTCTAAAACAGTATGAGAAAGCTCAGAGCTCTTTTGCTCTAAAAATAGCTACTGAGTTAGTTGAAAAGAAGCTTATTAAACAAAAAATTTTTTTAGAGGAAATGGCGATAAAGCGAAGGGACATTAAGCATGAATTATTAAATGCGGCCGAATCGATAGCTCACATAATTAGTCAAGTAAAAGAGATGCCCTCTTTAGATTCTTTGAGAGGATTCGAAGGAAGTGCGGCTAATGCTTATTATAAAGCCTTCTCTTGGTTATTTCCTCCTTCGCTGGGATTTAGTTCAAGAGTTCGTCGACCGCCAACCGATCCAGTTAATGCTCTACTTTCTTTATCTTATACTTTTCTTCACTTTGAAATGGTTAGAGAAATTGAATGTCTGGGACTGGATCCGATTATTGGCTTTTATCATTCCTTTGATTATGGTCGAGAATCCTTGGCTTGTGACCTAGTTGAGCCTTTCCGACCCGAGGTTGATCGGTTGGTCTATGATC
>JAOAFQ010000024.1 GCA_026416195.1 Candidatus Aminicenantota bacterium | reverse complement strand
GATCATCAAGTTGCTCTTCAAAGTAATCTTCCCTGTCAACGGTGTCATATTCAAGTTATAACGGGGGACGGTCCTGTCCCCAAAGAAAATTGTTATAAGTGCCATTTTGAAAAAGATCGCCTCGAGCGTTACCACGAGACTGACCTAATGCATTCAACTCACCTTACGGCCCATAAAATCGAGTGCAATCAATGTCATCTGGAAATTCAACATAAAATAATCAAGGACATCGAAATCATGGCCGATTGCCGCACCTGTCATCTCAATTATCATGAGCCCCAAAAAATTCTTTTTAGCGGCCAGGGAGGTCAAGGAGTCAGTCATCCTTTGCCCTCAATTAAAATGATAAAAGGATTAAGTTGTCAGGGATGTCATGTCCTCCATCAAGAGGCCAGGAAGACCGAAGGGGCGGGAGAAACTCTTCTGGCCTCTGGCCAAAGCTGTGAGACTTGCCATGGCCAAGGCTTCTCTCGCCTCCTCAATCAGTGGAAAAACTCGACTGCTAGAGAAATCTCGCAAATTCGCCAGGTTCTTATCCGGGCTCAAGAGGAGCTTAAAAAAGCTTCTTCTTCCCAAAAAAAAGAAGCTGAAAGGCTGATCAAGGAAGCCCTATTTAATCTCGAGCTCGTCGATAAAGGCAAGGCCGTTCATAATATGAATTATAGTCTTGAGCTGCTACGAGCCAGTCTTTCCCTTATCGCCGAAGCGATGAATTTAATTGGTTCAGATTATGAACCGCCGAAAACGACAGCCCTCACCGACCGAATACCTTCTACCTGTGCTAATTGCCATCAGGGGGTGGATTCAATTAAAGTTAAATTGTGGGGGCTCTTCTTTGATCATAAGAGCCATCTTGAAAAGACAGACTTGAATTGTCAGGCCTGCCACTTACTGACTCCAAAACATGGTACTCTGATCGCGACTAAAAAATTCTGTGCTTCCTGCCACCACGAGTCGGCCACTCAAGAGTGCGCTTCCTGTCATCAACTCCAAGCCACGGTTTATAAAGGTGGAGAGCTTTATAATCTTAAAATTAAAGCCGATTCGATGGCCGAGGCTGGCGTCAATTGTCACGACTGCCATCGGCTCGAAAAAGGACAAATCCAACGTCTCGATTCAATGAGCTGCCTTAACTGTCATGAAGAAAATTACCTTATCCTATTTAATGAAAAACAGAAGGAAATAAAGCTTAAAATAAACAATTTAAAGTCTCTCCTAAATGAACTTAAAAAAATTTCTCTGGACGAAGGCTCCAAAAAAGCTCTTGAAAACGATTTAAAAATTTTAAATGAATTAGACCATGAAGGAAGCGGCGGGGCTCATAACTTGTCTTTTTATGATAATTGGCTTTCTGATCGATTGACCCACTGGACTTCCCGTCATTCGACCAAGTAAAAGAGGAAAAGAATGAACCGAAGAACATTTATTGATTTCCTTCTGGGGGGAGCTGCGGCCGGAACCTTTATCTCCATACTTTATCCAGTCGTTCGTTATCTTCTTCCTCCACCCTTAAAAGAAGAAGAAGTCGAGAAAGTGGTGGCCGCCCGAGTTGGCGAACTTACCCCTAATTCAGCCAAGGTCTTTCGCTTTGGCTCGATCC
>JAOAFQ010000228.1 GCA_026416195.1 Candidatus Aminicenantota bacterium | reverse complement strand
GGTTGTAACCTCTGGTATATATCACATCGGCGCTTACGGAAATATTTTTAGTTAATTGTCTTTGATATCCAAGCATCGTCTGTAAGCTCCAAGGGGGTACCAGGTCTCCCGATACATATTCACCTTTTTCGGCCGGAAATTGAATATTAGGCGGGAAGAAAGGGTTGGGAGAAAATGGATCCGGATAATTTGGGTATACTTTTATGTAAAGATCAAAATCACTCCAAAATACAATCGGGCCCGCTGAGTTTGAATTCATGTTGGCGGAATATATCCCGATGCCACCTCTTATTGATGACTTACCGTTACCCTTTGGATCAAAACTAAAACCCAATCTTGGATTGAAGTTATGGATATCGCCCGCTTTCTCATTCAGGCCAGTAAGATCATAGTAGTTCCATCTTAAACCATAATTTAAGGTAAGACGCTTAGTAACTTTCCAAGAATCCTGAGAAAAAACAGCGAACATATAATACGGCATGTCTATAGAAATGGAGCCTGCCCTATTATAAGCAAAAATGATCGGATAGGTTCCAAAATTATTCGGGTCAAAGGGAGCATCCGTGGCAAAAGTAAAAACCCCTGGATAATAAAGATCCATCCTAGTAGTTCCCGAGGGAGCATAGATAAAATCAAAACCCATCTTTATTGAATGATCGCCTAAGAACAGACTGAAATTTTCTACGGCTTCAAACTTATCATTATAACTATACTGCGGCTGGCTGTGGTCCTTCCCAAAATAACCGCTGGGCCGCTCAACTGAATAAGAATCTGGATAGAGGGGATCAGAATAATTACGTCCTCGGCTATATAACAATCTGAATTCGTTGATCGTTTTTGATGAGAAAAATGAAGTCCAACTAATAACTGCAGATAAATCAGTGATTTTTGAGTTATAGGCCCTCTCTTTTGTATATAAACCGCCCACTCCCTGATTTTCAGCTTTCTGAAAATAATAATTAACTCGGGCTGAAAATTGATTTTTCTCATTCATTTGATAATTGAACTTAGCTAAAATTTGATGCCCATACATCGGTTGGCTTACGGTCTCTCTTGGGACTAGGGGAGAAGTTATGACCGAATAATTCTTCTCAGATAATCCATCATACAGGATAAAGAAATGAAGTTTGTCTTTTATTATTGGTCCACCTAGAAAGCCGCCATAATTATGGCGAGAAAAAGGGGCTTTTTGCCATTGATCCTTGGGCAGTTCCTCACCTTGATACTCAGCATGATTAACAAAATAGTTGGGCGAATCGAAACTTTCATCCCTATAGAAATAACTTAAACGTCCTTGAAAAGTATTTGTACCTGAGCGAGTAATAGCGGTAGTAATCATTCCGGAGGCATTCCCAAATTCGGCTGGAGCCAGGTTAGTAATAACGCGAAATTCCTGAATAGCATCGGCAGGCAGGGTTATTCCCATCGAATTGCTGGTTATATCCTCATTAGAGACACCATCCACTACCATCTCTCCGCTGCCACTGGGTTGGGCATTAGATTTTCCATCTATGACACCAGCCGAGATGATAGTCAGGTCATTAAAATTTCTGCTTATGAGTGGAAGGGTATCAATCTTTTCTCTATCAATGACTGAACTTACCTCAGATTTTGTAATTTCAATAAGGGGCGCTTCTGCCGTCACAGTGATTTCAGCGCTGATAGTTGATGGTACCAAAACAAAATCAATCTTTAACTTTGCTCCGACCGTAAAAACCACATCTTTAATTACTTGAGATTTAAACCCACCAAGACTAACTTCAATCTCGTATTTTCCCGGAATTATGCCGGAAATGGTATAAGAACCATTATTTTTGCTCACAGCGGCATAAGTATAGCCAGTATTGATATTCTTGAGCACAATATTCGCTCCTGGAAGCGGCTCATTGGTGTTGTCAGTAATTATGCCTTCCAATGTAGCGTTGGCCGACTGGGCAAAAGCCTGTGCCCCCAGAAAAATGAGACAGAGAATAGGAGCTAATAGCCTGAAAGAATGTTTTTTCACTGTAACCTCCTTCTTACACCAAGATTTTATTTATTAAGAGCTGCTTGGCTGTTAGTGTCGGGGAAGAATCCTTCTCCCCAATGTCTTTCCAAGATTTTCTCCACCCAGATTATATTCCTGGCCTTTAGGCCATCCATTAATTCACAGTGGTCAGAAAAAGATTTTCTTAGAATCTCAGGAGAATAATAGAGCTCCGGGAACAGGCTCATAAATATCAGAATTTTGTTCTGAGCCGCAATCATAGTTTTATAGATAAAATCGTTCTGACAGGCTTTCCATATCGTGGAGTGAATTAAATAATTCTGGCGAAAGTAAGCTTTTAGTTGTCTCTTTTCATAATAACTACCCAAGGCCTTATGCATCTCAGATAGTTCGTATAGCAAGGCGTCAGGCAGCTGATTCAGGTTCTTTCTCAGACCAAAAATATCTAACGCTCTGAACAATTCATATATTTCATTAATTTCTTTGGAAGTTACATTTATCACTCTTAATTCATTTCGGTTGGCGCTTTCAGAGGTCAGATAGTTTTCAGCCAAAAGTCTGTTTAGTGCTTCTCTAACTGGAGTAATGCTGACATTAAAATAATTGGCAAATTCTTGAACAGTAACGCGTTGGCCTGGTTTTAACTTTCCTTCACAAATTAGTTTCTTAATATGATCATAGATTATTCCAGTAAAGTTTGATTTCAGCCTAAGATTCAATTCTGTCTCTTATACACATCT
>JAOAFQ010000190.1 GCA_026416195.1 Candidatus Aminicenantota bacterium | reverse complement strand
GGCCATGACCAATCGATTTGCCCCATATTTTTATTTAGCTTGGGAGCGTAGGTAGCTTGAGAATGGTCTTGCGGTTTAGGGGTAAGTTTATCTATTTCGGATAGTGTCTTTATTAGAAGATCGGCTCCTATTTGAGCTAATCGGTTTTCTAGTTCTCCAGCATTTTCTCTTGGCCTAATCTCGACTTCTACTTGGGCTAAAATATCACCTTCATCCATTTTTTCATTGAGGACGAAAATAGTTATTCCTGTTTTTTCTTCACCGTTAAGAATGGCCCAGGCTACTGGACAAGCACCTCGGTATTTAGGCAAAAGCGAAAAATGGACATTTATAGCTCGATAAGGAGGAAAATAGATGATTTCAGCTGGTAAAATTTGGCCATAAGCTACGACCACAATAATATCGGGGAAAATAGATCGGATCAAATTCAAAGCTGTCTGGTCTTTTCTTATCTTTTCAGGCTGGATAAAGGGCAAACCGTTTTTTAAAGCAAATTCCTTTACCGGAGGGGGAGTCAACTTCAAGCCGCGACCAGCCGGTCGATCAGGCTGGGTAACAATCAATTTAATTTGGTGTTCAGAATTAAGAAGCTTTTCTAAACTTGGTAAGGCTGCCTCAGGTGTACCAAAAAAAACAATATTCATTTGTTATATATCAAGAGAAAGCTGTTTTTTCAGGCGACGATATAATAAGCTTTTTTTAAGAGGAGATAAGCGATCCACAAAAAGCTTGCCATCCAGATGATCTAATTCGTGAGAAAAAACTCGGGCTAATAAATTTTTGGCTTCAATCTCTATTTCCTGGCCATCAAGAGTAAAACCACGGACTAATAATTTAGCCGGTCGGACAACTTTTTCTCTAATTTCAGGAACAGAAAGACAACCTTCTTCTTCAACTGTTTCGCCTTCAGCTTCAATTATTTCTGGATTGATCATAATAATAAGTTCTTCTGGTTTTTCGCCGATAGATAGGTCAATGGTGATTATTCTCTGGCTAACCCCAACTTGAGGAGCGGCTAAACCAATTCCTGGAGCCAAATGCATCGTTTCAACCATGTCTCTAGCTAAGGCTATTATTTCTTCATTGATTTCGTTTATTGGATCAGCTCGACGATGGAGAATGGGGTGACCAATTTTAAGAATTTTTCTTATGGCCATATTTATATTTTATCAGACCAAAGGTTTTTAAAAAAATAAATCCCTATCTCAACTTGATTTTTAAATCACCTTTCAAATTTTAAAATCTCTTTTGAGGGGAAAAATCAATTTTTTAAATAAATTAAATTATCGCCGACGGAGGACGCGGTTCTTCGGCCTTTCCTGCATGGCGCAACGGCACAACCACCAGATATATTGCAATTATGACGAGAAAAACTAGACCAAAAAAGTAGCTGGGTGCAGCCATGATACTTGGAATGGGAATATTAAAAAAGGTCAAAGCCGCCCGAATAAGTCCAGTTAAGGCTTCACCCGCGATAAGACCAGAGGCTAAAAGAATACCTGTATTTTCTACTCTAGCTTTCTGGGCTTCATTGAAATTATTTTTTACAGCGAGTTTGTCGACGATAGCTCTAATAACGCCGCCGCAGAAAATGGCAAAGGTTGTTTCCAGGGGCAAGTACATTCCGACAGCTACAAGCATGGGTGAACGTACCTGAACAAGAATTAAAGCCAATCCCATGAACATCCCCACAATAACCAATGGCCAAGCCATTTCCCCTCCAACAATTCCTTGCGATAAAGCGGCCATTAATCCAGCTTGAGGAGCTGGTAATTCCTTACTTCCAAAGGTAAAGGCTCCGTGAAGGATCATAAGGGGAAAGAAAAGAATCAATGAGGCGACGAGAACTCCGATGACATCTCCCACTTGCATTTTCCAAGGTGTTCCACCCAAAATATGACCAACTTTAAGGTCTTGAAGCATTTCTCCGGCCACCGCTGAAGAAACGCAGACAACGGCAGCTACCCCTAAAACAGCGGCAACCCCGCTCATTCCAGTTGCTCCAATAAGCACCATGAGAATAGCGGCAATGATTAAAGTGGAAAGAGTCAATCCAGAAATGGGATTATTGGATGAACCGATCGTGCCAACAAGATTGCCGGAAACGGCGGCAAAGAAGAAGCCAGCTAAAGCCATCACTAAAGCGGCAACTATTGCTGCCCCGTAGGTGCCAGCAAAGATATGATAAACAAAAATCATAAGGATAAAGCAAACGGTAAGACCGCTGAAGACATAACGGAAATCGAGATCTTTTTCTAATCGAGAAACTTGTTCAACTCGGCCAGCGGCTTTCTTGACATCACTGACGGACCGTTTGAGACCAGCTATAAGGTTCTTTCGCATTCGATAGAGGGTAAAACATGCCCCAACCAGCATTCCGCCAACAGCTATGGGACGGATAATGAATCGCCAAACATGACCAACCAAGGCCTCCCAGCTAACTTCAGATAAAGTTACTTCAGGTCCGTAGAAACTGGTGACAAGCTGAGGACCAAGGAAGTAAACAAGTAGAGGAGCGAATAGTCCCCAGGCTAAAACCCCCCCAGCAAAATTTAGTGAAGCCAATCTGGGACCAATTATGTAACCAACCCCAATATAGGCTGGATAAATTCCAGGTCCTGCTACCGCGATTGTTCCGCCAGTATTTACGGTTGGTGAAGTCTTTGTCGTCCCTAACCGGACAAAGCTTGAGCCCAGGCTACCTACCTTGACAATAAAATCTTTAGAAGCCGCAAAGAGCTTTAAAACTCCAAGGGCGTAGATGGCCGCTCCAACTCCCATGGCTTGAAAAAGAAATTTAGCCCCAGCACTGCCTTTCTGACCTGCCTTGTGAATTTCAGCAGCAGCTACTGACTCAGGAAAAGGAAGCTCAGGATCAGTCACCATAACTCTCCGAAGAAAAGTGACGAATAGAATACCTAAAAGGCCACCGACAAACATTAAGGCTGAAGATTTAATATAAGCATCAATAGTGTTGAAGTTTGCCCAAGCTCCCACAATGAGGAAAGCAGGAATAGTAAAGATGGCTCCTGCGGCGACAGATTCGCCAATAGAACCGACCGTTCGAGCAAAATTTTCTTCAAGAATTGAACCCCTCATTAATCTAAGAATAGCCATGCCAATGACCGCGGCTGGGTAGGTAGCTGCAATCGTCATCCCAGCTCTTAGTCCAAGATAAGCATTGGCTGCTCCTAAAATAACCGTCATGATTAATCCTAGAACTAAGGCTCGAACGGTAAATTCTCTTAAGTCAGTTTTTTCGGGAATGAAAGGTCCCTCTCTCATCGTCTAACTCCTTTTAGGTGATGCCTAATGTATATTCAAATTAGGGAAGTCAAGTCAAGACAAAATGATCAAATTTATTTTAAAAAGAAGGTTAAATTTCTTTGCATTAGGCCTAAAATAAGATAAAATACTTTTTTGGAAAGGAAGAAAATGAGTCTGATTACATGGATAAAATCAAGCCTTTTTTGTGATATTGCCATTGATCTTGGGACAGCTAATACCCTGGTTTATGTTAAGGGAAAAGGGATCGTGGTGAACGAACCCTCAATTGTGGTGGTTAATAAAATTACAGGCAAAGTTGAAGCTGTTGGTGCAAGAGCTAAGGAAATGCTGGGTAAAACCCCTACCAATGTTGCCACTATAAAACCTCTTAGAGATGGGGTGATTGCTGACTTTGAAATTGCTGAAAAAATGCTCGATTATTTTATCCGCAAAGCGACAAATAATCGAGCCTTTTTAATACGGCCAAGAATTGTTATTGGTATTCCTACGGGCATAACTCAGGTAGAAAGAAGAGCAGTCAAAGATGTGGCCTTAAAAGCGAAGGCTTCGGAAGTTTATCTGATTGAGCAACCTATGTCAGCCGCTGTGGGCGCGGATCTACCCATTTCCGAACCTACAGGCAATATGGTTGTAGATATTGGTGGTGGAACGACGGACATAGCGGTAATTTCCCTTAACGGAATTGTTTTCAATCACTCCATTCGGATTGGCGGCAATGAAATGGATGAACACATTATTCAGTATATTAAAAAGAAATATAACCTGCTAATTGGTGAAAAAACGGCAGAAATAGTTAAAATTCAGATTGGTTCAGCCTATCCCCTGGACGAGCCTTTGACCATGGAAATTAAAGGCCGGGATTTAAGAGAAGGGATCCCCAAAACAGTGGTTGTGGATGACCAAGAGATTCGAGAGGCCTTAGAAGATGTGGTTGCGGCGATCATAAATGCGATCAGAGTAGCTTTAGAAAGAACTCCCCCCGAACTTTCAGCAGATATCATTGATCGAGGAATTGTTCTTACTGGCGGAGGAGCCTTATTAAGGAACTTTGATAAAAGAATTAGAGAAGAAACGCAACTTCCAGTTTTTATTACAGAAGATCCTATGTCCACTGTTGTCTTGGGAGCTGGCAAACTCCTTGATGATCCTGATCTTCTCAAAAAAATTGCCGTTAATTGACCATCATTACAAGCAGGGAGGTCCATGGCCCTTCCCTCAAAAGAAAGAAAAAACTATTATTTCTTTCTAATTTTGCTTTTAGTCAATGTTATTTTGCTCTCCATTCAGATTCCCCTAGGTCAAGATAAGACTCTTTTAAAAGAAACTTTTCTAGCTATTTTCACGCCCCTTCAAGCTGGTCTTAACTGGCTTTGGAATGAAATTAGTAATTTCTGGGAAAAATATTTTTTTCTTATCCAAGTTAAATCGCAAAATGAAAAATTAGCTGCTGAAAATGTCCAACTGCGTCAAGAAAATATTCTCCTCAAGAACATAATTGAAAAACTTGAAAAAGAAGCTGAGATAAAGAAAAGATTAAGTTCTCTAGGTAACTCGATCTTGATCGCTTCGGTTATCGGTAGCGACGCTGGCAATATTTTTCAATCAATTATTATTAATCGAGGCTCCCTCCATGGAGTTAGCGGTGATATGACTGTTCTGGACCCAGAAGGTAATCTTGTTGGGCGGGTAATTAACCCAGTTTTACCTTGGTCCTGCCGAGTTCAGCTTATTACTGATGAAACTAGCGGAGTCGCAGTTATAACCGCTAATCAAAATGTTTCTGGAGTTTTTCGTGGGGATGGACGAGGCCGGGGATATCTCGATTATGTCTTGATTACTTCGCCTGAAGTGGCAATTGGTGAAGAGGTCTTAACTTCAGGTCTTGATGGCATCCATCCAGCCGGCCTCAAGGTAGGACGAGTTGTTGGAATTTCCATTAAAGATGCCTTATTTAAGAAAATAGAAGTTGAGCCTTTTTTCCAATTAAACAAATTAAAACAAGTAGCGATAATTAATTTTGATTTAAAAAAGTTCTAGGATGAGCGGCGTAAGGAAATCGATTCTCTCCCCCCTGATAATTATAACGGCCATTATCTTTCAGATGCTTTGGCGAGGGTTGCCTCACTTTTATGCCGATGCTTTTAATTTCTTATCAATAGCAGTCATCTTATTGGCTCTTAGGCATGGCGAAGGGATTGGTGCTTTTTGTGGGAGTCTGGCTGGGTTAATTCAAGATTCATTGACCCTTCATGTTTTCGGTTTAGCTGGCTTAACCAAGACAAGTTTAGGTTTTATTGTGGGCTTAGGCTATCGAAAACTCAATTTGGCTTCTTTTATCAATCAAGTTCTTTTTATTTTTGCTGTCTCTGCCTTTGAACTTTTGCTCTGGGCTAGTCTGGCTAATTTAATCTTTTCGTTTAATCCACCCTTTCATTTGGGGTGGTTCTGGCTTCAACCTTTGACGACTACCTTAGTAACTGGTTTCGTATTTCGTCTGATTAACCAATACAACGATTGAAACTATGGCTAGAGAGAAAATTTATGAAGATTTCAGTTTTCTTCATCATCGGGCTAAGATAGCTCTCTTTTTGATTTTAATTATATTTTTTCTTCTCGCTTTGAACTATTGGAAAATTCAAATTCTTGACCATCGGAAGTATTGGGTTTTATCAGAAGCCAATCGACTTAAAGAAATAATTATTCCTGCTCCTAGAGGACGGATGTTTGATCGCCAGGGACTTATCCTCGCTGATAACACGGTAGCTTTTAGAGTCTGTTTAATTCGGGAAAATAATCTTCGTTGGAAAGATTCTCTACCTATGATAGCTAAGCTACTAAAAATGGATTTGACCAGCCTCCAAGAACGCATCAATAAATTTACCTCCCAGCCATTTTTTTTTCCAATTGTGATCAAAGATAATCTTAGCCTTGAAGAAATTGCCAGAATCGAAGCTCGTCAATTGGAGTTCCCTGAGCTTTTTATTGACCGAGAACCAAAAAGGTTTTATCCCTTCGGCCAAATCACCGCTCATGTTACCGGTTATATTCAAGAAATTTCTTATGAGGAGCTTAATTCGGGTGAATTTAAAAATAAAACCATGGGCGATTTGGTGGGTAAAACTGGCCTTGAGAGAAGATATGAGAATTGGCTTGAGGGAGTAAACGGGAAAAAATTGGAAATAGTTGATAGTCTCGGCCGAAGCCATGGTGAATATTCAAGAATTGAGCCTAAAACTGGTCATGATTTGCAGTTATCGCTTGATCTTGATCTTCAAAGAAAGGCCGCTGAGCTCCTTGAGGGAAGGGAAGGGGCGATCGTAGCTTTAGAGCCTAAATCTGGTGAAGTTCTGGTTCTTTACAGTTCTCCTTCCTTTGATCCTAATAGATTTGTCTCTCGTTTAAGCTTTAAAGAGTGGATGGAGATTAATAACCGTGGTGATAATCCTTTAGAAAACAGAGCGGTGAGAGGACTTTATCCACCTGGTTCAATTTTCAAGTTGAGCGTGGCCTTAAGTGCTCTGCACAAAGGGCTAATAACTTCTCAGACTATGCATTTTTGTTCCGGTGAAGCTAATTATTATGGGCGAACATTCGCTTGCTGGCAAAGGGGTGGACATGGATGGATTAATTTAGTTGAGGCTATCAAAAATTCTTGTAATATTTATTTCTATAACATCGGCCGACAACTGGGAATTGAAAACATAGCGCAAACAGCCCGCCAAATTGGTTTCGGTTCTTTGACAGGGATTGATTTACCTGGCGAAAAAGAAGGTTTAGTGCCTGATCCTCGATGGAAACAGCGTATCTTAGGCCAGGAGTGGTTTCCGGGAGAAACCATTTCTGTTTCCATTGGTCAAGGTCCGATTCAAGTTACCCCATTACAAATTGCTGTTTATACGGCTTTAATTGCTAATCGTGGTCGTCCTGTCAAACCTCATCTTGTTAAAAATAAAGATATGATGTCGAAAGATCAAAATAATTCTCGAACTAGTATTAACCTTAAACCTGATTATTTCGAGACGATCATTGAGGGGATGTGGCTCTCGGTCAATCAAGGCGGAACTGGACATTTAGCCATGGTTGATGGTTTTGATGTTTGTGGTAAAACGGGCTCAGCTCAAATTATAAGTCGAGAAAAAGCTGAAAAAAAACAACAAATAATCCGACCTCATTCCTGGTTTACTGGCTTTGCACCTCGTTATGATCCTAAAATCGTCGTTACGGTAATCGTGGAATACGGCGGACTTGGCGGAGCTTCTGCCGCTCCTTTAGCTAAAGAGATATTTGCTTTTTATCAAAATAAAATTAATAAAAATAAAAACCTCAATGATTAATCAAAAACACTTAAAAGAGATTGATGGCATCGTCCTTGCGGCCGTCTTAATTCTTTCCTTGATTGGGCTTCTCTTCATCTATAGTGCATCTTATTATCTACCAGGTAATTTTTTTACTAGACAGCTTATTTGGCTCTTAGTAAGCTTAATTGCTTTAATTATAGTGATTTCTATTGATTATCGACGCCTTTTACTATTTTCCTTGCCTTTTTTTATTTTAACCAATTTTCTTCTCTTAATTACTCTTTTCTTTAGTCGCCGGATTGCTGGAACTAGAGGCTGGCTTGATCTTTTTTCTTTTCGTCTTCAACCGGCTGAGTTAGCTAAGTTTTCTCTCATCCTCCTTCTGGCTTATTATTTTTCTGAATATAGACAAGAGAAATTGACCCTTCAAGTTATTGTTAGTAGTTGTGGGCTTGCCGCCATCCCTTTATTTTTGGTTATGCTGCAACCCGATCTGGGAACAGCAGCCTGTTTTCTGCCAATTTTACTAGCTGCTCTATTTTTGGCCGGGCTAAGTCGTCGAGCTCTTGCTTGGATGTTAATTATAGCTGTCATAGCTGGGACGGCTAGCTGGCATTTTTATCTTAAAGATTATCAGAAAAAAAGATTGATTACCGTTATAGCTCCTTCTCAAGATAAGAGAGGCGCTGGTTATCATCTCCTTCAGTCGAAAATTGCCATTGGGTCAGGTGGTCTTATAGGCAAAGGTTTTAAAAAGGGGACTCAGAGTCAGCTTCGCTTTCTCCCAGCTCGCCACACCGATTTTATTATGGCCGTGATCGCTGAAGAAGCTGGTTATTTAGGCAGTCTGACCGTGATCGGGCTTTTTGCTTGGCTCATTTGGCGTCTTTTGAAATCAATTGAATTGGCTAAAGATAGAGCCGGTAAATATCTTATTTTTATGATCGCTATGCTAATCGCCGTTGAAGCTATTATAAATATTTCCATGGTTATAGGTTTCTTTCCTGTTATTGGCATTCCATTACCTTTTGTTAGTTACGGGGGCTCATCTCTATTGGCTCATTATTTGGCTATTGGCTTAGCTATTAATGTGAGGATGAGGCGATTTACTTATGCTTGAAAAATTCCCTTGGTTAGAAGAGAAAGCTTTGATTGATCTTCTCCGTCATGTTCAAAAACCTGGTCGTTATCTAGGAAGAGAATGGAATAGCTATCAAAAAAATCCTTCTGAAATTAAGGTTAAAATTGCCCTCGTTTTTCCGGATGTCTATGAAATCGGGATGTCCTATTTGGGGCAAAAAATTCTTTATGATCAGCTTAATTCTCAACCTGATATCTTAGCGGAAAGAGTTTTTGCGCCTTGGCCAGATATGGAAAGGGAATTAAGAAAAAGAGGTTGGCCTCTTTTTTCCCTTGAGAACCGTTTACCTCTGAAGGAGTTCGATTTTATTGGCATTTCTCTTCTGTATGAACTTAATTACGTCAACATTTTGACGATTTTAGATCTTGGTCAAATTTCACTCAAGGCTGAGCAAAGAAAGGATGGCGACCCATTGGTTATTGGTGGAGGACCTGGCGCTTTAAACCCTGAACCGGTAGCTCCCTTTTTTGATCTCTTTCTTTTAGGAGATGGAGAAGAGGCCTTTTTAGAGGTAATTAGAGCTTATCAAGAGTTAAAAAAACAAGGAGCTGACCGCCTTTCTCTTTTAAAACATCTGGCTTCAATTGAAGGAGTTTATGTTCCTCATTTTTATGAGGTTACTTCAACGAGTCGTTCACCGCTTATGATAGTTAAACCTAAAGATCAAGTTCCGCCTATAATCCGTAAACGAGTAATTATGCCGATTGATCGAGCCAAATTTCCTGTTGCCATTGTTGTTCCTAATATTCAGATAATCCATGATCGGGTGGCCATGGAAATTGCTCGGGGTTGTCCCCAAAAATGTCGGTTCTGCCAGGCTACGGCGATTTATTTTCCTTTTAGGGCTCGCTCACCTGAAAAATCCATCAAGACAATTTTAGAAAGTATTAATAAAACTGGCTACGAAGACGTTTCTTTGACCGCTCTTTCTGTCGGCGATTATCCTTATTTTAATGAAATCATTGAAGCTTTAATGACTGAGCTTGAAGATAAACGAATTTCCCTTTCTCTTTCTTCTTTGAGGCCATCCGGTTTGACCAAAGAGGCGATTAAAAATATTCTTAAAGTGAGAAAGACTGGTTTTACTCTTGTCCCAGAAGCTGGCACTCAACGTCTTCGTCAAGTCATTAACAAAAATCTTAAAAATGATGAGATTATTAAAGCAGCAGAATTGGCTTTTATCCATGGTTGGCAATTATTAAAACTTTATTTCATGATTGGTTTGCCAACTGAAACTATGGATGATATTGAGGGTCTCATTGCTCTAACAGAAGATATTTATAATATTGGCCGAAAAATAAGGCATCGCCCACCGCGGATCAATCTCAGTCTTTCTCCTTTTATTCCTAAGCCACATACTCCTTTTCAATGGTTAGCTATGGCTTCTCCTGAAGAGCTAAGAGAAAAATTGAATTTAATAAAATCAAGACTAAAGCGTTTTCCCTTAATCAAAGTCAAAGATCGCAAAATCGAGATGTCGATAATTGAAGCTATCATTTCCCGCGGTGATCGCCGTCTAGCTGCTGTTTTAGAAAAAGTTTGGCGTCAAGGAGCTCGGTTTGAAAGCTGGGGGGATAACTTTAATTTTGCCCTATGGCAAGCCGCCTTCAATGAATTGCAAATATCTATGGAAGATTATCTAGGAGCGATAGATCTGGAAGCTGAACTTCCTTGGGACCATTGTTGGACTGGCTTAAGAAAGGACCATTTAAAGCAAGAACTCCAAAAAGCTTGGCAGGGAAAACCGACTCCTTCTTGTTTTGAGCTTAACTGTGCTAATTGTTTAGGATGTGAGGCCCCAGCCGTATTTAAGCCCAAAAAAATAGAAATGCCTTCGACTTTAAGTGTCGTCAAAAAGAAAGGGCTTAAAAAAGCTAAAAGCTCGCAAAGGCTCTATCGCTACATCGTTTTTTATGAAAAAAAAGGCTTAGCTCGGTTTATTTCTCATCTCGATACGATTAGAGTCATTGAACGGGCTCTCCGTAGAGCTAAGATCCCAGTGGCTTATTCTCATGGCTTTCATCCTAAAATTCGGCTAAGTTTTCCTCCCCCAATAGCTCTTGGTCTTGAAGGTTATGAAGAATGTTTTGAATTGAAATTGTTAGAACCGATTGAGGTTAATGAAGTGGTTCAGAAATTAAATATTTTGCTTCCATTGGGTTTAAAATTTAAGGATATAAAGGAAGTTCCAGCTAGCTATCCTCCCTTGGTAAGAAGACTTGAAGCTGTCCATTATTTTTTAGATCTTTCTCTACCTGAAGTGGTTGAATCGTTTTATGAATTAAAAAGTGAGATTAAAAGCCGAGAGGCCTGTCTAGCTTGGCTTGAAGAAAAAATAAGAGAATTTAGCCAATTTCTAAGTCCAAAAGAAAAAATATGGATTGATTCTTCCCTTGGTCGACTTTATATCCGTCTTCCCCTGTTTTCACCTTCTTTTCAGCCTCGAGATTTTCTCGAGGAGTATCTTGGCCTAAGAGGTATAAGCTTTTATTTAGTTAGAGAAAAGTTCATTTTTAAAGAACAATAATCAAATTGACATCAAAAGGGAAATTGAATATAAGCCAAGGCGACAGAAATTAAAAAAAGGAGGTTAACGTGATTGATTTTAGTTTAACTGAAGAACAGCAAGCTCTGCAATCGATGGCTAGGGAATTTGCCTTAAAAGAAATGAGGCCCAATGCTTCTCGCTATGATCGAGGTGATGAGTTTCCGTGGCCTATTATGCAAAAAGCCTTTGAGGCTGGTTTTCTGACCTGCAATATCCCTGAGGAATATGGTGGAGGAGGCTTAGGGGAGCTAGAGACAGTTATTGTTAGTGAAGAGCTAGCCGCTGGCTGTGCCGGGATGTTCACAACAATTATGGCTAATGGGCTTGCTTTTACTCCCATTATTCTTTTCGGAACTGATGAGCAAAAGAAAAAATTTTTAACCCCCTTCACCAAGGAGATGGGTTTTGCGTCTTTCTGTCTTACTGAAAGAGAGGCAGGTTCAGATGCTGGCTCGCTAAAAACCAGAGCTGAAAGAAAAGGTCATGAATATGTAATTAACGGCTCTAAATGCTTCATCACCAATGGAGGTCTGGCCAAACTTTATGTCGTTTTTGCCAGTACTGATCCTGAAAAAGGGGCAAGAGGGATTAGTGCTTTTATTGTCCCTCGGGATACCCCAGGAATTATCATTGGCAAGGAAGAAGATAAGCTGGGGCATCGAGCTTCAAATACCGTGGAACTCTTCTTTGAAGATGTTCGGATTTCAGAAGAAAATCTTTTAGGTAAAGAAGGCCTAGGATTTTTAATTGCGATGAAAACCCTTGATAAGACCAGAGTTTCAGTTGGCGCCGCTGGCGTTGGCATAGCTAGAACAGCTCTAGAATACGCGATCGATTATGCTAAAACACGAATTCAGTTTGGCAAACCTATAGCCACCTTTCAGCATATAGCTTTTAAGATTGCCCAACTAGCTATGGAAATAAATGCTGCTCGGTTACTGGTCTACCATGCTGCCTGGCTGGCGGATCAAGGTAAACCCTGCAGCAAAGAATCAGCAATGGCCAAGTGCTTTGGTTCAGACGTGGCTATGAAAACGACCATTGAATGTTTGCAAATTTTTGGTGGTTACGGCTATATGAAAGATTATCCTATGGAAAAGTTAATGCGCGACGCCAAGCTCCTCCAGATATATGAAGGAACTAATGAAATTCAAAAATTAATTATTTCTAGGGAAGTAATAGGTTCAATGAAATAAATTCTTTAGGGATAATTTAGGGATTTTCTCTTGGCTCGATGACTCTAATTTTCCTCAGTGAAGTATTCAGGAATAAGTCCAAGTGTTTCGACTCCAGCTCCCTTAGCAATATCAATTAGTTCCATTACCCTAACAAAGGGAAGTTTCGCATCAGCTCGAATAAAAATCGTCTTATCCTGACGGGCAGAATAAATCGCCCGCAACCGATCTTGAAGCATAGCCAGGTCAATTTGCTCTTGATTAATCATCACAGATAAGTCTTTTTTCAAGGTTAAAACGATTATTCCAGCAGGAACTCCTCCCCCTGTATCTTGGGCAGTATCTGGAAGCTTGACGTCGATTCCTTTTTGGACCATAGGCGTGATGACCATAAAAATAATGAGCAAAACAAGAAGAACGTCGCATAGAGGAACAACATTTGGTTCGGCCTTTGCCATAATCGCCTCCTTAATCTTTCTTAAAGATTTAATTTTAGAGCAAATAACTTATCTTTGTCAATCAAGGCATTTTTTTAGGAGGTTAGCTTAGTTCCGGCTTAATTAAACTTACCAGGAATTGACTGATAAAACTGGGTCAAGAGTTGCTGGTTGCTATTTCGAATTAAGCAGTTTATATTAAAAAAGTAAGGGATATAAAAAAAGGAGGAGGGATGAAAGACCTTAAAGTTGAAGTCGTAGAAATTAAAGAAAGATGTGGGGCTAAACATAAAATCGGCGATCACTTCTTTATTCGCGGTGAAGGAACCATCGAAATTCCTGGGGCCAAGCGGGTTTGTCTTTTTGCTCTCAATAGTCTCTTTCCTTTTTTGACAGCTAAACAGCGAGAAGATGAACTTCCTGAGGATGATTGGATTGCGGAAACGGAATATCTAACTTGTCCTGATCCTAAGGGCGTCGTTTTTAAGGTAACTTGTCTTGATTAATTAAGGAAGGCTCCGAGGATTAACCTCAAACGGCAAGAGTCAGTTTTTTAATGGTTTCTTCCCAATTTATGGTTTTAACAAATTCAAAAGCCCTTTTACCTAAATTTTCAGCTAAAGAAGGCTCAAGGAGAATTTGATTGATAGCCTCAGCTATCGATTCAGGCTCAGGGGATACAACGAGCCCACCTTTTGAAAGGGATACCAATTCAGTGGGTCCACCACTGTCGTGACAGGTAATAACTGCTTTCCCAGAAGAAAAAGCTTCGACAGTAACGAGACCATAATCTTCTTGATAAGGCCCAAAAAAGACAGCTCGGCACTCGGCGTAAGCTTTGATCAATGTGTCTTCGTCTGTCCAACCCGTTAAAATTATTTTATTTTCTAAATTCTTTTCCTTAATTAAGGAAGCAAGCCGGGGCTTTTCTGGCCCATCACCGATAATCATTACTTTACCTGGGAAAGAACCTAATAGACTGACTGCCTTGATAAGGAGGTCAAAGCGTTTGAGTTTTTGTAGTCTTGATACAGCTAATATAAAATCACCATATTTTTCTAAGCGATAAGGGCGTTGAGGAGGGGGCGGATATAAAACTTCTGAATTTATACCACCCCATTTTCTTAATCTCTCCTGAATTGTTCTTGATTGGGCGTAAATTTTTTTGATTTTCCTTTTAAGCAAATAATTATCCAAACGATGGAGGAGCCAGCGTTTCCAATATTCTTTTATTTTATTTTTCCAAGAAAGATTAGCTGAAAATTGATCCCACAGATCGTAATATTCGCGGAAGCGATGATTAAGCCAGTTGACGTGAATCGGGTGTCTTACCGCGAAACTGGGAAATCTGAAAGAGATAACCTGATCAATTTTTCGACCTAAACCGTCTTCACTAACATCGGTTAACCAGTTGGCCAGATAAGCTTGAAAGATTCGGTCAAAGCGATTTTGAGGTGTCAGAATCATTTCTGCTTCATGACCTGCCTGCTGAAGAGCTTTGACCGTAGAGCGAGCAATGATTAAATGGCCTCCCTCGATAAAAGGCACATGAGAAGTGACGACAGCTATTCTCATTATTTAACAATGAGAGATTGGGGTCGACTAATCATCTCGAAGGAGAATCCTTTTATAAGAGCGTTTGTAGAGCTTTTTTATGGCGATTGGTTTTAAAAACAAGCAATGCCTTGCCTAAGCCAGCCGAAGTTCCATAGCAATAATGAATATCAATTGCCGCGTTGCCCAGCAAGGCCCCAATTTCAGCTCCTGCTCCGACTCGGTCGCTAATTTCGCAAGTAATTACTTTTTCTAATTTAACCTTATAACCAAGGCTTCGAAGACGCTTTTGAGCTAAGCCATTGTCTGAAGTTATTAGATAAAAAATGCCTTTGTCACCTTGAGCATAGGCACAAAGAGCAATCAGGTTAATTCCGGCATTGGCTAACGTACTCAAAACTCGGCCTAAAATTCCAGGTTCGTTAGGGGTTATAAGGCGGAGTTCCGTCTCTTCTTTAACCTTAAACACCTCGATGCCTCCTTAAAGTTTTTGATTATAGCAAAAAAGGGGATTTGAATTCAAAAATAATTATGGATAAGATAGAAAACCTTTTTAGGGCCATAGGATTCAAACCCGGGAGGTAAACGATGGCAAGTGAGCCTAAAGTTGCTCTTATTGATAATTCTCTTTATCCAGATCTTTATAAGCCGGTTGATCATTGGAGAAAATATCTTGCCGTTCCTTTTCAAGTCTTTCGGGCCAAAGAAGTCCAATTTCCAGAGCTTAGCGATGGCTTTACTCATATTATTCTTACTGGGTCAGAAGCCTCAATTTTAGAGCGGGATGAATGGGTTCGCCAAGAAGTCGAATTCATTAGGCTCGCCTTTAACCGAGGTTTAGCTCTTCTTGGTAGTTGCTACGGTCATCAGCTTCTTGCTTTATCACTCTTGGGAGAAGCCCATGTTCGCCGTTGCCTCCAGCCTGAAATTGGCTGGATAAAAATCAAAGCTTTGAGACCTCATGAATTTTTTGGTCATAAGAAACAATTTTACGCTTTTTCCATTCATTTTGATGAAGTTGTGGACCTCAAGCCGCCTTTTTATTCCTTGGCCGAAACTGAAATATGTTCAATCCAAGCGATGGAGATGAAAGGCGAAAGGGTTTGGGGTATTCAATTCCATCCTGAGATTAATCTGGTGGAAGCCCGCTTTTTACTTCAGGAATTGGTAAAAAGGGGCTGGCCTCATCAAGACTTATTCATCCAGGCCCTTAAAATGGAACCAAGAGATTCAGGAGTGATTAACTCTATTATTACCTCTTTTTTGAAAAGTTAAATTTTTTATTTAAAAAGATTAAGATACTAAGATGAAAGGAGGCTTCTTTTTAATTAGATTAATTCAATGAAGAGAATTCTTGGATGAGGTCGAAAAAAATCAAATCTTTTTGCCAATTTTTCTTGACATTTCTATAGATTTTCTTTTAATTTTTAAATTGTAATTATCTTCAAAATTAGTCAAAAATATCTCCAAAAAGGAGGTAATTATGAAAAGAAAGGTAATATTTTGTTTTGTTATCATGGGATTGCTCTTAGTCGCGAATATTTCGTTTGCTCAGACTAAAAAACTTACTTCTATCGGTCGTTATACTTTTGTTCGCATTAGAGGAGTGGTTCCAACTCAAGAAGTTATGAAGCGATTGGTTGAGCTTTACGCTGGTGATATTAAATATGGCTTTGATCTAGCGGGTTTTGGTGAACTCTATCTTCCTTTTATGGAACAACTCAAAACTAGCAAATTTGAAGAAAAGTCTTTGCCTATAGGCGATAAATTGAGATGGATGCTCTTCCGTTCTCAAGGCAAAATAAAAATTGTTCATGACATTGAGTGGGCAGGGAAAAAACCGTTGGATGTTTTTGCTTTTTATGTGGTTAAAGACTGGAAAAAATATGAATTTATAATGCCGAAACCTTGCGGCAATATATCATTACGAAGCATTGAAGAAGTTCCACCACCAGCAGCCATTTGCTCTCTAGTCGTAACTCCTAATCGCCTTAATATTAAGGGTAATGTGGTTATCGATATGAGCGGGAGTCAAAATGCTAAGGCGATGACAGTGGATGTTTTTGGTCCAGATGGAGCTAAAATAGCCACTCATAAACTTACGCCGACTAACGCTAAGGTGACTATGACTCTTGATAAACCCGGAGACTATTCCTTTAAAGCGGTGGCTATTAATTTAGCCGACAAACCTTCGACCAATCCTTGTGAGGCCAAAGTTCATGTTAATTTCCCTCCTCTATGCAAATTGATTACGCCTTGTGTGACGTGCCTTAATTATGTCGGTAAACCGATAACTTTTGATGCCTCTGAATCGACCGATCCTGATGGTCAGGTAGTTCGAGTAGATTTTGAGCTTCTCGATAAAAATGGTCAGGTAATAGATAAATTCAGCTCAACTAGTAAACCCTTTACTTGGACCAAAACCTTCTTGAAGGGTGGAAACTTTACCATTACAGCGATTGCTACTGATGATTTTGGGGCTGTCTCTGAGCCGTGCCGAACAAGCTTTGAAGTTACTCCAAAGCGAAGTTTCTTTGTCGCTGAAGGAGGTCCCCTCTTCGCTAAAGGAAGCCATGGCCCCTATTTCTTTGGCCGAATTGGTTTCCTTTATCGACTAATTCCAGATCCGCTTGATCTTTTGATCAGTGTGGGGCCGGGTATTGCCCTTAAAGGTGAACCTTGGAAATCTTTCGTCATGGGCAATGTGCTCCTGCTCTATCATTCTGGTCCAGCCTATTTTGGCGGTGGTTTTGGCTTCGCTACCAAATCAAAAGAAGATCATAAAGGTTCTTTCGAACTTGTTGGTGAAATTGGGATTGATGTTTTTAATTATTACACTTCAACCGGTTCCCTTTTCTTTGAGGCTCGAGGCGCTATTGGGGAAGATCGTTCTTTCTCTAAGAATCATAAATTGGCTCTCGGATTCAGGGTAATTTTCTAAAAAGCATCGACAATTCATTAAAAATCAACAGTTGGGCCGGTTAAGAGCCGGCCCTCTTTTTTTAACTACTCTTTCAGCTTTTAAGATTTCAGAGATCAGATAATTGGACGATCTAAAGGGTCAGGGCTAATAATAAGCTTTTTTGTTTCAACCTGTTGGCCATTAACAATTAGGGATATGAAATAGATGCCAGGCTCAGCGGTGGTTCCTCGTCCAGCAGGCCCCGTGTAAGTCCCTCTTTCAGGAACTGGCTGAGCCGCTCTTATTGAAAGATTCCAAAAGACTTTCTGAATGCCTTGGTCTGGCGAGCCATTCAGTTCTTGAATTATTTTTCCGTCAATATCTTTAATTACAACGCTTACTTTATTAACTTTATTTTTTAAATAATAATAAATCGTAGCGCCAACCGGAGGATTTTGGGCCCGAGCGGCTTCTCCATAAGTTCCACCACGTCGGTCGAACATGTTCCATTTAATCACTTCTTGAGGTTCAAAAAGGAAAATGTTTTTTTCTAAATTTTCTTGTTTAAATTCTTTTAAAGGAAAAATATCGGCAATATAAATTCCTCGGCCGTATGTTCCAATTACTAGGTCTCGATCTCTTTTTTGGATTGCTAGATCCATAATGATGACATCAGGAGCTTTTGAAGAAAATTTAAGCCAGTTCTTGCCTTGATCAAAGGTAATAAAAACTCCATAGTCAGTGGCCAAATAAAGAATATTAGGATTATGGGGATCCTCTTCTATATCATTGACCGGGCATTCCAAACCACCGCTTATATCTTCAAAAGTCTGGCCGAGATCACGAGTAATATAAAGATAAGTTTTGTCCTCATTGTGAGTTCGGTAACCTGAATAAGCCACATAGCAAATTTTTTCGTCGAAAGCAGAAGGAAGAACTCTAATTACCCAGCGATCATATGGAATTCTAGGGCCTTTGATTCCCTTTTTAGGTTGACCTTTTTTATCGTAAAAGCGAGACGTAATATTAATCCAAGTTGCCCCTCCATCGGGACTCATTTGAAGGTTACCGTCATCAGTTCCGGCCCAAAAAAGTCCAGGTTTTTTGGGAGATTCAGCGAAGGTATAAATTGTGGCGTATTGAAGATTTGTTTTTTTAGAAAGTTCAATCTTGTCCTTTTCATTTTTAGAAAGATCAGGACTTATTGTTTGCCAAGTACCTGGTTCCCCTCTTGTCAAGGAACGATGAACATATTGAGAGCAAATATAGATAATTCCAGGATTGTGGGGTGAGATAACGATTGGAGCATTCCATTGATACCGTTGAGGGGCGGCTCCAGCCGCCGTTTCTTCAAGAGTATTACGTCGAGCTAGCCTAATCGTCTCGCCAGTTTTTAGGTTAATTCGGCTTGAATTGCCAAACTGGCTTTCATAATAAAGGAATTCATTGTTCCAAAAGTCTCTAACAACATAGAAACCATCGCCAGTAGGCAAATAAAGCCAATCAGAAGGATAGACGCCATTTGGATTACGATTGCGGGATGGCCCTATCCAACAACCACAATCTTGAGTTCCTCCCATAACATTATAAGGTTGACAATTATCAACTGCGACATCATAAAATTGCTGAGCGCTTATTGTTTCCTTTTGATGCCAATGTTTTCCCCCGTCCCAAGTTTCGCTTAAACCGCCGTCATTGCAACTGAGAATATGATTAGGATTTTGAGGGTCGATCCAAAGGGCCCGATGATCAACATGGGTTTTAAAATTTCCATCCCAGCCAGAAACCCGAAAAGTTTTACCTCCATCTTCCGAAATAGTAACATTCACGTCACAACAATAAAGGCGATTTTCATTAGTCTGATCAACATAAATCCGACCATAATAGCCAGCTTCGGATTGATTAATTTCAACGCTTCCTCCTACTATTTTATATTCAGTCATTCGCTGCCAAGATTCACCCTGATCAGTCGATCGGTAAATGACCCCTGATCTTTTTATCGGGGATAAATTGCGAAAGGCGTCGGCGTAAAGAATTTCCAGAATGTGTCGATTCAAAACTTGATACCGACCCTTGGTATTTTCGGTTTCTGGTTCCTTTAACATTTTTTCAACTTCGCTGATGGCCTCCATTAACTCTTTGTTCTTGCTATAAACCTTTTTAGCTACTTGATGTAACTTGGTTAGCTCAGCGCCGATTTTTGTTAAAAAATCTTTGTCGCGAATTAAATCATTGAGTTTTCTGACGAGGTCAGCTTCGTCCTCAGCTTGAAGAGGAGTAAATTTGACCAGCTTAACTATCTCGGGGTGTATTTTATAGGTCTTAAATTTATTGAAATAAAAATCGTCACGGAAAAGCTGTCCTTGCCTGAAATTAGCGGTATTTTCGCGCTGGTCATAGCCTAAGTTAACTTCTTCGTCAAGACGAGCGTAAACAATGTTTGGATTTTTTTCAAAAATAGCTAAGCCATTGCGACCTAAATCGAGGTGAAGAGGCAAGCCATTAGTTAATTTTTTCCAGGTCTTTCCGCCATCGGTGCTTTTATAAAGGTGATTACCAGGTTGGCGGTCAATATAAGTCCATGTCCGTCGATAGGTTTTATAGGCAGCAGCAATGATTAGATCTGAATTCCTAGGATCAATGATAAAATCAGCTATGCCCCTGTCGTTAACAGGGGAGACATTTAGCCAAGTCTTTCCACCATCAAGACTTTTGTAAAGTCCTCGTTCACAATCCATTTCATTATCATAAAGTTTGCCCTCACACGCTACATAGACTATATCAGGATTCCTAAAATCCACTTCAATTTTGGGAATGAAATAGCTCTGGCTTAAGCCAAGGTGAGTCCAGGTTTTACCTCCATCCGTGGACTTCCAAACGCCATTGCCATGAGCCGCCGACCGAGCATGGAGCGGTTCTCCTGTTCCAAGATAGAGAATATTCGGGTCAGAGGGAGCAATCGCTAGATAACCTAGACTCATATTGCCATACTTTTCAAAGATTGGTTCAAAATGATATCCATTATCGACGGTTTTCCAAAGACCACCACTTGCTGTTAAAACATAATAAATTAAAGTTTGACCTCGAGGGACAGCCACATTGGTAATTCGACCAGAAAAGGACCAAGGTCCAATGTGTCGCCAGTTGAATTGATCAAGATCTCTTGTTTCTATAGGCAATTTTTCTTGGGATAAAAGAGAAGAGAAAGCAAGAAAAAATAAGAAAGCCACTAAACCAAAAAAGCGCTTCCTTGAGAACATAGTATCTCCTTTCAAAAATAATGAGGAAAGTCTTATATCAAAAACAAAAATAAATTTGAAGTTTAATGGAAAAAAGGAAAGGAGCTAGCGATAAAGATAGGTTAAAATATCATCGGGAAGAGAGGTCACTTCAGCCTTAAAATTAACCGGGACATGAATAGTATAGCCTTGAGCGATAATTGTTGATCGATCTAGGCTGATCAGTCGATAAGAAAAAACTATTTTCCTAGGTTTGGCTTCGCAACAGGCAACTTGGATAATAAATCGCTCGTCATAGCGAAGTGGTCGTCGATAGCGACAAAAGGCTTCTACTACGACCAAAACATAGCCTTTTTCTTCAATTTCTTTATAAGGAAGGCCCTTCTGGCGACAATATTCGGTTCGTCCTATCTCAAACCACTCAAAGTAATGCTTATTGTGAGCCACTCCAAAACGATCAACTTCCGAATAGCGGACTCTTTCCTCTATTTCTACTGGAAATTCAGGAACCTCAAGATAAGGATTAGTCGACAATTTTTCCGAGTTTTGCAAGCTCTTCGTTATAATATTTTCTGTAAAGAATTTCCCACTCCCGACTGCCTTCTTCTATCGGCTTTTTTTGAGCTCTAATTTTTTCTACTGCCTTTTTATCCAGAGCCTCATAAAGTTTTAATTCTTCTTCTATGGAATGGACAATAGACAAACGAATCTCATTGGGTTCGTCAATAAATTCAACCTGTTCGCTTTTTCTCAGATGATCAAGAATGAGGCGAGCTAGATAGTTGATTTTTTCCCTAGAAAGGCGATTACTCACAGAACTATATTCCTTTCTTTAGCCAATTTAGTTTTAATCATGCGAAACATGGTTTGATATTCAATATTTTCCCGACGGATTTTCTCCATGTGTTTACTCAGGATTTCTCTCACTTCCTGGTCAAGTTGATCTTCTTTAATAAATTCTTCTTGGATTAGATTGATTATTTCATCAATTAGCTTAGTCTTATCATCGACTAGAATCTTCTCTTCGCGAATAAGGTTCCTGACAATAACCGAAGCCATATGTTCAATTTGATTCCTGTTCAGCCTCATCTTGTATTTAAAAATACACCACCCAGGCCGAAAATTCAAGAACTTGAAGTCAAAATCTCTTAAAACTGATCCCAAAAAATCTAGGTTCAAAATAGACGTGGTTTAAATGAGCAAAAAGGGGATAAGATAACCTGGTTTGGTGGCTTGACGAGCCAAACCGAGAAATCGGCCTTCAAAAGAGAAGAGACGGATTACCTTTTCTTCCTCGTAAGTTAAAATTTCCTGAGTTGGGGGAAGAATAACTTTAATAAAATGAGGAGGAATCGCTCGACCCCTGGCTAGAGGCAAATTAATCTTCTCTGTCAAGATAGCTTTAGACAGATTCTCCAAAATCATTTCTAATGGACAAAGGAGGGAATAGATCTGGCCTTTCTTGAAATATTCTTCAATTTGAGCCGGGGAGAAAGCCTTTTCCAGCCTAAATGGACCGATGGCGAGACGCACAAGTTGAGCTAGATGGGCCCCACAGCCAGCGATTTGACCTAAATCATGGGCCAAACTTCGGATATAAGTGCCGGAACTACAGGCAATGAGAAAAGATAAATCAGGTGGCCTGTAGCTAATAATCTGGAATTCGTAAATCCTGACTTTTACGGGCTTTCTCAGAACGGGCTGACCTTTTCTTGCTAACTGATAAAGGGGTTTCCCTTTATGCTTTTTAGCCGAAAAGGGAGGTGGTAATTGTTCGATTTCACCTTCAAATGACTTTATTATTTCTTTTAATTTATTTTCTGTGGGTAGATGGGAAGAGGGAAGTGAGATCGGCTTGCCATCAGCGTCATAAGTATCTGTAGCCAGACCAAGGCGAATTATGCCTTGATAAACTTTGGGTTGCCTTGAGAGAAAAGGGAAGAGTCGGGTAGCTCGGCCGATTCCAAGCAGAAGGAGGCCGGTGGCTAAGGGGTCAAGGGAACCAAAATGGCCAACTTTTTTCCAACCGGTTAGTTGTCGCAGAAAATCAACCACATCATGAGATGTCCAGCCTTTTGGCTTATCTACCAAGAGAAGAGACTCTATATCCATAGACCAATACTTGAAACAAGAGTTTAAGAGTTTTTAGGCGAGAGGAGTCTTTCAATTTTCTGGGGTATTTCCTGAATTAAGGTTTCATAGGAGCCATGGGCCGTAAAACCAGCGGCATGAACATGACCGCCGCCGCCGAAACGTTCAGCTATGACGGCAGCATTAACCTCTCCTTTGGATCTAAGGCTTATCCGGAAAGTCTTAGAGTCAATTTCTTTAAAGAAAAGAACAAGTTCTACCCCTCGAATCGACCGCGCCAAAGTAGTAATATCTTCCGTATCAACTTCACTGAGTCCTAGTCGTTCAAGGAAAGAGCGAAACATGGTAATAATGGCCATTCGGCCATCGGAATTCATTCTTAAAGTAGAAAGAACAAGCCCTAGAAGCTTAATTTTTTCAGGTGAATAGTTGCTAAAGAGAAGTTCTGATATCTTGGCTGGATCCGCCCCAGCTTCGACCAAATGGTGACAAACTAAAAAAGTTCTGGCGTTGGTGTTAGAAAACTGAAAATTGCCGGTATCGGAAGCTATAGCACAATAAAGATGGCTGGCAATTTTAGGGGTCAATTTGATCTTAAGTACCTGAGCGAGGAAAAAAACCATTTCGCCAACAGCCGCGGCTTGAGAATCGACCCAATTGAGGTTAGCATAGCAAAAATTTGAATAGTGATGATCTATGTTTATAATAAAGTATCCATCAAGATTATTTTGACCGGATCTTTCGACGCTCGCACACTCAAGAAGAATAACACAATCGCTACGCTCAGGATAGATTTGGCCAATCCGGATTCTTTCAACATCAGGGAAAAAATTAAAGGGAAAGGGGGTGGGGTCATGATTAATAATTAGAGCTTCTTTGCCTAAGGCTTCACACATGAAAGCCAAGGCTAAAGCTGTGCAAATAGAATCGCCATCAGGGCGGAGATGGGAGCTAATGACAATTCTCTCACTTGAGGCAATTTTAGCTGCGACCTGATTCACAATTAAGTCATTCATTTTTTTTTAATTTTTTCAATCAAGCTGTCAATTTTTTGCTCATGTTCGGCTCTGGGATCGAGCAAAAAAATTAGCTCTGGATTATACTTAAGATTTACCTTAGAGGCAAGAATTTTCCGAATAAATCCCTTTCTCTTTTCTAGATAAGCGAGGACTTTTTCAGGTGAAATTTGACCGAAGATGCGAAAGTAAATACGGGCCAGCTTGAGATCGCCGCTCATTTCAACTCCACTTACACTAATGAAAGCAGCCTTATCGAAATGAAGATCGCGGCGAATAATTTCACTTATAGCCATTTCAAAAAGGCTAGCTACTCTTTCCTGACGTCGGGTTTTTGTCATTGCTTCAATTTATTTTTTATTTAGAGATGAACAATCTTCGAATGAATAATTTCACCTTCAAGGTTTATTTCAGCTTCTTGAATGATTTTTTCGAGAGTTTGATCAACGATATCTTTTTCATTATTTATGGTGACAAAAGCAAGCGAAGCCAGCTGCCATTTATCTTGGTTGGCTACTTCGGCTAAAGCTACATTAAAACGGTTTCTAATTTTTTCCTTAAATCCAGATAACGCTGCTCGTTTTTCCTTAAGTGAAGTAGAATGAGGAAAATGAATTTCAATCAAGAGTAGTCCGATAACCATGAGTCATTATTGAGGTTTTCTTTTTTCTATTTGAAAAGCGTAGATAATATCTCCCTCTTGAAAATCTTGAAATTTATCAAGGGTAAGTCCACATTCCATACCTTTCTTCACCTCATTAACATTGTCTTTGAGATGTTTTAAAGAAGCAATTCGACCTTGATAAATAACTTGCTGGCCACGGAGAACCCGGACTTCGGCCTGTCGAGTAATAATGCCTTCGAGAACGTAACAGCCCGCAACCTTACCTACTCGGGTAAGGTCAAATATTTTCCTAATCTCAGCTTTGCCCAAGGGAATTTCTTTAATTTCAGGCTCCAACAGGCCGCGCACAGCCCTTTTAATATCATCGATTAGCTCATAAATCACCTGATAGCTTCTAATTTCCACTTTCTCTCTCTGAGCAATTTCTTGGATGGCTGGGGGAATGCGGAGATTATAAGCCAAAATAACAGCTTTGGAGGCTGAGGCCAAAAGAATGTCTGATTCCGTAACTGGACCGGTAGCCGCATGAAGAATTTTGACTTTAACTTCTTCGGTGCTGAAAGTTGGAAGAAGGCTCTTCAGAACATCTATTGAGCCTTGAACATCAGCTTTAACGATAAGAGCGAATTCCTTGGCTTCGCCTTTTTCAATTTGTTTAAATAATTCTTCCAAAGAAAGAATTTGGGGCCTGGCAGGTTCCTCCTTTCTTATCTTGGCTAGTCTACCTTTTACAATTCTTTCTGCTGTCTCGATATCAGGGACAACCTGGAAATAATCTCCAGCTATTGGTACTTCATTGAAACCTAAAATTTCGACAGGCATTGAGGGTTCAACTCGTCGCACTGGACGGCCGAAATCATCAAAAATAGCCCTAACTTTGCCAAAGGTAAGTCCAGAAATAAAGGCTTGTCCAGGTAAAAGATGACCATGTTGGATAATAATAGTTCCACAAGGACCTTTTTTAGGATCTAATTTGGCTTCCAAAACAATGCCATGGGCTTCTACTTCAGGATTGGCCTTGATTTCGATAATGTCAGCTAAGAGAAGGATCATCTCTAGCAATTCATTGATATTTCTTTTTTCTTTGGCCGAAATTTCAACACATATAGTGTCGCCTCCCCATTCCTCAACCAAAATCCCTTCCTGTGCTAACTGTTGTTTTACCTTTTCTGGATTGGCTTCGGGTTTGTCAATTTTGTTTATAGCGACAATTATGGGGACACCAGCCGCTCGAGCGTGGCTGATAGCTTCTCTTGTTTGGGGCATAACCCCGTCATCGGCCGCCACAACAAGAACTACTATATCTGTAACTTGAGCTCCTCTTAAACGAAGTTGGGTGAAAGCCTCATGGCCCGGCGTGTCAATAAAGGTGATCCAACGATTTTGCCAAGTAACCCGATAGGCGCCAATGTGTTGAGTAATTCCCCCGAATTCTTTGTCAACAAGGCGGGAATGACGGATGGCGTCCAGCAAAGTCGTTTTTCCATGATCAACATGACCCATAATAGTCACGACAGGTGGCCTTATGACCAGCTTATCTTTTTCACTTAAAGCCCTCTTCTTAACTTCCTGTTCGTAGGGGAGGAGTTCAATTTCGCAGTTAAATTCTTGTCCAAGGATAGGAACAAAAGTTTCATCAATAAGATCATTTAGATCGACAATTTTGCCTCGATTTTCGAGCCTTAAGAGGAGATCGCGGGTCTTGACGCCAAGTTTTTCGGCCACTTCTTTCAAAGTCATACCCTCCCTCAAAATAAAAATGGGACGGGGAGGTGCGACAGGAACCTCTTTTGCTTTTTTCTTTACTTTCTTTTTTTCCATAGCTTACTCTTCGTTAATTTCTATTTTCCAGCCAGTTAAGCGAGAAGCTAGTTTAACATTAATTCCCTTTTTGCCAATCGCCAGAGAAAGCTGGTCTTTAGGCACCAAGGCTTTTAGAATTTTTTCTTTCCTATCAACAATGATAATATTTTCAATTTTAGCTGGACTTAAAGCCGCCCGAGCATAGCTAACAGGATCAGAAGACCAAATTATAATATCAATTTTTTCGCCTCGCAGTTCTTTACTGATGGCTTGAATTCGGTTGCCCTTCGGACCAATACAAGCTCCAACAGGGTCGATATCTTTATCGGAAGTATAAACTGCCACTTTAGCTCTTTCACCTGGCTGACGAACTATATCTTTAATCTCTATTAAGCCATTAGCGATTTCGGGGATTTCAATTTCCAGCAATTTGGCCAAGAAACGGGGGGAAATACGAGAAAGATAGATTTGAGAACCCTTCGAGCCTTTAATAACATGGGTAATAATGGCTCTTATCCTATCGCCTCGAATAAATTCTTCGTTAGGTAATTTTTCTTTAAAAGGAAAGATGGCTTCAGCTTTATCGACTTCAACAATCATATTTTGCCCTTCAAAGCGACGCACTGTTCCGGAAACCAATTCACCAACCCTCGGAGCGAATTCATCATAAATTTTTTCTTGTTCAGCATCATGAACTTTTTGAAAAATGACTTGTTTAGCAACTTGAGCTGAGATGCGACCTAAAGTGGCTGCGGGTAAATCAATTTCAAGAAAATCGCCAATTTTAGCCTTACTCCAAATTTTCTGAGCTTCTTCAAGAGATATTTCGGTAGCTTTATTTTCAACCCGCTCAACGACTTTTTTAATAACAAAGACCCGGAGTTCCCCTTCTTCAGGTTTAAAATCTACCAATATCTTTTCTCCATTGGTGAAATATTTACTTGAGGCCACGCGAAGTGATTCGATAATGGCCTCGACGATTATTTGAGGTTGGACGCCTCGCTCTTGGCTTAGCTGAAGAATAGTTGGCCAGACCTCTATTTTCATTGATGCCTTCGACCTCGCGGCGGGTCTTTAAAGAGGGCTAATTATAATCCAATTATTGATTAATAGCAAATTGTGGTTTTAAGAAAAAGTATTTCGATGTTTAATCTGAAGGATTAGCCGATTGAGGTGCCTCTTTAATTTCGAGAGTTTCTCCACTGGTTTCGAATTCTTTTAAACCTGGTCTTTTTGAATAAAGAATTGCTGCGGCGGTAATTACTAGAAGAAGAGCAACCACAGCCACTAAACCTGGAGTGACCTTTTTATATTGAATAATTATAGGCGCGGCTAAAACCGAAACCAAATTGATTACCTTAATCATAGGGTTAAGAGCTGGACCAGAAGTATCTTTTAAGGGATCTCCAACAGTATCACCGATAACTGCAGCTACATGACAGGTTGAACCTTTGCCTCCATAAAGGCCGTCTTCAATGGTTTTTTTAGCGTTATCCCAGGCACCACCTGTATTGGCCATAAAAACAGCTAGAAGCTGGGCTGATAGGATGGCTCCGGCCAAAAACCCACCTAGAGCCTCAACTTGAAGAGTTAACCCAACAAGCAACGGAGTCAAAACCGCTAAAAGGGCAAGACCGATTAGCTCTTTCTGGGCAGCTCCAGTGCAGATGGAAACGGCCCGCGCATAATCAGGTTTAACTCGACCTTCCATCAAGCCAGGTATTTTAAATTGCCGTCGAACTTCCATCACAATAAGCGAAGCTGCTCGACTAACGGCATTGATAGTTAAAGCAGAAAACAGCCAAGGGATAGCTCCCCCAATGAGAAGACCAATCAAAACAATAGGTATATTAATTCTAATGCCTGTAGACAAAAGCTGTTCTGTTTCAGGTACGCCAATCTGAGCTTGAACTTTGGTTACATCGGTAAGATAAGAGCCGAAAAGGGACACAGCGGCTATTACCGCTGAACCAATAGCCACTCCTTTAGTAATTGCTTTGGTGGTGTTGCCGACAGCGTCAAGATCAGCCATAATTTGCCTGGCCTTTTTATCCAGATGGGCCATTTCACCAATACCGTTAGCGTTATCTACAATTGGACCATAGGAGTCCATAGCGACATTGTTTCCAGTTAAAGTGAGCATCCCAATGCCAGTCATAGCCACTCCATAAAGAACAAAAGCGACTGGTTGTCCCCAATAAATCAGCAAAGCCGAAAGAATGGTAGCGGCAATGACAACGATCGCCCAGACCGTAGATTCCATTCCTTTAGAAAGCCCGGTTAAAAGAAGGGTAGCCGCCCCAGTTCGCGAATGACGGGCAATTTCCTTAACAGGCGAATAATGAGGGTGAGTAAAATATTTAGTTAATTCATCAATAGCAATAGCTAGTAAAATTCCGACGCCAACAGAAAGGAAGGCTCGCCATTCACGCATATAAAAATGAGCTAGCAAAGCAAAAAGGACAATGCAGAGAATAGCTGAGGTGTAAAAACCGCGATTAATTGCAGCCATAGCATTCCCGATTTCCTCCCCTTTTTTCCCTCTTACTTGATAAGTGCCGACAATAGAGGAAAAGACTCCAATAGCCCGAACAAGGAGGGGGAAGATGATCCATTTTATCTCGCCGGTTATAGCGACTAGAGATAGCCCTAAAATTAGTCCAGACACAATGGTAACTTCATAGCTTTCAAAGATGTCAGCCGCCATACCCGCACAATCACCAACGTTATCGCCAACCAGATCAGCAATAACAGCGGCATTGCGGGGATCATCTTCGGGCACATTAGCTTCAACTTTCCCCACGAGGTCGGCTCCAACATCAGCCGCTTTTGTGTAAATTCCGCCACCAACGCGCATAAAAAGAGCCAGGAGTGTTCCGCCAAAGCCAAACCCTAAAAGGGCATCAGGTGCGGCTTTTTGGAAGATCATGAAAATAACTGTGCCTCCGAGAAGTCCTAGACCATCAGTTAGCATTCCTGTAATGGTTCCAGCTCGGTAAGCAATCCGCAAAGCCTTATCAAAGCTAGTTCGCGCCGCTGCCGCCACCCGAACATTGCCTTGCACGGCCATGCGCATGCCAATTTGGCCGACCAGTAAAGAAAAGGTTGCTCCCAAAACAAAAGCTCCAGCTCGACCAAGACCCATTATTAATTTGATCTGATGAGGGGCTAATTCGGGAAAGCGCTCAAGGGCCTCAGTTGATGGGGGGACGATGTAAACACTGAAGAAGAGAGCAAAGGTCAAAAGAATTATTAAAGGCAAAATGGTCTTTAGTTGGCGTCTTAAATAAGCTTCAGCCCCTTGGCGAATAGCCTCCCAAATTTCAATCATCAAAGGCGAGCCTTTGTCCTCGGTGATGATCTGTCGCCAAAGAAAAATGGCATAGCCAAGACCAGCGATAGCGATTGAAAGAATTGTCCAAAGGGCTACCATTTCGAATGGAGTTGGCGCTAACATTCTTTACTCCTTAAGAATGAGTTAAACCCATCTCACCATTTCTGCCGTGAAACTTCAATCCCAAATTTAGCCGCTTTTTATAACATATTTTTGATTGAAATTCAATTTGATTTAAGATTATTCAGCCACAAGTTCCCCTTGAAGACTATAAGGCCCGAAAGAGGTTATCTTTACTTTAACCATTTTGTTGACCACCTCAATAGGAGAAGCAAAATTAATGACTTGGTGAGCCTCATTCCGACCACAATAGAGATGGGGTGTTTTCTGGCTTCGGCCAATACAAAGAACATTCATAATTTGGCCAACTAAGGTCGCATTGTTTTCTAATTGAATTTTCTTTTGTTGATTTTGAAGATCTATTAATCGGCGTCGTTTTACTTCAAAGGGAACGTCGTCAACCCAACGAGAAGCAGCGGTTAAGGGACGAGGGGAATAGCGGAAAGAAAAAATATTAGAAAATCGAACTTCTTCAAGTAACCTAAGCGTAGCTTCGAAGTCCTTTTCAGTTTCCCCTGGGAAACCAACAATAATGTCGGTTGAAAGACTTATATCAGGCATAAGTTCTCTAAGCATAGCTATTTTTTCCAAATATTCCTCTCGAGTATAACCCCGATTCATTTTTTTCAGAATGGAATTTGAACCTGACTGAACAGGAAGATGAAGTTGCCGACATATTTTTTTCTCTGTAGCCATTACCTGAGCTATTTCTTTACTTAGATTTTTGGGATGAGAGGTGATAAAACGAATCCAAATGAGACCGTCGATTTGAGCGATTTCTTGGAGCAACTCAGCTAAAGGTTTACCAGATTCTGGATCATGATAGCTTGTAATACTTTGACCGAGAAGTTGAACCTCTAGAAAACCTTGATCAGCTAGACGTTTGATTTCTTCTAAAATCATTCGGGCTGGACGATATTTTTCCCGACCACGAACGAAGGGGACAATACAATAAGTACAAAAATTATTGCAACCTTCCATAACTGGTACATAAGCACTTACTTGGCTTTCCCGATGAATTTGAGTCAGGGGATGTTCTCGCCATTGGTGCGACCAATTTGTAGCTACTGCTTTTGCTTGATGATTAATAATTTTTAATATTTCGAGATAATTATCAGGGCCAAAAATATAATCTATTTCAGGCCTAAGTTTTAATAAATTTTCTCCTTCAAGCTGAGCGACACAGCCAACAATCGCTATTTTTAGATCACGCTTTTTCTTAATTTCCTTTAATCGGCCAAGGAGAGATAAAAATTTGTCAACTGATTTAGCCCGAACGGCACAGGTATTAATAATGGCTAAGTTACTTTTTTCTGGTAGCTCAACTTTTTGCCAACCCTGACTTATAAGTAAGCCAGCGATATGTTCAGAGTCACTTTCATTCATTTGGCAGCCAAAAGTATGAATGAAGAAAGACGGACTTTGGCCTTGCCGATTTTTTTTATCTTGCTCTTCGACTCTTATTTGGGTCATCTTTATTTCATTCATATTTCTGGCTTTCTTTTTATATTATAGCAGGCTGTAAAAAATAATAATTTTTTGTCTTAAAAACAAAAAATAATAAAGTACCTAAACTGAAGAAACACAGGAAACGAGGTCCTATAAATCAAATGACTTAATAAAATTAAAGAATTTCCTCAAGAATTGTTACAGCAGAGGCTATAAGAGAAGGGCAAACTGACATAAAGAGTCCTTGGGAAGAGGCCAATTCGTAGCCACCTGGCTGGCTTAAATCAATACCAAGTAATTGTCGACAAGATAGAGCTCCATGTTTTTCTTTAAAAAAAGAAAAGAATTTCTGAGCGAGCGAATAGGTCTTTTCCCGAGCTTCTTCTTCCTCGGGCTTAATTTTCCCATATTTGAGCCCAATAACCATTAGCGCTCCGGTCACCGCCCCACAAATTTCTCCTTGTCGGGCCAAACCACCACCAAAAGCCTGAGCTATTTTCGAAGCTTTGGCTTTTGGTAATTCATAGTCAGGAGCAAAAGCAAGAAGCACTGATTGAGCACAGTTATAATGGAGTTGAAAATATTTTTTGGCTTTATCAACTCGATTCATTTTTTACCTCATCTTGAGAAAAAAGATTTATTGGATTTCATTGAGATTTAATAGTTATTTAATCAGCAATATCCCTCCTGAGATTATGACGAAGCATTTCTCTAGCATTTTGGAGCGAGGCTTGGGTAATTCTCCGTCCTGACAGCAATCTCGCTACTTCCTTAACTCTTTCTTCAAAATCAAGTTTTTCGACTTCAGTAAAAGTTCTTTCCCCTACAACTCTCTTAACAATACGAAAATGGTGATTAGCAAAAGAGGCAATTTGGGGTAAATGGGTAATACAGACAACCTGATGTCGCTGAGACAAGGTCCGTAATTTTTGAGCAATTAAATCGGCTGTCTGCCCACCAATGCCCGAATCAATTTCGTCAAAAATTAGAGTTTTACCTAAGGAAGTTTCCTTGCCTATAGTTTTCAAAGCAAGCATTATTCGGGATAATTCACCACCTGAAGCGATTCGTCTTAGAGGCCTTAGTTCTTCCCCAGGATTAGGGCTAATAAGAAATTCGACCTCATCCCAGCCAGTTTCTTTAATTTGATCAATTTGCTCAAGGGATAAAGGGTGACTGGAGATTTTAATGTGGAATTCAGCTTGTTTCAGGCCCAATTGGCTTATTTCATTCTTAAGTTGTTTTTCCAAGTCTTTAGCTCCCTTTTTTCTCTTATCGGAAAGAAGGTTAGCTTTATTTTGATATTCTTTAAAAGTCAACTCAATTTCCTTATTGAGTTCAAATAGCCTTTCCTCCGTGTTTAAAAGCTCTTTTCTTTCCTCTTCAATTTTTTTGAGATAATCCAGAATATCCTCTATTTCTCCACCATATTTTCGTTTCAGTCTCTCTATCTGACTTAATCTTTCTTCAATTTTTTCCAGCTTATCTGGTGAAGCTTCCTGCTTTTCGGCCAAGCGGATAAGATTATGAACTGTTTCTTGAATCATTATGTTTAAAGGTTCAAGGTGGCTAATGATTTCTTTGAAGCTGGGTTCAAATTGACTTAACTCGTCAAGATGAGTAGTCAGGCGTTTGATCAAGGCTAAAAGAGAATTTTCATTGTTATAGGCTATTTCCAAAGCCTTTTCGCAAAGACGGGCAATTTTTTCGGCATTTTTTAGCAAATAGCGTTCAGCCACCAACTCGTCCCATTCCCCAGGGCGAAGATTAGCTCTTTTGATTTCTTCAATTTGATAGGCCAAGAAATCAAGTTTCCTTTCTCTTTCTTTTTGTTTTTCTTGAATTGCTTCTTTTTCTTCTATCAGCTTTATTAAATAACGGTAAAGGGAGCTTACTTCTTGTCTGAGGGGGATTGCCTCAATATAATTATCAAGATAATTGAGATGATTTTCCAGTTGAAGAAGGAAGACATGATCATTTTGGCCATAAATATCAACTAGTTCATCGGCGATTTCTTTTAATCGGCGGACTGGAACTAGAATGCCATTAATATAGGCCCGACCAGTTCCCTCAATCGTTATTGATCTTTGCAAAAAAATTTCACCATCAACTAAATAAGAATTTAAGGTCGACTCCCTTGACCAAGGTTTTATTTTAAAAACAGCCTCTACGAGAGCCTCTTTTTTTCCGGTTCGGATAAGATCAGGTGTGGCCCTCTCACCCAAAAGAAGCTTGAGGCCATCAATAATAATTGATTTTCCAGCCCCAGTTTCACCTGTGAGGATGGTAAAACCAGGTTGAAACTCGAGTTCGATTTCTTCGATCGTGGCCAAATTTCGAATATGCAGCGATTTAATCATTCCCTATTTTTTTATTTTAATCGGGACTAAAGCTTTTTCCATATTGATGCGACCATAGCCAATAAAATTATCGCGGCCCTTATTAGCCAAAGCATTAACATCTTCGCAAGAGTAGCGAATGACATCCAATATTTCTCTGGCTCTTAGCCACGGTTTTAGGCTCTTAATAAGAGCTGCGAGACCGGCTACATGAGGAGCGGCCATGGAAGTGCCTGTGCCATAGCCGTAAGGAAAAGAATCTGGGCCGAAATACCACCTTGGGACGAGACTGACTACTCTAACTCCAGGGGCCGCCACATCGATTTCAGGTCCGTAATTAGACCATTCAGGCCTCGTGTCATTGTAATCAGTAGCGGCGACAGCGAGGCAATAATTATCATAAGCCGCTGGATAAAGCACTTTTCCGCCATCATTCCCAGCCGCAGCAATAATTACCACGTTTTTTTCATAAGCATAACGGAGAGCTGATTCTAGGGTCTGCGAGGGTTCGGTGCCACCAATACTGAGATTGATAACATCTACTTTGTTATCAGCGGCCCAAATAATGGCTTCAGCCACCCAACTATAAAGTCCTGAGCCTTCCTTGTCGATTACCTTTAAGGGTAAAACCTGACAATTCCAGGCAACACCAGCTATCCCTTCATTATTGTTTGTGGCTGCAGCGGCAATACCTGAGACATGAGTCCCATGTCCATGATCATCGGTGGCATCAAAATCATTATTAACAAAATCACGGCCACTTGACCGGATTTTATCTTTAATATCAGGATGGAGCAAATCAATGCCGCTATCCACAATGGCAATTATTACTTCTTTTGTCCCTTTGGTTTCTTCCCAGGCCTCACAAGCCCGAATATCAGCCCTTGATTTGCCTTGAGGACTGCCAGGAATAAGAAGAGCCCCTCCAGGATTATATAGGGCATATTGATACCCTGTCTCTTATACACATCTGACGCT
>JAOAFQ010000027.1 GCA_026416195.1 Candidatus Aminicenantota bacterium | reverse complement strand
CTTTAGGTTCTTCCCAGCCGCCCAAAGGCTTAGCCTGAGAGGTTAAGCCTGCATTTAACCGGAAATTATGAAGAAGGCGATCAGGATCAAGCTCAAGGAGGTATCTTCGATTTCTTTCAATCATCTCCCGAAAGGGCCCCTCAAGAATTTTTATCTGAGACAGAGGGAAGGGGTACACAGCCAAAGAAATAACAGGACTGACCTTTTCTTTTATTAATTTTGGTTTTTCTTTCTGGCAGGAAGAAGAGACCATAAGAGTCGTCAGCAAAAAAACAAAAGACAATTGACCACTTAAAAATTTCAGTCTCTTTTTCTTTTTCAAAAAAGCACCTCCTTTATTTTTATTTTTTTAGTTTTTGCTTTAGTTCACTGGGTGACCCTGAATTTCTCATCATTCATGTAATTATAACCAATTCAAGCCAAAATATATTTTCTTTATAGAAGTTTTCTTGCCAGGACCATAGCCGAAGTCGATTAAATCAGCTTCCCCTTGGCTTCATTGAATAACTTGGTTTTACCGGTCGCTTGATAATAAGCCGCTGTAGCTTCTAAAAAGTGGCCAGAAGTCCGAACAGCCTGCCTAAATAAAAAATTTCCTAAATTCCAACCGCCGCGCCTTGAATCGCAGAATCTTAAACCAAGTCAGATACTTACCTGACTTTTAAGGGCAGGCTAGAAATTTTATAGGCTGGCCAAAAGACCAGTTAACGGATATGGAAATTATCAATTTTGATTATAGTCGGTCAATCGAATTTAACTTCGATAATAATCGATATTTTCTCGAGTAACAATATCAAGCTGCATGATTATTTTTTTCTCAACCGGTTCCCCAAGAACAACGTGGCGATAGAGATTGATGATGCCTTCATAACCCTGCTTTTCTGATTGCTGACTAATAAGAAAATCAATTATTCCTTCTTTAAGTAACCGAACATTATTCTCAATAACATCGTAACCAACAATTTTAATTCTTTCACCTGGGGCTAAATTTAATTCTTTGATGGCTTCAGCAATTTTATGGGTGCTGGCATTAGTGATGAAAATACCCTTAAGATCAGGGTAATCGTGTAAAATTTTTTTTACGAGGCGATCACAGCCTTCTCTGTCAATGTTGCCATGCATTTCATAAACATGGACCGGCACATAGGGGAAATTTCGAAAATAGGCTAAGAAGCCATTAACTCGCTCCTCAATATGATAATCTTCGGGCATGACTTTGATTACAGCCACTGAAGCTCGAGGTGGAATAAGAAGATGGATTAACTTTCCGGAAAGCAAACCACTTTGGAAACTATCCTGGCCGATGTAGGCGAGATAGTTAGCTCCAGGAATAAAAGAGTCAAAAAAGATGTAAGGAATACCCTCGGGAATTTGTTGAATAAATTTATCAAAAACCCGGGAGAGGACAGGCGCAATAAGCAAGCCGTCTAGATTGGCCTTAAGAACTTCCTCTGCGACCACCGAAAATGTTCCTTGGGAATATTTATCATAAAAAAAATATTTTAACTCAATTCTGTGACCAGAAAGATAGTCCATTGCTCGGTTAATGCCCCTTAAAGGCAAACTCCAGTAACCGCTATCTTGAGAGGGTAAGGGCATGAGGACACCGAAAGTAAAATTTCGGCCCAGCTTAAGGTTTTTAGCGAACATATTGGGTCGATAGCCAAGTTCCTCAATTATTCTTTTTACTTTCTCCCTAGTTTTAGGGGAAACTCGGCCCCGATTGTGAAGAACCCGGTCAACCGTACCGATGGAAACTCCCGCTCTTTTAGCGATATCTTTTATAGTAGTTATTTCTTGCCTCCTTTTTTATCTTATCAATTACTTTTTTTTAAGAAAATATAAAGGTAACTACTTTTTGTCAACTCTGAAACAAAATTTTTGTTCACTTAAAACTATTAAATAAATTTATTAAATGACGAAATGAAATAAGGCTTTTTTAATCAAGTCGATTTTCGATTTTTATTTTTTCTCCAAAAAAGATTTATTGGCGGTAACCAGATATGTGCATAAATAAGCTCTAGGTACTTCATCCTCTTAAAGTCCAGACTAATTTATAAAAAAATTTCAATTGAATAAATCGACCTTGCTTAATAAGCTAATTGATGATTGTTTTAAGAAAGGAGAGACGATGAAAAGAGGAATGAGACGTCGTGAATTTTTTGAAAGAATGGGATATATCGCCGCCACTTCATCTAGCTTATGGTTAACTCCAAAAGAGATGGATTGGTTAAAGCCCTCGAAGTGGCCTGTCTTGTCAGGATGGCCCTTAATCTCTTCGGGCCTCTCAATTAAAGGCAAAATAGCTATTTCTCCTTTTGATTACCAAGGGGTAAAACTCCTGGCCAGTCGATGGCAGCGGCAGTATGCTTCAGCTCGGGATTATTATCTTAGTCTTTCCGATGACGACATTCTCTGTGGGTTTCGACGAGCGGCCGGCTTGCCTGCCCCAGGTAAACCTCTGGGGGGCTGGGCCAGCCGAGATTCTTCAGTGGTTTTTGGGCAATGGCTTCAGGCCATGGCC
>JAOAFQ010000212.1 GCA_026416195.1 Candidatus Aminicenantota bacterium | reverse complement strand
GTTGAAAAAGATCGCGATTGAACACATGAATCTGAACTCCGCCACAGAGTTCGCCTCGATATTTAGAAAAAGTAGGGGTAAACCATGCTTCTCGAAAGCGAACGCCTGGCAAATTTAAGCTATTCATCTTTTTAGCAAGTTCATAGCCATCAATCCACGGCGCGCCGCAGAGTTCAAAAGGTTTGGTAGTTCCACGACCTTCAGAAACATTGGTTCCTTCAAAAAGAACCTGGCCGGGATAAACAGTGGCTGTGTCCAGCGTCGGCATATTGGGCGAAGGAATAACCCAAGGCAAACCAGTTTCGTCAAACCACATCTTTCTTTTCCAGCCTTCCATGGGAATAACAAAAAGTTTCGCTTTTTTCTTTAAATATTTATCATTGATTAACAAGGCCAGCTCGCCCACTGTCATTCCGTGGCGTAATGGAATAGGGTAAAGCCCAATAAAAGAACTAAATTCAGGATATTTAAGAATCGGACCTTCCATTGCTTGTCCATTAATCGGATTGGGACGATCCAACACAATGAAGGGAAGGCCAGCTTCAGCGCACGCCTCCATGGCATAGGCCATAGTAGCAATATAGGTATAAACCCTGGTGCCGACATCCTGAAGATCAAAAAGCATAACCTCAATTTCTTTTACCATTGATTCTTCAGGTATTTTTCCAGCTTCGGTTGTATCAAAATTTCGCATAAACTCATCAAGATGAAGAAGCATATCTTGAGGCGGCTTAAACGATTGTCCATAAAGGGAAAAAACAGGTAATTTATATTTTTTCTCTACATAAAAAGGAACATATTCACCGGCTTGGGCATTGCCTCTTACCCCATGCTCCGGACCGTATAAAGCCACAAGCTTCGCCTCCGGTCTTAAACTCAGGCGCTCAATCGAAGAGATAAGCTGACTGTCGACTCCGGTAGGATTAGTAATAAGCCCTACCTTTTTTCCTCTTATTAAATCTAGATGCTTTTCTAAAAAAACTTCTATTCCAGGCTTAACAGAAGCTTCTGTCCTAACCCTTTCGGTCGAAACCTCGCCTTTTTTGGCTTGACAAGCGCTTAAGGAAATACCCCATAAGAAAAGACTTATAATCAAAAAGATATCAAGACAGCTAATTTTTCGAACAAAGCTACAATCTTCTAAACTACTAAAGGGACGTTTCTTCTTTAAGCCAAAGAAGCTATTTTCAATAACATTATTTTTATTTAGTAAATTTTGCTTGAATTTATAATTCATTTCTCCTCCCCATCGTTTTAGCTTTTAATTTTCTTAAAGGTTTTTTACCATAAAAAGCAAGTTTTTTCACATTGGCCAACTTAATGGATTAAGCCAACTAAACAAAGAAAGAGTTGTCAAGATGGTTGATCAATCCAATAATGAATTTAAACCTTTACTGACTTAATAAATTAGTAAATTTGGATGATCTCGATTTATATTGGAGTCAACCCAGCTATGGATTTGGCTTTCTCATCGGCTTCGTCCAACATCAACAGCTCATGCCTATTCGAGCCGACTAGCTCGGGGAAAAATCACCGAGATTTTGTCCCAATTTCCCTTATCCAGTGAGAAATGATTGGCCTTGTTGATGAAGCTAAATCCTTTTTATCAAGACAATGAAAATTAAATTAAAATTAAATTAAATTAAAATAAATATGCCAAATGATTCTTAAAATGAAAAGTTAAAAAACTTAAATTGCTATCTGCTTTTTGATTGAAAAAAGGATGACAATTTGATAATTTGTGGCCAAATGAAAAAAAGAAAATTTTTATTTAGTTTGATTTTTCTTGGATTTCCAATAGTTATTTCCTTTATCCAGGGAAGTTCAATCCCGAAAGCTGATATATCTCAAGAAGTCACGGTGGCCGATATGGAAAAATTTTTAGCCAATGCAGCTTTAGATGCCTGGCATCCTCGCACCAATGAAGTCATTTTCATGCGTCGCGATAATCAGGGGATATGGCAACTTTACAAAGTTGATGAAATGGCCGACAACCCTGAGGCAGAAGCTATTCCCCTTAGCACTCGGCCATTAAAAGCCATCGGGATTGAACCAACCTGGATTCCTCGGGTTCATAAAGGAGCTTCTGATTGGCACCCATCAGGCGAATGGTTTGTAACTGAAGTTGAAATCCCGAATAACATTTCTTGGAAATACACACGAACCATGCCTGAAGCTCGAGCTTTAGCTGAACCTGGCGCCGGCTGGTGGAATAACCTCTTCCTCGTCAAAGCAGATGGTTCTCTTTGGATAAAATTAACTGATTTTACGGCTGACGACATCGAAAGCGGTGTTCTTTATCCTAAATTTTCTCCTGACGGAACAAGGCTCTGCTGGGCTGAGAAAATAGGTGGCGCCAGGCCATTTGACCGTTATCCCTTTGCTCAATGGATCTTAAAAACAGCCCGGATAGATTGGAGTTTAGGCGAGCCTCAGTTAGTTGAAATAAGGTCTCACCCCCTCCGCGATGGCGCTATCTTTGAACCTCAATTTTGGACAGCTGATAATAAAATAATCTTTGCGGCCGATATAGGCTATTCCCGTCTCCCCTATCCTGCCTATCGCCTCGATATCTGGGAGGCTGAAGTTAGCCGAAATGGTCGACTTCAAAGCCTAAGAAACCTAACCAAAACCCCAAAATTTTATGAAGAACAGGCTTCAGTCTCGCCTGACCACAATTTAATTGCCTTTATGGCCAATCTTTTTGATGTTAATTATGAATGGCGGCTAAATGAAGCCTGGAAAAAATCGGGAACAGAAATTAATTCCTTTATTGTTCAGGAACTTTCAACTGACCTCTATCTTATGGATCGCCGCGGCCGAGTTTTAACCAGATTGACTTATTTTGTGGATGAAGATTGGGGAAAATCTCATCCCTTAGTAACTCGCAGTGCCTGGAGTAATGATGGCCGCACCATCCTTGTTTCCTTGACGCTCCGCGATAATGTCAGCGGCAAGAAAGTGGACGAATCAATCTACCGCCTCCAGCTTGCGGATTAAAGAGAGTGCCGGAGGAGGGAATCGAACCCACACCCCTCCGAGGAGGGACTGGATTTTGAGTCCAGCGCGTCTGCCAGTTCCGCCACTCCGGCCCTTAGGACGCTAAAAAAATATAATTGATCGATTCGTTTTTTTCAAGAAGCAGGAGCGAAGCTTACACCGAATAAAATTTTTTACTTGCAGGAGGTTAACCTTTTCACAAGATTCAAAGATAAAAATCCTGGAAGTCCGGTAGAAACAGGCGCCACATTTGGATGGTTTTCTTAGCGACCAGGTCTGGTCAAAAGCTATCCCCTTCAG
>JAOAFQ010000211.1 GCA_026416195.1 Candidatus Aminicenantota bacterium | reverse complement strand
CTTTATAGACTTCGCAAGCGATGGCTGGATTGCTTAATCGCCAAGGACCCCTTTTCTCTTCATGGCCGAAAGCAGATTTCATTTCATTGGTTAACTGAGCAGGAAGAAAGGTGACTCTGTCAAGAGCTTGATTTTATCCCTCACCAAGCTGAGCTATTCAAAGGCAGATTCAACTTGGCGGTTTTAGCTGAGGACGCTGAGAAGCGATTTGGTCATCCCTTTCATCGCTTGACGATTCGCCTTTTTGCTTTAAGGCATGGCTATTATCAAGGCCGGCCTGAGGAAAGTCTTTTGTTCGCTTTGAGACCCCAGGGCCAGGTTTTCTTTTCCAGCACGATTGTTCGTTGCCCTGCTGGGTACCGTCTCTTGGCGGCTATCAATATCTGATCTTGACCAAAGATGATTATTCCAGACTTTTCGTTGCGGCCCAACTATTTAAAAAAACCACTTAGGCTCATCTTCAGGTAGTCAGGGAGCTAATGGAGCTTTATGGCCGGCCTCAGGCCTATTATGTTGACCAACATAAGATTTTTCGCTTTGTCGACCATCAAGGTGTCCATGTCCATTATCGCGTTGGCCTGGATGAGGTCGATAGCCAATTTAAGCGAGCTTTAAGAATGTTAGATATTAGCCTTATTTAGGCTACTTGCGACTCAGTAGAGGTCAAGGGTAAGGTGGAGAAGGCCTTTGATTATTTTCGATGCCGATGACCTTATTTTTGGGAGCGAAATAAAATTAGAAGTTTTAAGGAAGCTCAAAAGATAGTTGATGAGATCTGTGATTATTACAATCGAGAGAGGATTCATTTGGAGACAGGCGAGAGACCTTTTGGCCGCTGGGAAAAAGCTGTAGAGTCGGGGAGAAGCAGATTGAAACCTTTGTTAGAAACCGACCTGGATGTAGTCTTTTTTCTTCATTATTCCCGAAAGGTCAAAAAAAAACGGTATCTTGAGTTTTCAGAGGAGGCTAGATAAACTTAAATATTTACCCGGCGATAGCGTTGTAGTGGCGTTTATCCCGGATAAGAAACTGATGGTCTTGAAAAATGGTCAAAAAGTCGCGGAGTTTCTTGTTTAGCTTTCCCCCAACGTCTGCTTTTGATTTTTACGGAACACGAGGCAATTCGACTGCTTGAAGATTAAATCAACTTCATAATAAAATTAAATACAAAACCCAAAAAATAAGCGGAAAGTTGCTTCAAAATCAACATCATAAATAGAAAAACTTATCAAGAAAGGATATCTGAATGTTAGAAAGAACCAAGAGAAGAGAGTTCCTTAAAAGAGGATCAAAATTTGGCTTGCTTTTTCTTCTAAGACCTATTCTCGATATGTCGTGGCTAAGAAATAAATATTGCTATGAGAAGACGGGGCTAAATCCTCTCTATACATTTAATAGTTTTATTGTTGCCCCAAGCAATCGTTATGCCTATTGCGCCTCCGCAAAAGTTGCTATCTGGCCTGGGAAAGCATATAACCCTCTCTTAATCTATGGTGGCAGTGGAGTGGGGAAAACACATTTGCTAAATGCGATTGGTAATTATATTTTCTTCCATCATCCCAAATTATGTGTTCAATATATTACTACTGAGAAACTGCTCTTTGATCTGGCAAATCAAATCCGTAGAGGAAACATAGAAATATATAGAAAAAGCTTTAAGAATCTTGATATTCTTCTTATTGATGACGTTCACTTTCTATTAAAAAGAGAAAAGGCTGCTGAAGAAACTATCCGGTTGATCGATAGTTCTTATAAATGGGGGATACAGATTGTTATGACCTGTTCTGATTTTCCTGAGAGCTTTCTAAAATTAAAAAAAATTATATATAAGTCTATGCTTTCGGTAGAGCTTAAGCCACCCTGTTATGAAACAAAGATAGCTTATGTAAAGAGAAAATGTGAAGAAGAGAAAATAAGCCTTCCTGAAAAAATTATCGAATTTATGGCAAGGAATATTAAAGATGATATAAGAGCCCTAGCCGGAGCCATAAAAAAAATCAAAGCATATGGCTCAATAAAAAATATTTCTGTTGAAGAAATTCTGTCAGAACAAACTTTAGAGAAAATTTTATATGAATATTTATTGAAATTCAAAAAATTGGGATAATTCATTGCGACCAGCCTTCAAGATAGAAAGGAGAAATGTGAGCTTCTTTTGGGTTAGCCAAGATAGAAAGATCATTTTTTATAACAAAAGGTGCTAATGTTTTCCAATGGAAAAAGAGTGATAGTAAGCATCTTTATTTCCGTGATGACCTTTAATTGGCCTAGCAGGCCAGCTCTTCTTTGATTCCAGTAGGCATCCCACTCCCCATTAAGTTTCAACAAGCGCAGCTCAAGCAGAGAATTGACTTCATGTCGGTACCAGCTCATCCCCCTCTTTTTGAACCTTGAGCCAGACCCTACATTTGGAAAGGCGCGCCCGCCGAGAAAAACTTGCGCCTACCCGACACTCTATCCATCCCTTTCTTTCCCGATCATTAACCCCAGTATCATCAACCTGGAGATATAAAACCTCAGGCCCTTCGAGAGCCCCTTCTCCTAATTCCTCCCCCCGTCCAAAGACTCTCCCCCACGGCTTTCCTTCAATCGCCTCGGCCTCTCCCCCTCCTCCCAAGCCAAACGATGGATCTTCGTGAGACTGACCTTTAAACCTGTAAACTCGCGCGAAAACTCAGGCGCCTTCTCATAAC
>JAOAFQ010000200.1 GCA_026416195.1 Candidatus Aminicenantota bacterium | reverse complement strand
ACCCAATACTCCTTCCCCGCCGCTATCGACCTTTTCAGGCTGGCCTTTTTAGGTATAATTTGCACAGCAGGAGCTCATTCTCTTTTTATCCAAGGAATGAAAAAAATATCTGCCTCTACCGCCGCTATTATAAGTTCTCTTGAACCTGTCTATGGAATTATCCTCGCTTATTTTCTGCTTAAAGAAGTTCCTTCCTTTCGAACTCTAATTGGCGGAATAATAATCTTATTTTCAGTTACGGTAATTACTTTTAAGAAACCATCACCTTGAAAAAATGTCTTTTTTAATTATTTTTAGCCTTCTTTTTTTGTCCAGGGTCTCCACTTAGCCTCTTTTTTTGCTCTTCTTGGCGTTCCTCTAATTCCTTCCTCTCCTCCTGATGATGTTTTTTTAACTGCTCCAACTGAGTCTTATAACGACGTTCAATTTCCTGTTTTGCGACCTCATCCCTAACTTGACTTTTTTCCTCCTCCATTTTCCTTTTTAAATAATTTTCTTCCTCTTTCTGGGACCTTTCGAGTCTTTCTCTTTCCATTTCAAATTGTTCAAAGCGAAAAAGCCTCGGTCTTTCTTTTTCCAATTCTTGTTGAACCTTTTCCGGCTCATGAATTTGATTAGGTCTAGCGACCTCGCTTTTTGAGATAGAAGGTCTTGGAATAATTACAGTGTTAACCTGAATAGATTCTCTAACGGGCCGAGAGGCTTCCCGGAGCTCATATTTTCTAACTTCTGTTTTAGTCCATTTGGAAACTAGGCTAGGTTCAACTCCTTCATTAAAAATGGTAGTCCCTCTTGGAACTAGACTTCTTTTATTTACCGTAAAATTGAGAATTGTTCGGTTACGTTCAGGAGGAAGAACATAACGATCAAGATAAGAGGTTAAAAAGTAGCGTCCTTCAACAAAAATCCAGCCATGCCAAGGAGGTTCAATTCTTATTACGGCTAAACCAACCTCAGGTATCCAATCGATCTCAGGTGGAATTGGGGCCCAACCAACATAAAGATCACTCCAGGCCCAGATGACCCAAGCAGGGGCCCAAATAGTCCCTGGAACCCAAAACCATCCCAAACGATTGTGCCAGCCCCAACGACCGTAATGAAAGACAAGCCAACCCCATTCAAAATTGGAAACCCATAACCAGCCAGCCTCGGTCCAGACCCATCGACCATGAGTATAGGGTCGCCAATTGTAAGGAACATATCTAGGAATCCAGACATGGCCATAAGGGGATAAGTAGACCCAATAACCAAAGGTAGCTAAGTAATTGTAAATAAAAGTAGTATCGATTTGATTAAAAGATTGCCTCCTTTCTGGGGATGGATAGGTTTCTCTCGATTCTGGCCACCTTTCTTCAAAAGGAATATAAATTAAACAACTTATCGTTAAGGAGATGAGCATTGGAATAAGGCTCAATTTTAAAATTCTTCTTTTTCCTTTCATTAGCCCAACTCCTATATTTTTATTTTATAATGATCTGATGAATTTAGAAAGCAAAAATTAGACCAACCTTCCCCAGAAAAACAATTTATTCTTTTGTCCTCAAAAAAGGACAGATGCCTAATTAAATTGTTTAAAAACCTTCTTTACCTGTTGATAGGCCCATCTAAGTTCCTTTTCTTTGACGACCAAAGGCGGGGCGAAACGGATGACATGCTCATGGGTTTCTTTACAAAGAAGTCCAGCTTCTTTCAAAGCTTCACAAAAACGTCGGGCTCCTCCGGCTTCTGGCTTTAATTCGATCCCAATTAAAAGGCCTTTTCCGCGAACTTCTTTGATATATCGGCTCTTAATTGTCCTTAACTTATTCAAGAAGAATTCGCCAAGCGAAGCAGCTCTTTCTGGCAACTTTTCTTCCTGGATTACTTTTAAAGCTTCCCGAGCCACAGCACAAGCAAGCGGATTACCACCAAAGGTTGAACCATGCTCTCCTGGCCTAAACACTCCCATTATTTCCCGACTAGAAAGGGTGGCCGAAATAGGAATTAAACCACCGCCTAACGATTTACCAATAACAACCACATCTGGTTTTATTCCCTCATATTCACAGGCCAAAATTTTCCCTACCCGGCCTAGCCCAGTCTGAATTTCATCAGCGATAAAAAGAATATTCTTTTCTTTACAAATTTCCCACGCCTTTCTCAGATAACCAGATGGCGGGATAATAATACCCGCTTCAGCCTGAATGGGCTCAACCAAAAAGGCCGCTGTTTTTGGAGTTATAGCCTCGGCCAGAGCCTCGGCCTGGCCATAGGGGATTACTTTAAATCCTGGAGTAAAAGGTCCAAATTCCCGGCGATATAAAGGTTCTGTGGAAAAACTAATGATGGTTATGGTTCGGCCATGAAAATTATTGGCACAAGTTATAATTTCGGCTTCCCCATCTGGGATTCCTTTTTTCTGATAAGCCCACTTCCGAGCTAATTTGAGGGCTGTTTCTACGGCTTCAGCACCAGAATTCATCGGTAAAACCATTTCATAACCCAGGAGCTCACAGAGCTCTTTGGCCAATAGAGGCCATTGATCATTGCGGAAGGCCCGAGAAGTCAAAGTTAACTTTTTGGCTTGTTGCTGAAGGCGACGAACAATTCTGGGATGGCAATGGCCCTGATTGACAGCTGAATAGCCACTTAAACAATCCAAGTATTTTTTGCCATCCACATCCCAGACCCAGACACCCTTACCGCGAGAAAGGACAACATCAAGGGGATGATAGTTATGAGCTCCATACATATCCTCAATCATAATAAAATCTCTTGTGTCCATAAAAAACTCCTTTCCTCCTAATTTTTTAATCTCCTTGAGCTTGGCGATTTTTTATGTTGGCGGAGAGGGCGGGATTCGAACCCGCGGTGCGCTTTTTAAGCACACACACGCTTTCCAAGCGTGCTCCTTAAACCACTCGGACACCTCTCCATTTTAATTAGTAAGATAAAAAATCTTTATTTTGACCTAATCAAGTTATCAAAAAAGAATTTTCTGGTCAATTCTCTTTTGGAGTAATCCTGATTTTCTTCTCTTTAACTAAACAGATTAATAAGCCTTAATTAACTTAAAAACCTTTATTTTAGAGGAATCGGCTTTTTAGCAAAGCTAAAAAGGGTGATAAATATTTATTAAATCTTTTAACATGGCAGCAGCTGCCCCTCGTGGATTCGACCGGCCACCAATAATGGTAATTTCCCCCATGGTGTCAGTATAAAAAGTAAGGCCTTTATTAGTGTAATCAACTAGAAAAAGGGGATGAGATTGATCAATGACTTCTGGCCCTACAGAAGCCCTAAGTCTACCATTTTGAAAGTAAAGCTTGCCTAAAAGCTTGATTTTTTTACCTTGGGCAAGAACTTGGCTAACTTCTTCAGTTCTAATTTGAGTTATTCCCTCTATTTCGATTTCCTCAAGTTTAATAGGCGTATCCAACAAGGCTGCGGCTAATAAAGCTAGTTTGACTGCTGTATCCCAGCCCTCAAGGTCATAAGCTGGATTTTTCTCGGCTATTCCCTTTTCTTGAGCTTCTTTAAGCCCCTCATTATAGCTAAATCCTTCGCCCATTTTAGTTAAAATAAAATTAGTGGTTCCATTTAAAATGCCCTCGATTTTGAGAATTTTCGATCCGGCTAGACAGATTCGACCAATGTCGAGGGCTGGAAGAGCCGCCGCCGTGGCTCCACTGAATTTTAATTTTAAATTTTTAATCTTGGCTAGATAATGGAGTTCAGAATAATATAATAGAAGAGGTCCTTTATTGGCAGTAATCACATGCCAGCCATGTTGCAAAGCCTGTTTGATATGATCATATCCCGGTTGGCCTGTTTTTAAATCAGAATCTGTAACTTCAAACAATACTCCAGTGGGGCTTTGATTCAATAGCCAATCAAGGGGTGGTTTCTTTTGCCATAAAGTTATGTCATTTAGTTTATCAATTAAATTAAAATCGTCGGAAAGTTGATCTGAAAAGGAAAGGAAGGCCGATGCCCTTCTTAGAATTGCCCTTAAATTCAGGTCAAGATTATATTTTATTCTCAGTTCAGCTGATTTTTCTCTGATTAGACTAACCAAGGCTTGACCAACTGGGCCAAAACCAATGAGAATAATGGGAATAAATTTCATGATGATTATTTCCTCCTTAAAGCTAAAAGATAAAAAAGGGCTTTTTTAAAAATTTAAATAATGGCGGAGAGGGCGGGATTCGAACCCGCGATCTCCCTTGGAGGAGATAACGGTTTTCGAGACCGTCGCCTTCAACCACTCGGCCACCTCTCCATGGCCTAATCAAAATTTAACATTCACCTTCTTGGAAATCAATTTTGGTCATCTTTTTCTTTTTTCTTTTGGCGTCGAGCCTGAAAAAAAGCTTTCAACAGAGAGGCAGCTTCTTTCTCTAAAAGTCCTCCCTCGATTTGGGGTTGATGATTAAGCTTTTCCCAAGGAAAAGTCAAGACCGATTTGACTGCCCCGGCTTTGGGATCTGAGGCAGCGTAGATGATTCGCTTTAACCTAGCTTGAATTGCCGCTCCCAAGCACATAGCACAGGGTTCCAAGGTAACATAAAGCTCAGCCTCAGGCAATCGATAATTTTTTACTCGGCGGCAAGCTGTCCTTAAAGCGAGAATTTCAGCATGAGCTGTTGGGTCAGAACGGCGAAGAGGTTGATTGTGAGCTCGAGCCAAGATTTTCCCTGAAGTGACAATGACTGCGCCAACCGGGACCTCTTGCTTATTCATTGCTTTTTGCGCTTCTTGCAAAGCCAATCGCATAAAGTCTTCATCCTGAAAAAGTTTTCTTTTTTTTCGACTCATTTTCAGACCTTAAGAAATTAATTAAATATTTTATCTCTGACTAATAAATGTCTAAAGTAAAATACTACCGGGTTTATTTTCTGATTGCCAATTTCTCCTGATCAAGATAAACTTTGAAAAAAGGAGGCTCAATGGAAAAATGGTCTTGTCTTAATTGTGAAATGATCTATGAGCCGGATATTTATTTTCCCTTTTGTCGACAATGCAATTCACCTCTTATTGTCTGGTCTAAAAAAAAGGGACGTCGTTTTGATCTTAGCCGTCCCTCTTGTTTAGAAAAGTTCAAGTCTTTTCTACCTCTATCTCGAATAAATAAAAATTTGCTTCTAGGCGAAGGAAATACTCCTCTTATTAGACTTTTCCGTCTCGAGAAAAAATTGGAAGCACCTTTCCCTATTTATGCCAAAAATGAAATGGCCAATCCAACTCATAGTTTTAAAGACAGGGGAACTGCCGTGGTGATTCAAAAGGCTGTTGCTGGTCAAATTAAAAAGATTGGGACTGTTTCAACTGGCAATATGGCTGCTTCAACCGCTGCTTACGGGGCTAAAGCCGGTTTAAAAACCTTTATTCTACTCAAAGAAGACGCCTCCTTTGAAAAAACTCTGTCTACGGGTGTATATGGAGCTCATCTTATAAGCGTCAAAGGTGATTATGGTGGGCTTTTTAAACAAAGCTATGAAATAGGGAAAAAGATTGGGATTTATTTTGCCAATTCATGTGACCCTTATCGCTTAGAGGGGTACAAATTAACTAGCTTCGAAATATATTTTCAATTGGGCCAAAAAGCCCCAGAATACCTCTTTGTTCCAGTAAGTTCTGGTGGTCATCTAGTGGGTCTTCTCCTGGGCTTTCTCGAGCTCAAAAGAGAGGGTTACATTCGTCAATTACCTCATTTTATCGGTCTTCAGGCTAGAGGCTGTTCTCCTATTGTTGAAGCTTGGGAAAAAAATTTAACCGATATAATTCCAGTAAAGAATCCTCAAACTTTAGCCCATGCTATTTCCAATCCTTCTCCGCCAGCTGGGCGTTTGGTCTTAAAACTCCTTTATCAATACGGCGGTCAGATGATCGGGGTAACTGATGAAGAAATTATGAGGGCTCAAGCTGAATTGGCTTCTTTCGAGGGTTTATTTTGTGACCCTGCTTCAGCCACAACTTTGGCTGGCTTAAAAAAGTGGCGTCGTCTTAATCCTGAGGTCAAGCCAAGAGAAGCTGTTTTAGTGATCACCGGGAGCGGCTTAAAGGATTTATCTCCAGTAAAAGAAAGGGGAAAAATAAGTCTTATTCCTGTAAGGCTACCATGTCTTGAAGAGGCTCTCGTTTCTCTGGCCCTATGAAAACTTAAGAAGAAGATGACGCAGACTATTTGGGCTCAAATTTCCACCAGAAAGAATAAGAGCTATTTTTCTGCCCTTTAGTTGGTCTTTCATTTTTAAAGCGGCGGCCAAGGGCGAAGCCCCAGCATGCTCGGTTAAAGTTCTTATATTTTCTAAGTAAAGCCAAATGGATTCTTCCATTTCCTCGTCAGTAACTAGAATAAAATCGTCAAGGAGATCCCAAAGGATCGATTGGGTTAGTTCATAGCCCATTTTGGTTTGAAGACCTTCGGCTACTGTTGCCATTGAAGCAGTAACAATTTTTTTCTCTTTCCAAGAAAGATAGGCCGCTGGCGCCTTTGCAGCCTGGACTCCAATCACTTTTGCTCTTTTTCCCAAGGCTTCTTTAACTAAACAACAACCGCTCGCACCGCTGCCTCCACCCACAGGAACAATAATAGCCTCAATTTGAGGCTGGTCTTCAAATATTTCAAGGGCGTAAGTAGCGACGCCAGCGATTAACCAAGGCTCATTTGCCGGATGAATAAAGCGAATTCCTTTTTCCGCAGCGACACGTTCGGCAAACTCTTTAGCTTCCTCGAATATTTTTCCATAAAAAACTACCTTGGCTCCAAGATTTTCTACGGCCATAACTTTAACCGGATTAGCTCCTTGAGGCATAACAATGGTGGCTTCAACGGCAAAAAGTCGACAAGCATAAGCAATCGAAAGAGCATGATTTCCAGTTGAAGCCGTAATGACCCCTTTTTTTCTCATTTCTGGGCTTAAATGAGCTAGAAAATTGATCCCACCCCTTACTTTGAAGGATCGAGTCGGCTGATGATCTTCATGTTTTATATAAACCTCAGTCCCAACGAGACGATTGATTTGGGGATACGAATAAAGAGGCGTTCTCGAAAGAAAAGCAGCGATAGTTTTTCTCGCTTCGAGAACATCGCCCAAAGTTGGTCGGCTCATTTCTTTCAATTTAACTCTCCAAAAATCAACTAATCTTATTGACTTAGAATTTGGGAACCATAAGCAAAAAGGGCCGGGGCTCCCCCGGTATGAAAAAAAAGAATTTTGTCATTTTTTTCGAAAAAGCCACGCCTGATTAGATCTAACAGACCAATCATGGCCTTAGCTGTATAGACCGGATCAAGAACAAGCCCTTCCTTTTGTAAAAGCAATTTTATAACTTGGGTAACCTTAGGCGAGAAAATTCCATAACCACCTTCCAAATAATCATCAAGAATAATAATATCTTCATCTTCAATGACGATTTTCAAAGACAAAGCTTGAATTGATGCTTCAGCTATTATCTTCACTTCCTGAGCCAAATAAGCCTTGTCATCCGAAACACTTATCCCTATAACCTTAGTTTTGGGGGAAAATATTTTAGTTCCGAGCAGGAGGCCGACTTGAGTTGCTCCTGAACCCGAAGCGTGAATGACATAAGAAAAAGAAATCCCTCTATTTTTGGCTTGTCTCCACGCCTCATAAAAAGCAAGAAGATAACTCACAGCTCCCAAGGGTATTTCCATTGAACCAAGGGGCATTGAGCCACCGACAGAGACGATATAAGGATGAAGATTTCTAGCTGTCAGTTCGGGTAATATTTCTTTAATTTTATCAAGAGCAAAATCCCTTGACACAACCTTACCAGCTGGGACTTGAGAGAAATAAATTTCTGCCTCAAGCAAACGATTTAGTAAGAGATTACCTTCATTCTCAGGTTCTTTATCTGGATAAAAGAGAATAAGAATTGGCTTTAAGTTAAAGCGCCTTGAGGCTAGGGCTAATTGGAAACACCAATTCGACTGATAACTTCCCCAGGTCACCAGAGAATCGCAACCTTTTTTGAGAGCATCGGCTATAATAAATTCCAATTTTCTTGATTTGTTACCCCCAAAACCTCGACCCGTAAGATCATCACGCTTAACATAAATTTCTGGTCCTTTATAGATCTCAGTAAGATTGGTTAGAAATTCAAGTGGGGTTGGCAAATGAAGAAAGGCAAGACGTGGCCAAGAATTTATTCTTTCCAAAACTTGATCGATTTCTTTCTCGGTCATGTTGATTTATCCTTATTGAAAAGTTTATAATTATTTTTTAATGAATCCATCAATATTTCAAGTATTGATTAAGCTAATTGATCAGCCCTAAGATTAAAAAAATAATAAGTTGAAATCCTTTAGGTAAAAAAATTTATTTAATTTTTTTATTAGTAGATTTCCTTTCCGATGCTAATTCGCCAGCAATTCCCCATCGACTTTTTGGCACCTCATGAATTATCACTCTTACAGCTTCTTCAGGAAACCCCATATCAGTAAAAACCTTGGTTATTCCTATAACAATATTTTTAACTGTTTCATCATCGATGCCAGACCAAAGATAAGTCTGAACTAACGGCATTTCCTCCTCCTCAAATTTTTTATTTTATTTCTTTTCTTTCAAAGCTTGGAGGACCCGTTGCCTAGATAAAGGCAATCGAGTAAGACGAATCCCGGTTAGATCAAAAAAGGCATTAGCTAAAGCTGCGCCAACATTGATAATAGCAGG
>JAOAFQ010000193.1 GCA_026416195.1 Candidatus Aminicenantota bacterium | reverse complement strand
CTATTCCATGTCTTCAAGAAACTTATCAAGCTCAGTTAAAAAAAAGGGTTATTCAACATATTAATGAGAGATGGGGATTTGATGAAGAAGAAAAATTGCGGAAAGCAACTCGTTTTGTCTTTCCTGAGTATGAAAGAATCTTTGAGGAAGATTTGAGTATCTCTGAAAATACACTTATCGGAAGATATTTGCGGAAGTCTTTATCTTTGAGGGAAGATTATTCAGTCTTTATCCGCAAATTATTATCGGTCTTAGCCTCATTCGGTCTTGTTAAAATCATTAATGAAAAGAAAATAGAGTATGCTCAGTTAGATGCTTCCGGTTTAATATGGTGTGAATGTGACCGGCAATGCCCACCCATTGATCCAATCTATACAGCACGAGTTAAGCATCGCCAATATCAAGAAGCCTTAAGAAAGGCGAATGAATATTTTAGAGATTTTTATCAAAGCGGGGCCCTTTATCTTAAGAAATTTGAGGCTCAGCCTCATTCAGCCCAAGTTAAATATGAGGACCGACAAGAACGAGAACAAAGATTCAGAAATGGTGAACTTTCTTGTCTTTTTTGTTCTCCTACCATGGAACTCGGGATAGATATTGCTGACCTTCAACTCCTCCACCTTCGCAATGTTCCCCCGACTCCCGCCAATTATGCTCAAAGAAGCGGACGGTCAGGTCGTAGGGGAGAGCCAGCGTTGATTCTTACTTATTGTTCAGCTGGAAGTGGTCATGACCAATATTTTTTCCGTCATCGCCAGGAAATGGTGTCTGGCGTAGTCAGGCCGCCTCGAATAGATTTGAGTAACGAAGATTTGGTCCGAGCCCATATTCATGCCATTTGGCTGGCCCATCTTAATTTAAGCTTAGGAAATTCAATTTTTGATTTATTAGAAATGGCTCTGCCTGGTTATCCTCTAAAAGAGAGTTTAAAAGCCCAGCTTCGTCTTTCCCCAGCCCGTTTTAATGAATGTCTGTCTGTAGCTGAAAAAATTATAAAAAGCTGTAATATCGATGAGTCAAGTGCCGATTGGTATTCAAAGGATTGGCTAAAAAATGTCCTCTTAAGAGCACCGGAGGAATTTGACCGAGCTTTAGACCGTTGGCGAGAGCTTTATCGGGCAGCTGATCAACAATGGCAAGAAGCTAATGAAAAGCTTCGTTATCCAATCAGAGATAGATTAGAAAGAGTCAGGCTTGAAGCTCAACGCCGTGAGGCAGAACATCAGAAGCATCTCCTTTGTAACTTTGATACGACAATAGAGGAATCAGATTTTTATCCGTATCGATATTTTGCTAGTGAAGGATTTCTTCCGGGATATAATTTTCCTCGATTACCTGTTAGAGCTTACATTCCAAGAGGCGAGGGCGAGTTTATCTCTCGGCCTCGTTTTTTGGCCATCTCTGAATTTGGCCCTCGAAATATTATCTATCACGAGGGTGGAAAGTATGAAGCGGGACAGGTGATCATTCCGCCAGGGGGTCTCGAATCAAGATGTTCGACGACAAAAATATGTATGATTTGTGGCTACTATCAATCTAGTATCACCGTTGATCTTTGCGAGAATTGTAATTCTAAGCTCGATGCTTCCTCCTGCGAAATAGTGAGCCTTCTTGAAATGCCTAACATTAAAACGTGGAAGGGGGAAAGAATTTCTTGTGATGAAGAAGAGAGAAGGCGTCTTGGTTATGAGATTACCACCCATTTTCGATTTGCCCCAGCTCCTGGCGGTCAAAAGAGGATTCATGAAGCTTTAGTCTACGATGAATCTGCAAGCGCCGTTCTCCATCTTATTTATGCTCCAGCAGCTGAGTTGTTTCGAATTAATCATGGTTGGCGGAATCGGCGAGAGCGGGGTTTTTTAATCAATTTAAGGACTGGCCAATGGGTTTCTCGCGTAGATGAGGATGAGGAGGAAATTCCATCATTGGCGGCGGCTGAAATAAAACGAGTCTCACTTTTCGTCAAAGATACTCATAATATTTTGCTGGTTTATTTTTCTCCAGAAATTGGGCTTCAAGATCTAAATTTTCAGGCCAGCCTCCAATATTGCCTTCAACGAGGCATTGAAAATGTTTTTCAAGTCGAGGAATCTGAAATTGCCTCAGAGCGTATAGGTTCTGGTAATCATCGGGCTATTCTCTTTTATGAAGCTTCAGAAGGTGGAGTTGGCGTTCTTGGTCGTTTGATTACAGAGGAAAATATTATGGCTCAGATTGCTGATGCTGCCCTTGAACGATGCCATTTTGATTTGACTACTTTCGAAGATAAAAAGCCTGAATGTTCCCATGCCTGTTTTGAGTGTTTGCTTTCATATAGCAACCAAAGAGATTATCCGCTCCTTAATCGTCATCTTGTTAAAGAATTTCTTATGAGGCTTTCCAAAAGCTATATAGAACCTATTAAAAAAGGACGGGATTACGAAGAACATTATCGCTGGTTGAGATCTTTAACTGACACAAGATCAGAACTTGAACGAAAATTCATTGACCATCTTTATAAGACCAAGCGCCGTTTGCCAGATGAGGCTCAAAAAATGCTTCAAGATTATTACTGCATCCCTGATTTCTTTTATTCTCCAAATTGCTGTATTTTTTGCGATGGAAGCATCCATGATGAGCCAGAACAAAAAGAAAAAGATAATATTATGAGACAAGAACTCAGAGAGCTTGGCTATAGGATTGTTGTAATTCGCTATGATCAGGACCTTGAGGAACAGATTCGAAAATATTCTGATATTTTTGGCGAAGGGAGGGAGTGGAAGTGAACGATTTTGGTATTGGGTCAATTGTCAAATGTCGAAATCGAGAATGGATATTAGTTCCTTCGCCCAATGATAATATTTATCTTCTTCGGCCCCTGACTGGCGGTGAGGCCGAAATTTGTGGTATCGATAAACGCTTGGCTGAGCTGGGTTTAGATCCGATTGAGCCAGCCACCTTTCCCCTGCCAAAGCCTGAGGATTCAGGCGACTTCATTGGAATGGAACTTCTTTGGAACGCAGCCCGCCTCTCCCTGCGAGATGGCGCTGGACCTTTTCGTTCTTTTGGGAAAATTTCTGTTCGTCCGCGCGCTTATCAGCTTGTGCCTCTTTTAATGTCTTTACGTATTGACCCAATTAGAATTTTTATAGCTGATGATGTCGGAATTGGTAAAACGATAGAAGCCCTTCTAATTGCTCGGGAACTTCTTGATCGCGGCGAGATTCGTCGTTTTTGTGTTCTCTGCCCCCCTTATCTTTGCGATCAATGGCAAATGGAGTTGAGGGAAAAATTCCATATTGAGGCTGTCGTTATCCGTTCTGGGACGATAAGTCAACTGGAGCGGGAGCTTCCTTCTCAAGATCATAGTGTTTTTGGCTATTTTCCCTTTACAATTG
>JAOAFQ010000112.1 GCA_026416195.1 Candidatus Aminicenantota bacterium | reverse complement strand
GGCTTACCTTGCTCCTCTTGCCATGGGGGTAATCCGGAAAAAGAAGCTATGGACGAAGCTAAAGACAAAAGTTTTAAGGGCATTCCATCCAGGAAAGAAATACCTGGATTATGTGCCTATTGTCATTCCGACGCAAACTTTATGCGAAAATATAATCCCACGATAAGAATTGATCAGTTTGAGCTTTATCTAACCAGTCATCATGGCCAAGCCTTTAAAAAGGGGGATACAAAAGTTGCTCTATGTACCGATTGCCACGGAGTCCATGGTCTTCAATCAGCCTATATGCCCCAATCGGCTACCTTTGCCTGGAACATCGCTGGCACTTGCGGCCGTTGTCATTCCAATTCAAGCTTAATGAAAGAATATACTCTGCCAAGCAAGCAAGAAGAAGATTATCGAGCCTCTATCCATGCTCAGGCCCTTTATGAGAAAAAAGATCTATCGGCCCCGACCTGTAATGATTGCCATGACAACCACGGGGCCTTCCCACCTGAAGGCACTTCAGTGGCAAATGTTTGCCGGCAATGCCATCCAAGTCCAGCTGTCCTTTTTAGCCAAAGTCCTCATAAGGCCGCTTTCGATGAGATGGGTATGGCCGAATGTGAAGCCTGTCATGGTCACCACCGCATTGAGCCCCCTACGGACGAGCTACTCCCAGGCGGGAAAAAGGACATTTGCCGTCAATGTCATGAAGAAAATTCATCGGCTTTTAAAGAAGGCTTCAATTTAAGAGAAAAATTCATCTCGCTCGCCTCCCAACTTGACGCTCTTTCTTTAAGGCTTGAAAAAATAGGTGAGAAGGGCATAGAAATAGGCGAAGCGAAATATCTTGGCCAGCAAGCTCGAACTTATTGGTTAGAGGCTCGCAATCTAATCCATAGCTTGTCTTTATCAGAAATTCAAAAGAAAATTACCGAAAGCCAAGCCATAATGAAACAATTAAGCAGCTTCGTAATTGAAGCCGAAAAGGAAACTCGCTTAAGAAAAACGGGTTTAGTAATTGCCTCCTTGTTTCTCTTTCTTTTAGCCATAGCCCTCTGGTTAAAAGCCAAGAAACTTCGCCAAAAACCCTTATAATTGAAATCAACTAAAGGGCCAACTTAGGGAATGATTTCAACTTGTAGTCAGATTACCGAGCATAAAATATTTTCGATCAAGCCAAAATCTTGAGGGTGTTATATTTCTTATTTTTCCTATCATTCAAATAAAAAATATAGGAATATTGACAGAAGGGCATGATCATTTTAAAATTTTGAGTTGGAGGCATAAAAATGAAAAAACCCCTTCTCTTCGGATTAGTAGCTAGCTTTATTTTAATTAGTCTTCTGATCAGTCAAAATTTTACCTACGTGGGGGCGGCTAAATGTGCTATGTGTCATCGATCTGAAAAACAGGGTCAACAATATCCAATTTGGGAAAAATCAACCCACGCCACCTCCTTCCAGGCCCTTGCTTCACCTCAAGCCAAAACTTATGCTCAAAGTGAAGGGATAACGAATCCGACTGAAAGTCCTCAATGCTTAAAATGTCATGCCCCTCTTTTCGAGAAGGCCTCTGAACTTAAAGCCGAAGGCGTCACCTGCGAAGTCTGCCATGGTCCTGGCAGTGAATATCGAAAATTAAATATTATGAAGGATAGGGAGTTGGCGGTGAAAAA
>JAOAFQ010000052.1 GCA_026416195.1 Candidatus Aminicenantota bacterium | reverse complement strand
AGATGTGTATAAGAGACAGGTCTATATCATGGCGGATGATCGAATAAAATCACTGGCTTATTTTCGTTTTCATCCTATTAATCGGGCCAAGAATGGTGGTCATGGTCGAGGGAGCAATTGTCAAGGAAAGGCCGGTGAAGATTTGATTCTAAAGGTGCCAGTGGGGACAGTAATTAAAGATGCTGTCTCTGGGGAAATAATTTGTGACCTTGTCCGACCCGGCGAAAAATTTTTAGTGGCCCGAGGAGGTCGAGGAGGGCGAGGTAACGCTTCTTTTGTGACCCCGACAAATAGAGCCCCAAGGCAGGCAGAACCAGGTCAGCCCGGAGAAGTAAAAGAGCTTATTCTTGAGCTAAAACTAATTGCTGATGTGGGGTTGATTGGTTTTCCTAATACGGGTAAATCTACCCTCATTTCAAAAATTTCAGCTGCCCGCCCAAAAATTGCTGACTATCCCTTTACTACTCTGACGCCAAACTTAGGCGTAGTCGATCTTGATGAAAATCGGAGTTTTGTCGTGGCTGATATTCCCGGTTTGATCGAAGGAGCCCATCTCGGTCATGGATTAGGAATTCAATTTCTCAGGCATATCGAAAGAACCAGACTTCTAGTGCATCTGGTTGATGTTTCCCCTTATAGCGGCCGAGATCCGGTTAAAGATTATTTTATTGTTCTTGAAGAACTAAAGGCCTATAATCCAGGGCTTTTAAAAAGAAGACAAATTCTTGTAGCTAACAAAATTGACCTTTTAGGTGAAGATAAGTCCAATTTAGAGTCGTTAAGACAATTAGCTCGTCGAGAAAAGTTGCCCTTTGTAGCGATTTCAGCCCTCAAAGGCAAAGGAGTAAAAAAATTAATCTCTCTGATGGCCGATGAGCTTGAAAAGACGAAAACCGAAGAGAAGCTCCTGTCTGAAGAAAAAATTTCTGAAGAGGCTACTGATTAAATGGCAGAACTTGGCCAAAGACTGGGCCTTTTTGGCGGGACCTTCAATCCCATTCATAATGGACACTTGAAAGTAGCTTTGGTCGTTAAGGAATTCTTTAAGTTGAATAAAATCTTATTCATTCCGTCCTATCTTCCGCCTCACAAATCGACTCGTGAGATAGCCTCACCTGAAGATAGATTAAAGATGGTCGAATTAGCTCTTGCTCCCTTCCCTCAATTTGAAGCTAGTTCTCTAGAGGTTGATCGACCTGAAACCTCCTATTCCATTGTGACTTTACAGAAAGTCAAGCAAATTTATGAGGGAGCACAAATCTTTTTTATTGTCGGCATTGATGCTTTCCTTGAGATCAAAACCTGGAGGGAGTATGAAAAAGTTTTATCTGCTTGTTCTTTTATTGTGGTTAGCCGTCCAGGTTTTAGTCTTGACCAGGCGATGATGGTACTTGGCCCAGAATGGAAGGAGAGAATTGTCTGGGTTGATTCCCATGACCAAGTGAAAGAAAAAGAGCCCCGAATTTACCTTTTTCCTATGCAGTCACTTAATATTTCTGCCAGTGAAATCAGGATGCGCCGTCTTCGAGGTGAAGCCATCACCGGCCTTGTCCCAGTGGCCGTGGAAAAATATATTTTAGAAAAAAACTTATATTTATGTGATGGATAAAAATGACTAAAGAAAAGAAATTTACTCGACGCAATTTACCACCTGAAGTCCGCCTTTCTCTCAAGATTTGTCAGGCCAAAAAGGCCGAAAACATTATTGTTCTTGATCTCCGGGGCCTAGCAAGCTTTACTGACTTTTTCATCATCATGCACGGTAACTCAACCCGCCAAAATCAAGCAATTTATCAGGCAATAGAGGAAAATTTGGGTAAAGAAAAGGTTTTTCCTATTGGCGTTGAAGGGGAAATGAGCGGCGAATGGATCTTGATGGATTATGGCCATTTTATTATTCATATTTTTTCTCGACGAGCCAGAGATTATTATGCTTTAGAAAAACTTTGGGGCGATGCCCCTTCTCTGATTATTAGCTCCTAAGAGGACAGCTGATAACCCTAACTAAGATCCCAAAAAATAATCATCGAAAAAGCTATTGACAATTGACTTAATCATCGCTATTAATCTATAGCCCCAAAATCGTTAAAAGGGGGTCATTCCAATAAAGTAAGGAGATGATTCGAGTTCTTTGGCCGGGAAAAACAAAAAATTGGGAATTGAGGCGGCTTATAGAGACTTATCGACAAAGAATTGAGAAGATGATTACTTTTGAATTAGTTGAAACGCGAGAGGCTCGGGGCCTAGGCGATGAGGCGACGGAGATGACTAAAATTAAGGAAGCTGGCTACCTAAAAAAACTTCTTAAGGATGACTATGTAGTTTGTTTAAGCGATCGGGGTAAAGAGATGTCTTCGATCGAATTTGCTCACTGGCTTCAGAGAAAATTGGCTACAAATTCTCGGCCATTGACGTTTATTATTGGTGGTTACGCCGGCTTGGCTGATGAGATTATGGCTCGAGCGAATGAGCTTTTATCTCTTTCTAGGATGACTTTCAGCCATGAACTCTGCCGGCTCCTCCTTCTCGAACAAATTTATCGCTCATTAACTCAAATGAAAGGGTGGCCCTATGCCAAGTAAAGGTGAAAGCTTAACCAAAAAAGAAATCCAGTCTCTTAAAAAGAAATTACTTGAAAGAAGAGAAGCTATCATGAAGAAAATGCGTCAATATTATCAGGAGAGTCAGGAGGTTGAAGCTAATATCGCTCAAGATGCGGTGGATCGAGCCGAGACTTCTTATACTAAAGAATTCTTATTTCTATTAACTGATACGGAGAGGGAGCAGTTGGATTTGATCAATGAAGCTCTCCGAAGAATTGAGGCTAAGGAATATGGTTTATGTCAGAGTTGCGGCCAGCCAATCAGCAAAAAGAGGTTGGAAATAATGCCTTGGGTTCCTCTGTGTATCGACTGTCAGCAGAAAAAAGAGAAAGAGGAACAAGAGGAGAAAGAGATAGAAAGAGAAAGGGAAATCCTTTAATTTCGAATCTCTGGCTTCTGGGGAAAAGAGGGGCAAAATTAAGTGAGCTTCTTTTTTTCCCTTCCTTTTGTCGGCTGTGTCATCGTCTCCTTGATCAACTTGGAGAAAGGGTTATCTGTCGGCCATGTTGGCAGCGGATTCACCCGCCTAACTTACCTGCTTGTTCTACTTGTGGCCGCTATGGGGAAATTAAGACAGGGCAAGACGTCTGCTTTAATTGTCAGCAAGAGAAATGGTCCTTTTCTTTTCATCGTTCCTGTGCCCTTTATCAAGGCGAAATTAAAGAAATAATTCTTTTGTTTAAATATGCTCGGATAAAGTTTCTTGGAAAAGACTTAGCTAATTTAGCTCTTTCTTTTCTGGCTAATAGCTTTCTTTGGGAAGGACTTGATCTCGTTGTCCCAGTACCTCTCTATCCTAAAAGAAAAAAAGAAAGAGGTTTCAATCAAGCCGAGGAGCTGGCCCGCCATATTTGTCGGGCTAAAAAAATTCCCCTTGCACCTCGGGCTTTAATCAAAATAAAAGACAATTTACCTCAGGCGTCTTTGGAGGCCAAAGAAAGGCGGCAAAATGTTAAAGGCGTATACGAATTAATCCAGAAAGACCAAATCAAAGATAAAACTATTCTTTTGGTTGATGATGTTTTTACTACGGGTTCAACCTTGAACGAGTGTAGCCTCATCTTAAAAAAAGCTGGCGCTAGAGAAGTGAGGGCCTTAACTATTGCCCAGGCCTAAAATAAAAAAGCCCGGCCCAAAGGGCCGGGCTTGTTGTTTTCAGCCCTTATTTCTTGTTAGCCTTTTCAGGCGAGGAAGGCTTAAGCACCTTTATCTTTCGAGGCTTAAGCTCTTCTCGCTTGGGCATGACGATCCTCAGGACACCATTCTCGTACTCAGCCCGAATTTTGTCTTGATCAACATAATCGGGCAGAGTAAAAGAACGGTAAAAGCTCCCATAGGATCGCTCAATGCGATGGTAATTTTCTTCTTTGGTTTCCCTTTCGAATTTCCTTTCGCCCTTCAGGATGAGGGTATTATCTTCGATCTTAATTTCAATGTCATCTTCTTTGATTCCAGGAACCTCAGCAGTCAAAACGAGCTCGTTATCTTTTTCGTAAATATCCACTGCTGGAACCCAGGTGCTGCCAATGAATTCCCTTTCCTCGGTCCTGAAGGGGAAAGCTTCTTCGAAAAGGCGATTCATTCTTTCTCTTAAGGTTAGAAGATCTTTGAAGGGATCCCATTTGATTAAGGCCATTTTATCACCTCCTTTTTTAATTTTTCATTTTTTCCATAAATAATATAATTTTTAAGTGAATTTTTGTCAAGTTTTTTTAAAAAAAATTTTTTAATTTTTCACCCTAAAATTAGTTAAAAAAGGATAAAAGAGATGGCTTGTCAAAATTTAAAGATAAAAAGGGCTATTCTCCCTTCCCCTCGACTAAAATAGTCGCTTCTCCCCTTAAGTTAATTCCCTCAAGTCGGGTAATTACCTCGGATAAGTTCCCCCTAATAAATTCTTCATGAATTTTGGTTAATTCTCGGGCGATGACTATTCTTCGATTGCCCAAAATTTCTAGAACTAATTTAAGGAAAGGGATAAGCCTTCTCAAGGGTAAATAGAAGATAATAGTGCCGATTTCTTCTTTTAGGGTTTCAAGCAAATGCCTTAGTTTTCCCTCTTTAGAGGGCGGAAAGCCAATAAAAAGAAAGCGGTTAATGGGGAGGCCACAGGCACAGAGAGCAGTGGTTAAGGCTGATGCCCCGGGTATGGGGACAACAGGAATATTTTCGGTGATGGCAGCCTGAACAAGGCGATATCCGGGATCCGAAATACCAGGAGTTCCAGCATCTGAGACTAAAGCCACCTTTTTTCCTTCTTTAAGAAAATTCAGAATTAGAGGAAGACGATCAATTTCCTTGGGTTGAAAATAGCTAATAAGTTTTTTCTTTAAGCCAAATTTATTTAATAATTTTAAAGTAACTCTTGTATCCTCACAGGCAATAAGATCAACCTCTTTTAAAATTCTTAAGGCCCGAAGAGTAATATCTTCAAGATTTCCAATTGGCGTAGCCACAATATAGAGAACACCGCTGGGCTTTTTGACCATACCTGGCTTTTCACCTATCCCAATCATAGGGATAGAGAAAGTCGTGACCGACTGTTCTCGAAGACAGCTTGAGAATTGGCGGCATGCGTCGCTTAAATTCACTTCGCCGCATCATTTCCCAGACCCGGTTGACTTTTTGAGGATCATATCCCTGAGAAATTAATTCTAAGCGGCTTTTTCTTAAATCCACTAGTTCATAAAGAATAGAATCAAGTTCATCGTAAGAAAGACCAATTTCCTCCTCATCAGTCTGACCAGGCCAAAGTCCGGCGGTTGGTTTTTTCTTTCTTATCTTTTCTGGAACCCCAAGCCAATCGGCCAATTGCCTAATTTGGGTTTTGTATAAATCACCAAGCGGATTAATCCCACAAGCCAGATCGCCATGAATAGTGCCATAACCGATAAGAAGTTCAGTCTTATTGCTCGTTCCTAAGATAAGAGCTTTTTCTCTAGCCGAGAAATCATAGAGGATAGCCATTCTTTCTCTAGCCATCTTGTTGCCCTTTAGAACTGGGTCATCTGTAGGATATATGGAAAAATAGGCCTCAACCATCGGCTGAATATCAATAATTAAGACTCGGCACCCAACAAGGGCGGCTACAGTTTGAGCATCTTCCACCTCTTCAGGGAAGGTCTTTCCGTAGGGCATGATTAAGGCTAAAACATTATGACTGCCTAAAGCGCGGGTAGCTAAAAAAGCACAGACAGACGAATCAAGTCCTCCGGAAAGACCCAGAATGGCTTTACGAAAATCAAATTTAGCTAATTCCTCTTTAATGAAAGTAGAGATGAGACGAGTTACATACTCTGGATTAATTTTCATTTTTTGCCAATAGATTTTGTAAACTGTTCAGGATAATTTCCGGTTTATCATCTCGGAGGAATGACCAAGTTTTTCTGGCCAGTCGTAGATTTTCTAAGTCCAGTTCCTGAATTAGAAAAGCTGGATCAATATCTGGGCCGCGAAGCAAACATTTACCCCATGGATCATAGATGAAAGAACCGCCGGCAAAGACAACTCCGTCCTCAAAGCCAACTCGATTGCAATAGATAACAAAGGCGGTGGAGAATCGGGAAATTGTTTGAGCCATAAGCTCCCACATTTCGCTCGAAGCAAAACCCGGTTTTTCTGACATCCCCCGACCGGGAGCCGCACTGATAACAATGATTAAATCACTTTTCCCAGCAAGCAAGCAATAGCTTGCTCCGTAATGGAGAAAATCCCGACAGATAAGGAGACCAATCCGACCAAAAGAGGTTGAGAAACACCTGAAAAATCGACCAGTGGCAAAGAATTTTCCTTCCTCAAACAGGCCAAAGGTGGGAAGAAAAACTTTTCGGTGGATCGCCAAAATTTCACCCTGAGAATAATAAACAGCGCTATTATAAAAAAGACCCTTCTCCTTTTCTTCAACTAGCCCAACTATAATGTCAATTTTGTGGCTTAAAGTTTTAAGTTGATTGAGCCTTTGATCTTGATAAGGATTGAGGGCAACTTCAGCCGTTAAATCTTTAAGAGTATAGCCGGTTAAGCTGAGTTCGGGGAAAATGATTAAATCTGCTTTCTCCTTTCTAGCTTGCTCAATGTATTGATAGTGAAGAGCCAAATTTTTTTCAATCAAACCCAGATGTGGGGAGAATTGAACTAAAGCACATCTCATGCTTGGTAAAATATCATATTTTACCAATAAAAAAAAGGCTAAACTCGACAGTTGAAAATTAAAGGTTAATGCTTTATAAAATAAATATCTTCGATGAAACATCTCGGTTTAGAATTACGTCACATTTTTTTTAATCATTTAAGTGGGGAACTAAAAGTTACTTTTGGCCCGATAGAAAAAAACCTTTATTTCAAAGAAGGTGAGCTTGTTTTCGCCCGAACTAATCAACCAGGAGAAAGATTAGGCGAAATTTTGTTTAAACTTGGCAAAATTTCCGAAGAAACTTTTTTAAGAATTGAAGAATATGTCATCCCCCACCAAAATTTGGGGCAAGTCTTACTAAAAAAAGGTCTAGTCTCGGAAAGAAACTTGAGGGAAGGTTTAATTTATCAAATAAAAGAAATAACCCTCAATCTTTTTAATATTTTTGAGGCTAATTTCCTTTTTGAAGAAAATAAAAGCTACCAAAGCCCAATCGGGGAAGAAATTAGAATTCCGACGCCGCAGATGATTGAGGATGGAATTAGGTTGATGAAAGTTCACCCTAAACTGGTGGCTTTCCTGGAAGAAAAAGTTCCCTTCATTAAAAATAAAACTTTTCTCCATGTCTTAACGGATGAAGAAAGAGAACTTTTGACTAAAATCACAGGTAAGTCCTCGGCCCGAGCCCTACTCAAGATGAGCGAATTGACCGGCGATCATTTTTGGCGCACCCTTTATCTTTTCTATTGCCTTGATCTTATTGATTTTTTCGGCGAAGAGGTTCATTGGAAGAAAAAGGAAAAGGAAGAGAAGGAAGCTGAACTCTCCAGCGATTTAAATGAAATTTTAGAAATTCAGACCAAAATAGCTACTCTAAATTATTATGAAGTTTTAGGAATAGCTCGCAATGCCTCAGAGGAAGAAATAAAAAAAGCTTATTTTCATTTGGCCCGTCGTTATCATCCTGATCGTTTTGGTCGCGAGATCGACCCTGCTTGGCGTGATAAGATTAACGACGTTTTTAATAGTTTAACTAAAGCCTATAAAACTCTAATTGATTCTGATTCAAGACGCAAATATGACCTTACTTTGGCCGGAGCAGGCGAGGTGGAAGAAAAGAGCTCTGCCGCAAAAGCTGAAATAAAATTCCGGCAAGCCAGAACTCTCTTTAATCGAGGTCGTTACGAAGAAGCTGTAATTTTACTTGAAGAATGTGTTCGGTTAGTGCCCAATAAAGCAGAATATCGTTTGCTCCTCGCTATGGCTGAAGCGAAAATTCCTGCCCTTCATAAGAAAGCCGAACTTGATTTTCTTCGAGTTCAGGAACTCGAACCTTGGAATGTCGAAGCTTATGTTGGTTTAGGCCTTCTTTATAAAGAGGAGGGTTTGCTCATAAAGGCTTCGAAGCAATGGCAAAAGGCCCTTTCGATTGACCCTGATCACAAGATCGCTCGCCTTGAACTTGGTAAAATTGAAATTTCAAAAAAGAAGAAAGGTTTCTTCTCTTTTTTTAAGAAAGGGAAGTAATTTTCTTACTTAACACCTAGTTTTTTCTTGATCTCTTCATAGAGCTTATTAAATTTTTCAATTGCCAAATTCTGTTCAGCCTGAAGCTTATCAATAGATTTTTTCATTTCTTCAATCTGATTTAGCAAATTTTTCATTTCTTTCTTTTCGGTCTCATTTAAATCTTCTTCATCTTTGTTGCCAAACTTGGAATTATAGGTTTTAGTTAATTCTTCGAGTTTTTTCCCTAGATCTTGAAGTTGTTGGACAATTTCATTGTATTTTAGCTCTTTATTAGCGGTAAAAAAGAGACTTTCAGCCATGGCTCTGGCTTGTTGAGCTTGGCTGGGATAAGTCAAACTTGCTTCGATTAAATAGGTGGTCGCTTCCATAACCAAGGCCGGATTAGTTTGAGCTTGTTTGGCCAAAATCAGACCGATATTGTAGGCAATTTCGCCACTAGGCTTTTTGGCATAAGCCTCTTTGAAAAATTTGAGAGCTTCCTCGTTGCGGCCGCTGCGATAAAGGCAGTTACCGACAAAAATAGCGCTTTCAATATCTTTAGTAAGATTGTATATAGCCCGAGCTATTTTTTCTGCTTCAGCATATTGTTTATTATCATATTGAGATTTAGCTAACTTTTTAAGGCCCTGAATGATTTGTTTATCTTTTAAAAGGTTATAAGAATTGATATAAGAGTCAACCGCAACCCCATATTCTTTATTTTTTTCTTGGGCTTGACCTAGGGCAAAATAGCCAGCGCCAATTATTTTATTCCAGGTATCCTCTGATTCTGTCGCCGATTCTTTACCTTTAGCCGCTCGGCCGATTTCAATAGCTTGACTAGCATAGTTTTTAGCTCGATCAAGGTTTTGGCCAAGTTTGCTGTAAAGACCAGAGAGCACGAGAAACACCTGCGCTTTGGTAAAGTCATCCAGACCACCTAAGGCTAAAGCCTTTTCGCCATAATCAATGGTTTCTTTTTCTGTTTTGCCCGGATAAGCCAATAAACAGAGATTAGCATAGGCAAAATTTTCGTATTTAGTTCCTTTGCCACCATATTTAGTGATATATTCCTTTAGCAACTGGGCCCTTTGAGCAGCTGAAGGCGCGGTCATGGCTTTTATGTAGGCTTCATCGGCCTCACTTGTTTGGCCATAAATAAGAGGGGCCAGAAAAAGAAGGAAGATGATTAAGGGAGTCCAAAGTTTTTTCAACTTCATTGGTCAACCTCACAAAAAATTTTTTGAATAATAACTACCTCTTTTTTAAATGTCAATTTGATTTTATCAGGGCACCCTTATTATAAAGTAAATAATTTTAATAATCAAAATAGCTTTCCCCTTTCTTTTTGATGCAACCTCGAATAAAATTAAATCTTAATGAAAGAAGGGACCAAAAAAATCGATCATCTATTTCTGGCTTTAGTTGGTCGTTCTCTTCAAACATCTGTCAGTTTAAAAGAACATTCGACTTTTCGAATAGGCGGTCCAGCTGATTTCTTCTTTGAAGCTTATAATCTTGAAGAACTTAAACAAGCTGTTCTCTTTGCTCGCGACCAAAAGATACCCGTTTATGTAATTGGGGGTGGGAGCAACATTCTCTTTGCCGATGAAGGTTATCGGGGTCTAATTATTAAAAACAGCTCGAGAGGAATAAAAGTTTTTTTGGAAAGTTTAGAAATTGAGGCCCTTTCTGGAACAAAACTTTCCGAGCTAGTTGATTTTGCAGCCCAATCTGGGCTGAGTGGTTTGGAGTTCATGGCTGGAATTCCAGGGACAGTTGGTGGCGCCGTTTGGGGAAATGCGGGAGCTTTTGGCCGAAATATCGGCGACATTCTTGTTTCCGCCTATATTTGGGAAGCAGGTGAAGAGAGGAAAGTTAAAAGAGATTTTTTTGACTTTGGTTATCGATCTTCCTCCTTGAAAAAAAGACGCTCTTTATTGCTTTCAGCCCGATTTAAGGTGGAGAAAGAGACTTCGGAAACGGTTCAAAAAAGAGTTAATGATATTCTGTCATTACGCCGACTCAAGCATCCACCGGCTGGGACAGCCAGCGCAGGAAGCTTTTTTAAGAATATTTTTATGCCTGATGGCCAGAAAATCGCGGCTGGACTTCTCCTTGATCAAGCCGGAGTTAAGGGACTTCGATGTGGAGATGCTCAGGTGTATCCCCGTCATGCTAATTTTATTATCAATCTCGGCCAAGCTAAGGCAGCTGATGTTCTCACCTTAGCCGCCGAAATGAAAGGGCGAGTGAAAGAAAAATTTGGCCTTGAGTTGGAAGAAGAGGTTATTTATCTTGAAGCCAACGCTTCAATGCTTTGATTTGAGAAGATTTCAGGCCCCTTTTTTCCGCGATTGACAGAGCGACAAGGCTAAGCTGTTGATAAATTTTCAAAGCGAGGGGGAAGTCTTGAAGAGCCTCGAGATGCTGACGAATAGTCATAAGGTCACCTCGAACAATTGGCCCGGTTAGGGCTAAGCCTGGACAAGTTAACTTTAAATTTTTCCAGGTCCCATGGACTAGCGGTTTTAGGGTTTTGATAGCTTGTAATTCTTCAAAGCCGGCTTCTTTAAGAATTTCTACGGCCAAAGAAAACAGACTGATAAAGTGGTTTGAGGCAAGGCTGCAAGCCGCATGGTAAAGGGGTTTATTTTTTTGATCAATCAAAAGAGGATGAGCCCCAATTGTTCTTATAATTTTGCGAGCTTCGGCAATAGCTTCCTCATCGCCTTCAAGAGTGATAAAAATACCTTTCCAGTGACTCGGTGGCGTTTGTTTGCAGGCAAAGGATTGAATAGGATGAAAAGAAGCTACTTTAGCCCCTTGTTTCTTTAAAGGGTAGAGAACGGCTGAGCTTAGAAGACCGCTCGTATGATAAACCAAATATCTTGACCAATCGACTTTTTTTTTAGCTAGCCTTCTAACCAGTGGCTTGATTTGGCTATCAGGGGGGCAAAGGAAAATTATATTGCCCGAGCCGAGAGCTAATTCGGGGTCATTAAAGAAAGAGCTTACTTTAAGGATCTGCCCACTTTCGACGGCTGAATCATGATGCAAGCAAGTTATGGCTTCAATTGAATAGCCTGAAGCTTGAAGAGCTAAACCAAGGGAACAGCCTAGTTTGCCAGCCCCAATAATTATTACTGAGCTCATTTGCGTCTCAACGTCTCATGCCAGAGCTTGATTTCCAGGGGAGAGGCCAAAAAACTAGGTTTTCTTAATTCTCTATCTTTGCTTTTTTCTTTCAGAACTTTTCGGATCTGACGCGCAAATTCCTGGGAAGTCATAAGCTTCGCTCCTCTTAGTCGGCCGATAGATTGAAGCTCTCGATCAGAAGTTACCAGAATTATGGTTCTTGGTTGACGAGTCTTCTGGAGGTAATTAAGGATCAAATCATCAGCCTTTTCTCCAGGCCGAGGGAATAAGAGTTCGAATTTTGGCCAAAGGCGACACTCCTCCAACAGTTCTTGATCAGCGGGACCATCAAAAATCACAATTAATCTTTTTCTGGTAGCTCTTTGAAATAAATAGAGTTGGCCCATTAAATCAAACCGACTGCGGGAGTCGCCTTGATTAAATTTGGAGATATGGCCAATTAAATTATTTCCATCAATTAGATAGGGCATCAAATAAAATTATAAGTTGTAAGATTCACCCGGACGAAGGATAATAACTTCAGCCATATGACCAACGCAGCGACGAAATTCTTCTGGATCAGCGGTCACAAGAGGAAAAGTTCCATAATGGATGGGGATAACCTTTTTAGTTCGAAGAAATTCAACGGCTTTGGTGGCTGAGGGTATACCCATAGTATATCGGTCGCCAATAGGAAGGAAAGAAAGATCAGGTTCAAAAAATTCACCAATAAGCTTCATATCATAAGTCAGGCCAGTATCACCAGCATGATAAATTCGGCGATTATCCATCTCAACCACCACGCCCGTGGCTGTTCCTTTTTCAGCTGAATGAAGAGCTGGAACCATGTGGATTTTTACACCCTTTATTTCCACTGTCCCCCCAATGTTCATTCCTTCGGCCGCGATTCCCTGAGCCTGGGCTTCAACCGCAATTTCGTGGATCGCCACGATGGTAGCTCCTGTCCGACGAGCAATTTCAAAAGCATCTCCCCGATGATCACCGTGATCATGGGTAATGACAATTATATCGACTCGATCAATTTCTTCTGGTCGAGCAGCCGCCATAGGGTTTCCAGTGAGAAAAGGATCAATTAAAACTGTTTTTGAGCCCTTTATTTTGACAGCCGCATGACCAAGCCAAGTTAATTCCATATTAACCTCCTTATTTAATTATTGTGACCTATCCTGGGGGCCAGGAAAAGGGCCGGCCGCCCAGCAAATGAAGGTGAAGATGGTCAATTTGTTGACCAGAATTTGGTCCAGTATTAATGACTAAACGATAGCCCGTTTTCTTTAAGCCTTTTTCTTCAGCCAGGCGAGTGGCCAAAGAAATTAAATGGCCGAGCAAGGGTTCATCTTCAGGGGAAATTTCATTCAAAGAACGGTAGTGCTTCTTAGGAATAATGAGTAAATGAACTGGCGCCACAGGCTTTATATCTTCAAAAGCAACAATTCTTTCGTCTTCATAAACAATCTTAGCCGAAGATTGCCTTTTGATTATTTGACAGAAGATACATGGCTGGGTCATCTTTTTTCTTCTTTTTCGGTCGTAATTCGTTCGATCGAGGCTCCCAACTGCTTGAGTTTATCCTCAATTCTTTCATATCCTCGATCTAAATGCTCGACATCATTAATAATTGTTTCTCCCTTAGCTATCAGCCCAGCTAGAACCAAACAGGCTGATGCCCGTAAATCGGTCGCAGTTGTTTCGGCTCCAGAAAGAGGAGTTTTGCCCTTTATAATAGCTTTGTCTCCATGAACTTCAATGTTTGCTCCCAGGCGGAGTAATTCATTCACGTGAAGAAAGCGGCGGTCAAAAATAGTTTCAGTGATAATTGAAGTTCCGTTGGCTTGAGTCATGAGGACCATAAATTGAGCTTGCATATCCGTTGGAAAGCCTGGATAAGGTGAGGTAATGATATCTTGAGGTTTGATTTCTTCACTCCCTTGAACCCGAAGACAGTCTCGACCAATCTCTTCAACTTTCGCTCCGGAGTAACGCAATTTTTCAATCGTTGTCGTCATATGATCAGGTCTTACTCGGTTAAGATAGATATCGCCTTTGGTTAACGCTCCAGCTACCAGAAAGGTACCAGCTTCAATACGATCAGGAATGATATCATGAATTGTCCCTCCAAGCTCAGAAACTCCTTTGATACGCATAATTTCTTCACCAACCCCATCTATTTTGGCGCCCATTTTAATTAAGAGCTCACAAAGATTGGTAACTTCAGGCTCTTGAGCACAGTTTTTTAGAATGGTTTCACCTTGAGCTAAGGTGGCGGCCATGACCAGATTTTCGGTGCCACCAACCGTCTTTTTATCAAATTCAATCACTGCCCCCCTTAATTTTTTAGCCTCAGCTTTAATGTAACCATGTTCTAGGGTGAAATTGGCCCCCAGTTTCTCGAGTCCGTGAAGATGAAGGTCGATCGGTCTTGAACCAATGGCACATCCTCCAGGTAAAGCGACTACTGCCTTTCCGTGCCGAGCTAATAATGGACCTAGAACAAGAATGGAAGCTCTCATTGCCCGAACAAGCTGATAGGAAGCTTCATGACAAAGGACATTTCTGATAGCAATTGTTAGGCAGTTGCCATTTATTTTATATTCAGCTCCAAGTTCAGACATTAGAGTAAGGATGGTAAAAACATCTTTAACTAGAGGAATATTGGTCAAATGAATTTCATCTTGAGTCAAAAGCGAAGCGGCGATAGCTGGAAGAACAGCGTTCTTAGCGCCGCTAATGGTTACTTGGCCACGTAGCGGCCGGTCTGGCGAGCCCAAAATTCTGATTTTTTCCATCTGGGTTCATTTTAAATCAGACCAGGGCTAAATTCAAGGTAAGCTGACCTCTTTACCATTTTTTCTTCATCAGAGTTGATTTTTATTTATTTAATGAAAATTTATATAATCAATTTTTTACCTCAAAATTTGTTAGAAAAGAGAATTTTTTAAAGAGCGGCTAGAGCCTGATCGAGATCAGCAATGATATCAGCTGAGTTTTCAGCCCCCACACAAAGGCGGATAAGTTGAGGCGGAATATCAGCCATTCGTCGCGCTTCTTCACCCTGTTGTTGATGAGTCGAAATGGCCGGAATAGTAGCCACACTTTTAATTCGGCCAAGATCAGTAGCTCTGAAAATTAATTTTAACCGATTGAAGACTTTCCGGGCATTTTCTGGAGGTCCGGCCACGCGGAAACTTAAAAGATGACCAAAGCGATTAATTTCTTGACCTGAACCATCATCGGAATCAACGAGTCGCATGTATCTTTTCGCTAACGGATGATAGCGAAAATTGGGTAATCCGGGATAATCAACCTGATAAATTTTAGGATGCTGAACTAAATATTCAGCTACTTTTTGGGCATTCAAACTTAGAAGGTCCATTTTCATTCTTAAAGTTCTAATTTCCTGCAATGTCATCAAAGAATTGAAAGGAGATGGCGATGGACCATGATCTCGGTAAGGGAGGAACTTAACGTACTCAGCAAAATTATCCTTGAAAAGGGGGTGATCATTCTTAATCTTAGTTGTTATAGGTCGACGGCTGATTAAAGCTCCCCCAATGGCTAAACCTCCTGAGGTTATTGATTTGGTTAAAGAATGGATGACAATATCCGCCCCATAAGCGATTGGTCTCATCAAAGCCGGAGTGGCACACGTGGCGTCGACAATTAAAGGAATTTCCCAGGAATGGGCTAAGTCAGCCAAGGCTTTTAGATCAGCGAAGGCAAGTTGAGGATTGCTGGGCATTTCGACATAAAGAAAGCGTGTATCCTCATCGATTTTAGCTTGCCACTCGCCAAGATCGTCAGGATTTAAGACCCAACGGACTTCGATTCCTCTTTCCTGACCACGGCGAAGAGAAAAGAATTGATAGGTACCACCATAAAGCTGGATTGAGCTAACAAAATTAATTTTTTCTAATCCTGGTTTTTGTTTAACTAAAAAGGGATCTACGGCCATCATGATGGCCGACATTCCGGAAGCAGTCACGAGACATGAAGCATCCCAACCTGTTTTATAACTTTCGAGGAGGGCTAAAACCCATTCCAAATAATAAGTAGTTGGGTTAGCAATTCGGGTATAGCACCAGGTCGGAATAAGATAGGCTAAAGCAGCTTCAAGCTCATCGGCATCACGATAAGCTTGAGAAGTGGCCAGAAAAAGCGGTTCAATAATAGCTCCTTGGTTTTGATTGATCGCTTCTTCAGCGGAATAGAGGCCATGGACAGCAATCGTATCAAAATGCCAGGCCTTGACTTTTTCTCTTAGAGCTGCCTGCTCAGCCAGCCATTTTTTGGCTTCTTCTATGTACTTTCTAACTCCAGGACTATAATTGGAAAAATCAGCCATGGTTCCTCCCTCACAAGGATAAGATTAATTTAGTTAAGGAAAAAAGTTTTCCTCCATAGGAAATTAATTTTATTGGTTTTTCTGATTAATTAAATTTTTATGGATGTAAAGAATGTCGTTTAAAATGGCGTAACCGGTTTCCTTTTTGCCGGCGCCAGGTCCTTGGATAAAAACTTGTCCCAGCGGATCTAATTCAAAAACTAGGGCGTTGTTTGCACCCATAACCCTAGCTAAAGGGTCAGTCAGGGGTAGACTCTGGGGAAAAACGCGGGCTTTAATTTGACCGTCTTGGTTGTTAATTTCAGCAATTAGTTTTAATCGCCTATTTTGGCTCAAAGCTTCTTTAATATCCTCTCTTTTTATAGTTACTATTCCTTTCCGTTCTATATCTTCTATTCGGAGGGGATGGTCAAAGATCACATTGGAGAGGATCATTAATTTAGCCATAGCATCGAAGCCCTCCACATCGGCGGTTGGATCAGTTTCAGCATAACCTAATTTCTGGGCCTCAACTAAAGCCTCTTCATAAGACAAGTCTTTTTCTTCCATCGCGGAAAGAATAAAGTTGGTCGTACCATTAAGAATTCCTCTTAAAGAATTGACCGTATTACCTGAGAGGCCGTATTCGAAGAGACTAAAGACAGGGGTACCACTCATTACTGTCCCTTCGACTCGGAAAAAGACATGATTTTGCTTAGCCAGCTTAATCAATTCATGATAATAGAGGGCGGCTGGCCCTTTATTGGAGGTAACCACATGTTTTCCGCAGCGCAAAGCTTTCCGAATATAGGAGGTGGCTGGTTCTGCGGTTTTAATGTCAGTTGGAGTTAATTCACAGATAATATTAGCGTCTACGCTTTCGATCATATCCAAGGGATCGACAAATCTCTTTTTTTGGGCTGGGTCATAGTCATCAATTCTCTGCCGTTGATTTAAAAGGTGGAGAAGTTTTCCAAGCTCTAGACCTTCGGGAACAATTAGATTCCCCTTTAATTTATCGCAAATAGCCACGATTTTGGCCTCAAAATCATGCTGGCTTTTAAGCCAGCTAGCTTTTTCGTGAAGAATTTGTAAAAAGCCTTCACCAACATTACCGCAACCAATTAAGGCAATCTTATAGTCCATTTCTGGCCTCCATCGTCAAACTTTTGTTAGCTTATCATAGACAGATGAAAAAGCGAAGGTCAACTTTTTACTTAAAGCCCAAAAGAGAAAGGGGGTAGCTTATTTTAAGCTACCCCCTTTAATTCAGTTTTTATTGAGCAGCTTGCTGGGTTTTGATAGTTTCTATGGTTTTTTCAATCCAGTCAGTGGTTACGCTCTTTGGTCTTTCAATGGGGAAACCAAGAGCACGGCTCCAGATAAGCTGAGAAAGGACGCCGATGGCTCTCGACACACCAAAGAAGACTGTATAGAAATCGTACTCGGTTATCCCGTAATGATAAAGGAGGCAACCCGAATGGGCATCAACATTTGGCCATGGGTTCTTAGCTTTACCATGTTTCATCAAAATGTCAGGAGCAACTTCATAAACTAAACTCACTACTTTGAAAATAGGATCATCAGGAAGATACTTAAGGGCAAATTCTCGCTGAGCGAGATAGCGAGGATCAGTCTTTCGAAGAACAGCATGGCCATAACCAGGAACAACTTTTCCGGCATTTAGGGTGTCCCAAATATATTTTTCAAGTTGTTCCTTCGTCGGAATACCTCCAAGGTCTTTCATGAGATCCATAATCCATCGAAGAACTTCCTGATTAGCTAAACCGTGAAGGGGGCCAGCAAGACCGTTTATAGCGGCACTAAGGCAATAATAAGCATCAGAGAGAGCTGAGCCAACCAGATGACAAGTATGGGCACTGACATTACCACCTTCATGGTCACTATGAATAACGAGATAGAGCCTCATCAGCTCTTTAAAAGCCGGGTCTTCAACCCCTAACATATGGGCGAAATTGCCAGCCCAATCAAGGGAAGGATCAGGCGGAATATGAACATCGTCTTTATAGGTTCGACGATAAATATAGGCAGCAATCAAAGGCAACTTGGCTAATAGGTTCATCACATCTTCGAACATAGGATCCCAGTATTCAAGCTTGTGCATCCCAGCTCTATATCTCTCAGCAAAAATAGATTCCTTCTGCAGGGCTAGGATGGCCAGAGAAAACTGGGTCATGGGATGGGTCTCTTTGGGCACTGCCTTCATAATGCCAAAAAGATAGTCAGGAAGAGCACTTCTTTTTTGCCATTCTTCAGTGATCATTTTAACATCGTCGTCTGTGGGTAATTCACCAGTTAGAAGGAGATAGAAGATACCCTCAGGCAAAGGTTCTTCGCCTCCCGGAGCTTTAGGTAATTTTTCTCTTAATTCTGGAATAGTGAATCCACGAAAACGGATGCCTTCAAAGGGATCGAGCTCAGAGGTTTCCCAAACCATACATTTAACTCCGCGCATGCCACCATAGGCTTGGGCCACCGTGACTTCTGAAATTTTTAAATCGCCATAATCTTTAAGAATCCTTTGAACCCTTTCCCTCATCGGGCCGATTTTTTGGGCAAACTTTTCTTTTAAAGTAGCCATTTAAAAGGCCTCCCTTTTAATTGAATTTTGGAAATAAAAATATATCATTGATTAAAAAAAACTGTCAATGAAATTTTTATTTAGCTTGATTTTTTTCTTTATTGATTTTATTGTAAGACAAATTGTGGATTATGGCTTTCGGCCGAAGAAATTGACGAGGTGACGAGGAGCGAATATATGGATTTTTTAATTATTATTTTGATAATTCTTGGTGGGCTTGCGATTATAGGGGTAGTTATTTACAACAGTCTAATTCAGCTTCGGAATCGTTGCGAAAATGCTTGGGCTCAAGTCGATGTTCAGCTCCGTCGCCGTTATGACCTTATTCCCAATTTAGTTGAAACAGTTAAAGGCTATGCCCGGCACGAAAGAGAAGTTTTCGAGCGAGTCACTGAGGCTAGAACCCGAGCGATTAATGCCGCAACGATTGCCGAGCAGGGCCAAGCGGAAAATCAATTGACTTCAGCTTTGAAAACTCTTTTTGCTGTAGTCGAGAATTATCCTGAATTAAAGGCTAATCAAAATTTTCTTCTTCTTCAAGAAGAACTAGCTGGGACTGAAAGCAAAATTGCCTTCGCTCGCCAATTCTATAATGATACGGTCATGAAATATAATATACGATTACAAGTTTTTCCAGCTCGATTAATCGCTCAATGGTTTGGATTTAAACCTAAGGAATATTTTGAGATTGAAGAAGTAGCGGCCAGAGAACCAGTTAAGGTCAGCTTTTGACCAGGTTCAGCCTTTTATTAAATTTCTATTTAAATTGCTTCCCCTTGCAATTTAAAAAATGAAAATGTTCGATGTATGAACAAATAACTAAAAATAAAATTAAATCTTTCACCTTAATTTTTCTCTTTTTTCTTTTAATTTTTTTATTGACCTGGGTGATTGAAAATCTTTTGGGTTGGGGAAAGGAAGGTTTAATTTTGGCAACCATAGTTTCCCTGACCATGACTTTTAGTAGTTACTATTGGAGTGATCGGATAATTCTAGCCATTAGTCGAGCCCGTCCCCTGGAAAAAAGAGAATATCCTTTTCTTTATCATACAGTTGAAGGACTAGCCCTGGCCGCTGGGTTGCCTAGACCAGCATGCTATCTCATTGATGATTCAGCCCCAAATGCTTTTACCGCTGGGCGATCACCTCGAAGGGCCTTTATTGTAGTTACTCGTGGTTTGGTAGAAAAACTGAACCGATTGGAACTTGAAGGGGTTATTGGCCATGAAATGGCCCATATTAAAAATCATGATACCTTATTGCAAACGCTGACCGCGGTTATGGTTGGAATCATTGTTCTTCTCAGCGATTGGTGGCGGCGATCGATTTTCTGGGCTCAGCCTCGTCGTCTTGATAAGAGAAAGGGCTGGGGAAGTCAACTTCAGGGTCTTTGGTTGATCTTAGGATTCTTCCTAGTTATTATCGCTCCCTTTGTAGCTAAGTTGATCCGATTGGCAATTTCGAGACAAAGGGAATTTCTGGCTGATGCCGAAGGGGTTCGACTAACCCGCTATCCCCCCGGTTTGGCCTCAGCTTTAAAGAAAATTGCTGAGGATAAAGAGCCCCTGGAAGTAGCCAATAGAGCCACAGCTCATCTTTATATTGTCAACCCTTTAAAAGAAGAATGGCATCGAAAAATTAGTCGACTTTTTATGACTCATCCGCCCATTGAAGAAAGAATTGCTGCTCTTGAAAAAATGGGTGGAGGGACTTGAAAAAATCAAAAATTTCTTTCTATAATTAAAATGACTCTGTAATTTGCGGGGTCGTAGTTCAGTTGGTTAGAACGCTGGCCTGTCACGCCAGAGGTCGCGAGTTCGAGTCTCGTCGGCCCCGCCATTTTTTTATGATCAAAGCTGCTTCAATAAGAAAAGGAATCGAAAATATCCTTTCAAAGAGAAAGGTAATATTTGTCTGATTTAAAAGCCCTGAATGAATTTTTAAGATATTTCCGTCTTTCCCTGAAAAGATTTCTTCTTTATCCTGAAGACCATCCCAGTCACGGAGCTTTTCTTCTTGATTTTAAAGATAAGCTGGATCTTCTTTTATCTTCAGGCAAAAGCTTTTGGTTAGGAGTGACCTCCAAGTCTCTTCGTCTCGAAGATGGGACTTGGCTAACTGATAAAGTTCATGAAGAATTGGCCAAATATCTTCATAATCGGAGAATCCAAGGCTTGGAATTTCAACCTGGTTTGACCGAAGAAGAGCTAAATAATTTTTTGCGATTTCTTACTTTGAGCCCAAAAGAACTTTTAGACCGAGGGGCTAAGCCGCCTTCTTTGGAGGAGCCGAAATTTATCCATATTAAAATTACCTGGTTGGATTATTCGTCCCTCTTAAGTGAAGAAGGAGAGGAAATAAAAGAAATTTGGTCATATTTATTAGAGCAAAACTTAAAAAATAGGAAAGTTGAGGAAATCAAACAAGCGGCTTCTATCTTAATTAAAGCTCTGAGTAAGTTTTCGATTAAGGAGTTAGCCACTGATGAAAAAGAATGGTCCCGATGGCTAGATTTTTACTCTTTGTTAAAAGAAAAGGATACTCGGCTTTTTAAATCGGCTGTGATGGCATTAATCAAAAATTTATTAAGTCATCCTGAGCAAATGGCTTCGCCCTCTCAAGAGGAAAAATTCCAAGGGCTATTCGAAAATTTTGATGAAGAAATCTTAGCCGCTTGTTTAGCCGAAATTTTTCGCGACGATCCAGCCTTCGATAGTTCACATCTTTATCTCTGGTTTAAGCTTACCAGAAATAAAAAACATGGCTTAATCGCGACTTTAATTGAAAGAAACTTAGAAACCAAGCTTTCCCAGTGGCCCTCTTCCTTTCTTAAAGATAAATTTACTCGATTGATTCAGGGGTATTCCATTAATCCGTACCCTATGCCTTATTACCAGGCTTTCCTCTCCCTCCTGAGAAAAGTTCCTGAAGAAACCCAAAGGCAGCTCGATCGCTCCAATCTCTGGAAACATGAATTAAGTCTCCATTTTCTGCTTTTAAGACAGGAAAAAAAGCCAGAAAGGCTTTTTGATTCGTTTAATTTTCTGAATCGAAATTTAAGTCGATTAATGGAAACTGAGGATTTTTCCCAACTCAAAGAATTTTACGAAGGAATGATAGAAAGACATAACCTCCTTGCTGGCCATGAAGACTATTGGCCCACCTTAAAACGTCTCACGGCTTTTGTCGAGGAGAAAATTTTAAAAGAAGAATATTTTCCTGAACAAGAATATTTTGTGGCCAATTTAAAAAGAAGCGCTCTTGGTCTTAACTTTTATCTCCAGTCAATTTTTGGGGAGGGGCGAATTTCCCCCGCCATTTTAAAACTTTTCTTTCGTTTCTTTCTTGATCACCTTTTTTATTTTGATTTGAATCTTGACGAAAAAGCTAAGGACAAAGTTTTTTTGGAAAAAATGATTTTAGCCCTGGCTGAAGTTGATTTGCCAGCTTCATTTGTTACTTTAAAAAACATTTTTAATTTTAGCGACTCTGAATTAAGACGGAAGGTTTTATGGGCGATGCAACGGCTATCAATGTTTGATGATGCCTTCCTTTGGCCTCATCTTCTTGAAAGACCCCTTTCTTGGCAAAGAGAAGCTTTACTTTGGTTGCGGAAGAGACCAGCTTCCTTAGAGAAAGCTTTAAAGATGCTTTTAGGCCAACCTTCCCCTTTTGGCCTTAGAAATAAACGATTACTTGAGGCCGCTCGAATGGTTGGCGAAATCGGTCTTAAAGAAGCATTGCCCTACTTGCGGCTTTTAGTCAACCGTCCTTTCATCTGGAATCGAAAACTTAGAAGAGAGGTAAGGCAAATCCTGGAGTCTCTTAATGAAGGATAGATATCAAGAGCTTCTTTCACTGTTAATTTCAGGGTGGCAGGCTGGTCGTCTTTATTCCCCTGAACATCCCCAATTTCTCGAGCTTCTCGAAAGAGTTTATCGGCTATTATTAGAAATCCTCAAAGAAATTCCAAAATTGACTCTTGCCTTAGTGGGTGAAGATATTGTCATTGGGGAAGAAATAAGAGTTGATCAAAGCGAAAGACTAAATTTCTTCTTCCAAGGATTGAGAGAGCGGAGCATTGAAAGATTAACTTTTTATCAGGGGCTGGCCAAAGAAGAATTAGTCAAGTTCATGGCCTTTATCTCTTTGCCTCAAAAAAGAAGTGAAGAGGATCTTTTTAATTTCTTCCAACTTGAAGGCATAAGCCATATTGAGGCTGGCAAATTGAAAGCTTCCCTTAAACCAGAAGAAGAATGGCCTAGATTTAATTTCCCACGGTCTTATCAAAAAGCGGTTCAATTGTTGGCAAGTTTAGCCTTAAAATTGAACCAACAGGAGTCAATTTCTCTTTTAGAACTGAGATATTTAGCCCTTTCGATAGCCGAAAATTTTTCAGGTAATTACTGGGAAATCCTGAGGGGCTGGCCTGCTTTGCGGCCTGAAGAAAGACTTTGGGCTCACCTTTTAAATACCTCTCTTTTAGTTATGACTGCCACCTCGCGGCTAGGTTTTTCTAAAGAAGATTGGTTGGATTTGGGGGTGGCCTCCCTTTTCCATGACCTAGGTAAAGCTTTTACCTTTGAAGCTTTGTCCTTTTCAGGAGAAAGTCATCCTGTTATTGGGGCTAGGCTTCTCAGCCGATATCGAGATAGTTTATCACCCCTACCTTCGGTAGTCGCCTTAGAGCATCATTTACGCTTTGATTTAAAAGGCCAACCTAGACTAAAAGGAATTAATGAACCTCATGAAGCCAGCCAAATTGTTTCGATTGCTAATGTTTATGAACATCTTTTAAGAAAAAGGGCATATGATGACCGTTTTAATCCTAAATTTGTCTATGAAATTATGATGGCTGAAAAAGGCAAAGCCTTTTCTCCCTATTGGTTAGAGCAATTTTTTTCAGTGATGGGCGTCTGGCGTGAAGGAAGTCAAGTTCTCCTCAATGACGGGCGAAAGGGTCAGGTTGTTCGCCAGAATAAGAATCAACCTTATCGACCAAAAGTTGAGGTGGTCCTTTTCCAAGGTGGAACTGAGATAATCGATTTGAGCTCAGAAAAAACTATTGAGATTATTGAAAGCTTTAACCCTTTTTCATCCACAGAAAGAGAAGCGTTGACTAGAGAGTAAAGGATTCTTTATAATAGAACTTGCCGTGGGGGCGAAAGGATTCGACGGAGATCATGAGGCGCAAGTGGCATGCCGAGATCCCATCAACCTCGTTAAACGATGGACCAAAGAAGTGCAGAAGCACTCCCTGTTGCTGCCTAAGAACTAGGCAAGCCGTCTCTCAGGCTCTTGCCTGTGGAGCCTGAAGAGGCGTCGAGAAGCAGGCTGGCCACCCTGGTTGGCCCTGAGCCAGGGAGGCGAGAAATGATCGGGGATAGCAACCTAATGTCGGGCCTCTTCGGGCATTAGGTTGTGAAAAAGAAAGAAGAGGCTGAGCATGGAGAGCACTTGACGCTGAAGATCTTCGGACGCGGGTTCGATTCCCGCCGCCTCCACCATAATTATCGAGGAGGTTAAGCATAGGCCACCTGAAGGCAAAAAGAAAAAAATTTTTTTTTATAGTTTTAGGCTTAATTTTAACCAATTCCTTTACTGTTTTGCCTTCCCAAACAAATGGCCTCATCCAGGCTAAGGTTGAAGATAAACCTGGAGCCACTCAAATTGTTATTACCTGTAATCAGCCCTTAGAAGTCTTTTTTAATAAATTTGGCCAAACCCTTGAAGTTAGATTGAATTGTAATCAGCCCCTTCGATTTCGAAGTGACCCAATTAAGAGTTCTTTAATTCGTTCTTTAGGCTGGGCCAGCACTAAAAAAGGGTATGTTTTGGCCATAGATTGTTCCTTACCTGATTTTCAATATCAAACTCTTGTTCAACATCAGCCTTTCCAGGTGGAAATTGAACTCCGTCCGGTTGTTCAGGAAAAAATATCTGAATTATCAAAGCTAAAAGAGGCTAAAGAAGAAGGTCCTAGGCTTGAAGAAATGGAAAAAGAAAAAAGTTCGGTTGGCTCTATCGGAATAGAAGGGAAAAAGGATGAACATTTATTTCCCCTCGCTCGGAAGATAAAGACGATTGTGCTTGATCCTGGTCATGGAGGCCTTGAAACAGGGGCTAAGGGACCTGGAGGCACGTTAGAAAAAGATATAACTCTAGCTATTGCCTTGAAATTGAAAGAAATAATCGAACGAAATTTGGCCTTGAGGGTTGTTTTGACTAGGGACCAAGATATTGATGTCTCTTTAGAAAATAGAGCTGCCCTAGCTAATAATAATCGAGCTGATCTTTTTATCAGTATCCACGCTAATGGGGCCTTTCGCCCTAAAGCCCATGGCTCAGAGACTTATTTTCTCAGCTTGCGAGCAAGTGACGAAGAAGCGAGGCGTCTGGCTTATCTTGAAAACAATTCGCCGGAATTTGAAAAGAAGATTGAAGAGGAAAACCAAGATCAGATCATGATGATTCTTTGGGACATGGCTCAGGCCACCTTTCTTAAACAAAGTAGCGAGCTAGCTGAAATCATCCAAATAGAGTTAAATAAGCTGCTGGGCACAGCAAACCGAGGAGTTAAGCAGGCTCCTTTTAAGGTCCTAACTGGGGTAGCTTGTCCAGCTGTTCTTGTTGAAGTAGCTTTCATTTCGAATCCAGAAGAAGAAATCAAATTGAGGGATGAGAATTTTCAGCAGGCAGTAGCTCTAGCTATCTATCAAGGAATTTTAAATTACCTTAGGAAGATTTCATGAAGAGGCGTCGCCAAAAATCAATCAAATTTTTTCTGTTTATCCTTTTGTTAATAATAGCTTCACTCTTAGCCCTTTACTTTTTCTTTTCAGGACCAAAAGAAAAAGTAAAGGCAGCGGAGAAGCCGGAAAGACTGGAGGCCGAATTTGAGAAAACTGAAGTTATGACAAGGCAGGTTACTCTCTATTTTCCTTCCGAAAACGATGATTGGCTTCATCCGGAATCAAGAGAAATAAGAGTTGGGACACCTGAAAAGGAAGCCGAGGAAATAATCCAGGAATTAATTGCTGGTTCAAAAAAGGGTTATCTTTCGCCTTTGCCTCCTCAGGCTCGGATTAGGCAGGTTTTTATTACCAATGATGGAACCGCTTATGTTGATTTTTCTCGAGAAATAATGGAGAAGCATCCTTCTGGCTCGGCCGCAGAACTAACGACGATTTATGCAGTCGTGAATTCTTTAATTAGCAATATTCCAGCGATTAAACAGGTTTTTTTTCTGATTGAGGGAAGTGAAAGGGAAACTTTGAGTGGGCATATCAATCTTAATCGGCCCTTTGTGGCTTTGCCTTCAATCATTGCCCGCTGAAGGTTAAATTTTCTTTTCTTTTAAGAAAAATGATTAAATTGCCAAAGGTAGTCATCTTGGGATTTCCCAACGTCGGTAAATCTACTCTTTTTAATCAATTGTTGCGGAAAAGAATTGCCCTTGTCCATAACCTTCCTGGGATGACTCGCGATTGTGTGTCTGCTCTTTGGTCGCTTCAAGGCAAAAAACTTTTTTTAATTGATACCGGTGGTTTTAGCGATACGGAAAGAGAACCTCTGGCTGAGAAAATAAAAGAAAAAGCCTGGCAGGCGGCTCTTCAAGCCAACCTCCTTATTTTAGTTCTAGATGGTCGTCGAGATCTTTTGCCAGCCGAAGAAGATCTCTATCAAAACCTAAAAAAGCTGGGCAAACCTTTATTTATAGTTGTTAATAAAATTGATACGGCCGAAATGGAAACCAAAGTGGGTCACTATTTTCGTCTTTACGGAGACGAAATCTTCCTGGTTTCCGCTGAACACCGACGAAATTTAGAGTTGCTTGAAGAAGCCATTTCGGCTCGATTGCCGGCAGTTCCGCAAGAAGAGATAAGCGAACCACTTCGTCTGGCTATAATTGGCCGGGTAAATGTAGGTAAATCCTCGCTAATTAATCGATTGTGTGGCGAAGAAAGGTTAATTGTTAGTGAAATTCCTGGAACCACAAGGGATCTCGTTGAATCTTTTGTTATTCGTTCTGGTCGCTTTTTCTCTTTGATTGATACAGCTGGTCTTCGCCAGATAAGTCGGGTAAAAGATGAAAGAGAAAAGGCCTCTGTTATCGTTACTCGAAAAAGAATAAGGCAGGCTGATGTTCTTTGTTTGGTCATGGATATTATGGAGTTTCCCACTCGACAAGATATGGCCATAGCCAGCCTGGCTTCAGAATCAGGTAAACCTTTGATTATTGCTTTGAATAAATGGGATTTAATCCCGAATGAGAAAAGGGATGAAGTGGCTCGTCTGTCTAAAGAAGCGATTACTCAGAGAATGGATTTTGTTTCTTACGCTCCTGTAATTTTTGTTTCAGCAAAAACAGGTAAGGGCGTGGTTAATTTGCTTGATGAAGCATTAAAAGTTGATCAACAGGCTCGCCGTCAAATTGATACCCATAGCCTTAATGAATTTTTAGAAAAATTAAAACTTAGCCACCCTCCTCTTTGGCAAAGTCGGGGGGGGGTAAGAATTAAATACATAACTCAAATAGGAATTAAGCCGCCAACCTTTATTCTTTTTGTCAACAAACGAGATAAACTCTTGCCCGCCTATGAAAAATTTTTTCTTTCCCAATTGCGAAAGGAATTTAATTTATGGGGAACACCCCTTCGTTTAAAAGTCCGAGAAGGTTAATCATAGTTGGGTATTTTCCATCAATTTCTGTTTAATCCAGAGGTGGCCGTCAATGCTCTGCAGGGAAATCAAGGGCCCACCTTGATTGAGGCGCCCTAAAATATTTTTTTCCCCTCTAATTTCAGAGAGAGTTAGTTTTAGATCACAGCGAATTGAGCCACCAACAGTTTCTAAGGAAAGATCAGCTGATAAGTCAGGGGTCAAGCTTATCTCAATGTCACCATCAATCGTTTTGAGGTTCCAAGGACGGGTAATTTTTACTCCAGGGAGGAGGTTAATTCGGATATCGCCGTCAGTCGTCTTTATATTTATAGGCTCAATTTCTCCTTCAATAATAATATCACCATCAACCGAAACTATTTCAGCTTGACCTTTTCCCTTTTGAATGGTTATTCGGCCGTCGACTGTTTTTAAATTAAACAGACCCTCAACGGCTTCAAGCCAAATCGATCCATCAACCGTCGTTACATTAACCTCCCGTAATTTACCTTTTAGGCTAGCTCGACCATCCCCAAGATTGGCTTTAAGATTAGTTCCCTGAGGAAGACTAACTACAGTTGAAACTTTAACTCGACGATAATCTCGAAGGGGAAGGAAGAAACTCCGCAAGCGAGGGTAAATTATTTCCAGGTCAATCTGGTTATCTCTTTGATTTATTTGAATTTTAGTCTCGGAAAGCAAACGGCTGGTTAAGCGCTGGTCAGTGGTTGACGCTTCTTTTTTGACTTTTATTTTTAGCGTAGGCTCTTCATGAGTAATGACGACCAAGTCACCATTAACATCTCGAAAGGAAAAAAAAGTCGGTCTAGATGGATCAACAGAAAGGGTTTTTTCCCAGACTTCTGAAGTCGAGGCTTGGGGGTGAGCTGAAGAGGGAAAAACTAAAATCAAGAGGCTGATCACTTGGCCAATAATCTTTATTCTCTTCATAACTGGTTTCTCCTTGTAGTCTCCTTTCCTTTTTATTCTAACGAATTTGGTAAGCTTAGGGTTCCGAGCGGCTGATTTTCTTGACTTTTACCCTAAGAGTAGATTATAAATTAATTTCAGCCTTATGCAGCCTATAAGGAATAAGGAGGTCATAATGGTTAACCAAAGAGGCCGATTGATGGTCGTTATCTGGCTGATTCAACTCGTTGTCCTTTTTTCCGTCAGTTGTCAGAAGCTTAATGTTAATTATATTAAAGGCAATTACCATTTCAACCGAGCTAACGCTTTATTCACTGACGGAAAATTTCGAGACGCCATTACTGAGTATGAGCTAGCCAAGAAATTTTATGAAGCCGCTAAAGATCGTCATCCAAATTTAGTCAATGTCTATCGTTTCCTTGGCGAAAGCTACAAAAATCGCTTTCGTCCTGGTGATGATCGAGCGGATAACTTAGAAATGGCGGAAAAAGCTCTTGAATATCTTAATAAAGCCTATGAGGCCGATTCTGACAACAAAGAAATTATTTACTCTTTAGGTGATATGTACGATAAGCTAAAAAGATTTGAAGAGGCTGAAAAGCTTTATCTAAAGATTCTTGAGCTAGAGCCAGGTAACATGAACAACTATTATGTTGTCGCTGAATTTTATAAGCGCTATGCCGCTGAAAAGGAGGAATTAAAAACCAAGGCTGAGCAAATGTATTTGCGGCGAATCGAGGCTGACCCTGAAAATCCTCAGGGTTATGCCTATTTGGCCAATTATTATGAGAATATTCAGCCAATTCCTGAATTTGATAAAGCTAATGAATATTGGGAAAGAAGGATTTCTCTTGATCCGAATAATGCTGAGGCCTGGCTGGCTAAAGGTGTAAATCGCTGGGCCAAAGCCTACCGTTTGGCTAATTTGCCTCAAGAAGAAAGGCTGAGTTACGCTCAAGATAGTTTGAAAGCTCTTCAGAAGGCCGTTGAGCTTGATCCTAATTATCCTGAGCCTTACAGCTGGTTAAGCGTTCTTTATAAGAGCGTTTTGGCTAAGCTTGAGCCTGAAAAGGAAAGCCGCTATAACGCTGAGGCTGATCGTTACATTGAGAGATTCCAAGAATTGCGGAAGAGACAGGCCGAAAGAAAGAAGCTGGAAGAAGAGCTTAAAAAAATAAAGTAATTTAGAAAGATAATTCCTCCTTCAAAAATTTATGTTTATTCCCCTGAGGGACGAAAATCCGACCAGACAGTTTCCTTTGGTGACAATCTTAATCATTGCCCTGAACACAGCAATTTTTCTTTGGCAAATATTTTCTCCCGCTGGCCTTGAAGCTCATATTCTCCGTTTAGGCACCATTCCTTATGAAATAACTCATTTTCGTTCTCTCGATCCCTTAGTTAGAATTCCTCCTTGGTTGACGCTGATAACGGCTATGTTTGTCCATGGGAGTTTATTTCACTTACTCGGCAATATGCTTTATCTTTGGATATTTGGCAATAACGTGGAAGATTACTTAGGCTCATTAAGATTTATTCTTTTTTATCTTATCTGTGGGTTGGCCGCCAGTTTAAGTCATATTATAACTAACCCCATGTCTAAGATTCCTATGGTGGGCGCAAGTGGCGCCATCGCTGGAGTTTTGGGGGCTTATTTTATTCTTTATCCTGGAGCTAGAGTGCTCACTTTAATGTTTCTTTTCTTTTTTATCCGCATCGTAGCTATCCCAGCTGGCTTTTTTCTTGGTTTTTGGTTTTTAATGCAAATTCTTAATGTAGGAATTGGAGGTGGTGTGGCCTGGTATGCCCATATTGGAGGATTTCTGGCGGGCCTTTTCTTGGTTAAAATTCAGCCAAAAAGAAGACGCTATTATTATCACTGGCGTTAGTGTTTTCGGTTAATAAAAACTGCTAGCTAATCAAGAAGAAATGAGCCGAGGGAGAGCGAGGTCTTTTATTTGACAAAGAGGACAATATTTAGTATCTTTATGCCTCACGCCAAGCTTAATAAGCTTGAATCTGAGGTTAAAGGTCAATGGAAAAAACTTATACGCCGAAAGCTAGTGAAATTCACCGACGCTGGTGGCTGATTGATGCCGATGGACAAATCTTAGGACGACTGGCTACCACTATTGCTCGCTTGCTTCGGGGAAAAGATAAGCCCGAATTTACTCCTTTTATGGATACAGGTGATTTTGTCATCGTTATCAATGCGGAAAAAATTAAAGTCACTGGCCGTAAACTTGATGAAAAGATTTATTTTTCCCATTCTGGCTATCCGGGCGGCTTAAAAGCTAGAACCCTAAGGGAAATGTTAGCTAAGAAACCAGAAGAAGTTATTCGTCACGCAGTCTGGGGGATGATTCCCAAAAATAGGCTGGGTCGCAAGCTTATAAAAAAGCTTAAAATTTATCGCGGACCGAATCATCCTCATGAAGCTCAACAACCGCAGCCTTATCTTATTGTCGGGAGGAAAAATTGAGTTTAATTCAGTATTATGGCACAGGAAAAAGGAAAACTTCAGTGGCTAGGGTCTATTTGCGTTCAGGAAAAGGAGAAATTACCCTCTATGTTAATCGGAAGCCCCGGCCCTTTAATGAATATTTCCGATTGGAATCCCTACGACATCTTATTCGTAAACCAATGCTTCTAACTGATACTGAGGGAAAGTTTGATCTGTTTATTAGAGTTGGAGGTGGCGGAATAAGAGGACAAGCCGAAGCTATTCAATTGGGTATTTCCCGAGCTTTAGTCGAATTTAATAAAGAATTAAGGCCTGTGCTTAAGTCGGCTGGTTTACTGACGAGAGATGCTAGAATAAAAGAGAGAAAGAAATATGGTCTACGCGGCGCTCGAAAAGCCCCTCAATATCATAAGAGATAAAGGGAGGTAGAATCTTGGTCTCGGTAACCATGAAGGAATTGCTCGAAGCAGGGGTTCATTTTGGCCATCAGACAAGGCGATGGAATCCAAAGATGAAGGAATACATCTTTGGACAACGCAATGGCATTTATATTATTGATTTGCAGAAAACAATCAAGATTTTCAAAGAAGCTCTCCAATTCTTAAAAGGCATAGCTGAAGAAGGGAAGATGGTTATCTTTGTGGGCACCAAGAAACAGGCTCAAGAAATAGTTAAAGAGTGGGCCGTCAAATGTGAATGTCCTTATGTCAACCAAAGGTGGCTAGGTGGACTGCTAACAAATTTTCAGGTTGTCCGAAGTGGAATTGATCGGCTGATTGAACTAGAGGAAATGAGAGAAGATGGCCGGTGGGAACTTCTCTCTAAGAAAGAACAGTCTCGACTTGAAAAGGTTTATCGGAAACTTCAAAAAAACGTTGGTGGCCTTAAAAATTTAACTGAACTTCCAGGTGCTCTCTTTGTCATAGATGCTTCAAAAGAAACGATCGCCATTTCTGAAGCCAAAAAATTAAAGATTCCCATTGTGGCCATCGTTGATACTAATGGTGATCCGGAAGGAATTGATTATCCGATCCCTGGCAACGATGATGCCGTGAGGGCAATTGAACTTTTTGCCTCTAAAGTAGCGGAGGCTATTATTGAAGGCAAAAAGAGCCGTCTGGAAAAGGAAATCCAGAAAGAGGCGATTTTGCCTGAATCGGCCGAAGTTTCAAGTTTGGCCCGAGAGACTGAAACTGCCAAGAGTTCAACTTAAGCTAAAAAAGAGGGAAGAACAATGGAATTATCAGCCGAATTACTTAAAGAGTTAAGGGAAAGAACCGGCATTAGTATAATGGAATGCAAAAAAGCCCTTGAAGAAAGTGGAGGAGATATAGAAAAGGCGATTGAGATTTTAAGAAAAAAGGGCTTTGCTAGGGCAAAAGAAAAAATGGATCGGGAAACAGGTGAGGGTCTAGTTTATGCCTATATTCATCTTGATGGAAAAATTGGAGTGCTAGTTGAAGTTAATTGTGAAACTGATTTTGTCGCTCGGAATGAAGAATTTAGAGAATTGGCAAAAAATATTGCCATGCAAATCGCGGCCGCTAATCCTAAGTATATCGCCCCTGAAGATGTTCCAGCAGAGATCATTGAGAAAGAAAAAGAAATCATTCAAGAACAGCTTAAAGAGACTAAAAAGCCAGCTGAGATAATTGAAAAAATTGTTCAAGGCAAACTCAATAAATTTTATGAAGAAGTTTGTTTGCTGGAGCAACCCTTTATTCGGGATGACAAAATAAAAGTTCGAGAATTCATTGCTACTCACATCGCTAAATTCGGGGAAAATATTCGCGTTCGTCGCTTTGCCCGTTTCGAACTTGGCAAAGCTTGATCGGAACCATGGGGCCAGATAGGCCTTTATATAAAAGAATTTTGCTCAAGCTTTCGGGCGAATCTTTACTTGGTTCCCAAACTTTTGGTTTAGAATTTGAGAGGATAAATCAATTAGCCCGGGAAATTCGCCGGGTTCATGACGTTGGAGTCCAGGTTGCCATTATGATTGGGGGGGGTAACATTTTTCGGGGTTTTCAGGGGGAAAAAGCTGGATTTTCAAGGGCTGCAGCGGATCAGATGGGGCTTTTGGCAACTATCATTAATGGTATAGCTCTTCAAGAGGCCTTAGAGAAAGAAGGGATAGCTTGTCGTCATTTGTCAGCATTAGAAATAAGAGCTGTGGCTGAACCCTTTATTCGGCGAAGAGCAATTCGACATCTAGAGAAGGGTCGAGTTGTTGTTCTAAGCGCCGGGCTGGGTAGTCCTTTTTTCACCACTGACACAGCTGCGGCTTTAAGAGCCTTGGAAATTGGAGCGGAGGTCATCTTAAAAGCGACGAAGGTTGATGGTGTTTATTCAGCTGATCCTCTGGTTGATTCTATGGCGAGGTTTTATGAACAAATTAGTTATGAAGAAGTTCTTGCTATGCAGTTAAAAGTCATGGATGCGACCGCCATTTCTTTATGTCGAGAATTCAAGTTGCCTATTGTCGTTTTTAACGTCAATGTCGAAGGAAATATCTTGAGAGCTGTTCTTGGCGAAAAAATAGGTACTTTAATCATCGAATCTTAGTCTTTTTTAAATTTTTTAAATTTAATCGAGGTAAAATAAGCTATGGTGAAAGAAGTCTTGAAAGAATTCGAAAGGAAAATGAAGCTATCGATAGATCATTTTCGGAAGGAGCTGGCCAAGCTAAGAACTGGTCGGGCCAACATCCATCTTTTTGAAGATATTAAAGTTAGCTATTACGGTCAGCTTCTGCCTCTCAATCAAGTGGCCACTCTCTCGATTCCCGATCCGACAATGGTTACTATCCATCCTTGGGACCCCAATATGTTGGAAGTAATTGAGAAAGCCATTCGCTCCTCTGATCTTGGTCTGAATCCAATTAACGATGGCCGAATCCTAAGAGTCCCCATTCCACCTCTGGATGAAGAAAGAAGACGGGAAATAGCTAAGAAAGTTAAAAAGATGTTAGAAGAAGAAAAGACGGTTTTGCGGAATTTGCGTCGGGAAAGCAAAGAAGAAATTGAGGAGATGGAAAAAGAAAAGATGATTACTGAAGATGAAAAATTTGATGGTCTCGAAAAACTTCAGGAAATTCTTGATGAATATATTGAGAAATTAGAAGAAATGGCCAAAGCCAAGGAAAGGGAAATTCTTGAAAGCTAGTTGGAAGAAATTTTTAAACTAAGAGTCAATTCATATTCCATGGAATTTAATTTCAAAATCTAATTTTATGAAGGGATTGGGAATCGATGATTTCCCAATCAGGAGGAATCGGAATTTCAAAGATTTTAAGGGGAAATTGGGGGTTAAGCTTATAATGGGAAAAGAAGAATTCTTGGCGGCTACCAGTAGATTCAAAAAAGATCAGCCGACGAATGAGCCATTTTCGGGGATCAACTTCAAGGTGAAGACAGATTATTTCCTGTTCCTGGCACGGAGTTAGCTCTAAAATAATTCCTTGTCCTTTAATGTCAGAAGAGATAATTTTAGCTGAGTAAAGGTCTTGGATTTTAATTTTTCCGGTGAGGAGACCTAAGATACTTTCTTTAATTGTCTCTTCAGCCAGCGCTTGACGAATCACTTGTTTATCTTCGTAGAAGTAAGAGTGGAGAGTGTTTCCTTTAAAAAGAAAGGTTTTCTTTTCGGGTTCAAGATAATCCCAACGCATTTGGTCCGGTCGTTTTAAGTATAGATGACCTTTTTCTTCGTAACCTCGCTCGGTCGAGGCTGATCGATAGATTTGGATAAAATTAGCTTCGAGGGTTTGAATTGCCTGAAGTCTTTTTTCTAAATTGGCTAGAACGGCTGACTCCGAGGAAATTGTTATCATTCCTAATGTTCCAATGAGAAGAAAATGAATAACCATCTTTCAAATTATAGCTTTATTTAAATTTGGAAGCCAGAAGTTGCCATTGCCTTTGGCTTTTGCTATAAAACAGCCAATGTTTTCAACTTACTTTGCTCTTTGGTTTGGTTATCTCGCTATTCTTTTAATTTTTGGATTACTCCTAAAAAAACGAGTCCGCAATGTCGACGATTTTTTCTTTGCCTCACGGAAGCTAAAAGCTTCACCCATGTCTTTTTCCTTAGCTGCTTCTTGGATTGGGGCTACCTCTATTCTTGTCGTCACTGATGAAGCCTGTCGCCAAGGTCTGGGATCGCTTTGGTTAGTGGGCATTCCTGCTTGGCTTACGGTTGTTCTTATGGCTATAGCCTTGGCTAAACCTATGCGGCGATCATCCGGTTTTGCTCTCCAAGAGCTGCTTGAAGCTCGTTATGGCTCAGCCATGAGACGACTAGCTAGTCTAGTCATTTTCTGGTATCTTCTGATGTTAGCGGCCTCGCAGCTTGTGGCTTTGGGTACCTTCCTCAAGCTTTTTCTTCAAAGGGATTACTACTTCAGTCTTATCATCGGTTTGTTAGCTGTCCTCATTTATACTTCGTTAGGTGGTCTCATTTCAGTTGTGACCAACGATCTTTTTCAAAGCTTTTTTCTTTTGACTGGATTGATGATCCTGTTTCTTACGCTCTTAATAAAAATAAATAATCTTGGCGGATTAGCTCAACTTGAGGCGTCCTTTTGGCCCTATTTGGGCCTTTTTTCTAATATTAAAAAGAATAGTCTTATGGCCCTTTCCTTTACTCTAGCTTGGCTTATTTCTCCTATTGCTTGGCAAAGAGTCCATGCGGCCCAAAATCTGGTGACGGCCAGGAAGGGATTATGGTTGACTTCAATTATTTTCGCCATAATTTATCCGATCATTAGCTTTTTAGGCATTCTGGGAAGGCGCTTTTATGAACCTGAAAATGAGGGAAGTCCATTATTGGCTTGGCTTATCATGAATGGACCAATAGCTAACTGGCTTAAAGGTCTCCTTTTTATCGCCATCGTGGCCGCCATCCTTTCTACCCTTGATACCGCAATTAATTCGAGTTGTCTTTTCCTAAGCCGAGAAATAATTGGCCTAAGTCAAAGAAATTTTTTAACTCAGCCACTTCGATTCAGCCGACTTACGAATTTAGCCGTAGGTTTTCTGGCCTTTCTCGTGGCGACTCAATTTAGAAATATTCTTCAGACTATTGGTCTAGCTTCAGAAATAATGGCTGAGGGCCTCTTTATTCCTGTTGTGGCCATGTTTTTCCTTCGTGGCCAAGCTAAGCTAGCAGGTCTTTTAAGCTTAAGTTTAGGTACTTTTTTTTCCTTAGGGAGTTTTCTTTCAGGAGCTGGATTTATCAAAGTAACTTGGCCTACTTGGCCTGTTTCTCTTCCTTATGGTCTAGCTTTAAGTTTATTCGGTTTTGGTTTAGGGTTGTTAATGGCGAAACTTTGGAAGAATAAAACAACCCAGATTGATGATCATAAATGAAAGTCAAATCAGAAAGAGGCTGGAAGCTAGTTGGTTTTTTAGGCCGCCTATTTCTTCGATTAATCGTTAAAACTTCCAAAGTTACTGTTTTAGGGGAAGAAATGGTCAATAATTTGAGGATCAAGAAGAAGCCTATCATTCATGTGGTTTGGCATGGGCGCATTTTTTTGGCCCCTTATTTCTTCCGACATCAAGGTATTATGCCCCTTGTTAGCCCAAGTGAAGATGGTGAGATCGTGGCCAGAATTATTGAGGGCTGGGGTTATAAGATTTTGCGAGGTTCTAGCTCTCATTCCATGGTGTCAGCCTGGAAAGAAATGGTCAATGAATTAAAAACCGGTGGAGAGGTGCTTATTGTTCCTGATGGACCTAAGGGACCAAACCGTTTTTTCAAGGCTGGCGCCATTAGGTTAGCTTCAATAACTGGTGCCTATTTGGTCCCCTTTTCTTTTTCGGCTTCTCGGCGACGTTTTCTTGGAAGTTGGGATCATTTTCTTTTGGCTTGGCCTTTTTCCCGGATAGTGGCTCTTTTTGGAGAACCTTTTTTAGTCCCTGGGAACCTGAGCGATGAAGAAATCGAAAAGTTTCGGCTTGAAGCTCAAAAAAGGCTTTGTGAACTAGATGAAGAAGCCGATCGACTTGTATCTAATTAATTTTTTGGCTCCTTGGTCAATTTTAGTTTTCTTGACAAGTCTTTTCCTTCAATGTTAAAAGGGAAAGCAAAGTGAAGCTAAGGAGATTATAAATGAACAAAAATTGGCGAAATTGGATTATTTGGCTCGTCCTTCTTTTAGGGGTATGGCCAGCTTTAGCCCAGACCGCTGCGGATCATATCGCTTCTGGTGACCGCTATTATGCTCAATTTGATGATCAGAAGGCTTTGGCAGAATATCAAAAAGCCGTGGATTTGGAACCAGAAAATTATCAAGCTCTTTGGAAACTAGCTAGGGCTTTGATTGACGTAGCTGATTCTCTTCCCCCTCAGGATAAAGAAACTCCAGCTCGACAGAAAAAAATGTACAGTCAGGCGGAAGAATATGCTCGAAGAGCGGTTAAGGTGAATCCCCAAGATACCTGGGGATATTTTTATCTTTCGGCTGGGATGGGCAAGAGAGCTTTAATGTTGGGGAAAAAAGAACAAATTGAAATGTCGCGGCAGGTGAAAGCAGCAATTGAAAAAGCCCTTGAGCTTGATCCAAGCAATGACTTGGCCTACCATGCTTTGGGCCGCTGGCATCGCCGAATGGCGGAAATTGGGGGAGTTAAAAGAGCCTTAGGAGGCTTGCTTTACGGTGACATCCCTAAAGGTAGTTTTGAGGAAGCCGAGAAATGTTTTAAAAAAGCGATTGAACTCAGACCAAATTATACCAATCACTATCTTGAACTAGGTCGGACTTATTTAGCCATGGATAAGAAAGATTTGGCTCGCCAAGCTTGGGAAAAATGCTTAGAATGTCCCATTACTACTTCTAAATGCGAACTTTATAAAAAGGAAGCTTCAGAGGAATTAGCTAAGCTTAAAAGTAAGAAATAGAACTTACGCTTTTACAGCCGAAGACAATTCTTCTTCGCTGAAAATTTCAGCCTCAAAAATTTCAATTTTAGCTCCTTTTTGCCAACAATTAGGGTCTAAACCAGCTTTGAGACATCCATGGGCCAGATAGGTCTCAAGATCCCAATTATATTCAACTGGAACTTGAGGTAGAAGCAAACCTTTTGCTTGACCCTTGGAAACAATTATGCCATGTTGGCCCACTCGAATTTCTTTAATATTTTGAATTGGCTGCGGCAATGAGAGAACTGAAATTTCAATTAAGGTGTCCGGTAACTCTTCAATTCTCAAAGGAGAGAAACGGAAGTCTTGGGTTGCGGCCGCTACAGCCATTTCGATGATAGTCTCAACTAAAGATTTATAGGGCAAAGGATAGCCAATGCAGCCCCGCAATTGGCCTCGCGTTTTGAGGGTAACGAAAGCTCCTTTTTTTTCTTTTAAAACCGGGTCATCGATTTCAATTTTCAAATATTTACCAGTTTTAAGATAGTGTTCAATCGCCTGACGGGCCAAGCGTAGCAAGAATATTTTTTGGTCTTGACTGAGTTCGTTCATGCTTCACCTCCAACTTCAAGCTGCAGGGAACAGGGAAGAAGGCGGAAGGACTGGCTGAAATCAATAACCGAACATTTTAAAGAAATGGGATTGTTTTTATTTGAGTCTATTTCGATTAAAATTTTTCCGCAAGCAAAAGGTTTAAGAATGGATGAGAGACATCGATTGGAAGAAGAGTAAATAAAAAAGCCGACAATTTCCTCCCCTAAAATTCTTTCTAGGTCCCAATAAATTTTGGCGGCTTGTTTGAAGCCTTCTTTTGTCGGCCAAATTTTCTCAATATAAATCCTAGGGCCGCGAGTGTGTCCAAGGAGAAAACCAGCTTGGAATCTTTTTGGGGAAAAGAGACTAAGGGCCTTGAATTCCCTGTAAGCTTGCTGACAGAGGAAGGCCTCCATGCTCTTATTATAATTTTCGCTCTTTCCGAAAATCAAACCAGAAAAGAAATTTTGATTTTCTATTTTTTTCTCGCCCAAACAATTAAAAGATAACCTGGGCTGAAGGAAATCAAATTATCTAATTGAGCCGCCAACCAAAAGAAAGGATAAAGCCAAGAATAAATTCGATGAAAAGGTCGAACTTTTTTAAATTCGCTTTGATTCATAGGCCGGATATGACCATTTCTTAAAGCGATTTTAGGGCGATATCCAAAAATATGGATGTAAATAAAATTTAAAATGAGTTCAAGACTTTCGGAGAAAAGTCGCGAGATAATCTTATGATCCTCTGGTTTTAAGCCGGCTTTTTGAAGTTGGCTTGTAAGCTCCAGGAAATTATAACCATCTCTTTTATGGCCGTAAAATTCCGGCCTAAGACCTAACCAACTTCTTAGCTGATAAAGAAAATTTCCTGGACCTCGGTGAGGTGTAACAATAATTGCCTGGCCACCTGGTTTTAAAATTCTGGCCATCTCTTCAAGGCAAAGTTGATCATTATCAAGATGCTCAAGGTAATCGGGGGAAATTACTAGATCAAAGCTTTCGCTCTGGAAAGGAAGCTGACTCCCTTTCAGCTGAACCAGATTTATTTTAAGGAGGTTTTTGGCTTCAACCAAATTAGGCCAATCCTCATCAGCATGAATCCAGAAGCCGCCTTTTTGTCGGAAGAAATAACCCAAAGCTCCTTGACTTGTGCCTAATTCAAGAGCTTGCCGATGATTATTGGCTGAGAGAGAGTCAAGAATAAAGCGGAGCTTTTGTTTTTTCTTAATTGATAGTTTAATTAAAATTAATTGCCACGGGGAATTCTTCATCACGGCCATTATATCAACTGGACCCAGCCTTTCTCAATTGGGCAAATTAGATAAAGATTTAATTAAAATGCCTTGACTCATTGAGGCCAGGCGATTTATTATTAAGCCTAAGAAAAATGATCGATTATGAATTGATGATTGTTGGCCCCCTTGAAACCAATTGTTACCTTGTCTATTGCTCCATGACTTTAGAAGCAGTGATTATCGATCCTGGAGCCGAGGCAGAAAAAATTTTCCCAATAATTCATGAATTAAATTTGAAACCTAAAGCTATTCTCAATACGCATGGTCATATTGATCATGTGGGAGCGAATCGTGATTTTAAAGAAAAATTTGGCTTACCCATCTATCTACATCCAGCTGATCAGGTTTTACTCCAAAGAAGTCAGCAACTTGAATTGAGTTTGCTTTTGGGGGCGAAGGAGCCACCTCCACCGGATGTAGACCTGGCCGATGGCGACCTGATTGAGATTGGAAAAATCTCCCTGCGAGTTCTTCATACCCCAGGTCACTCTCCTGGAAGTGTCAGTTTTCTTGGCGATAATTTTCTTTTTTCTGGCGATACCCTTTTTTATGGCGGTGTGGGCCGGACAGATTTACCCGGAGGTTCATGGCGAGATCTGGAAAGATCAATTCGAGATAAAATTCTGACCCTGCCTGATGAGATTATTGTTCTTCCTGGTCATGGCCCAGCCACGACCATTGGCGAGGAAAAACGTTCTAATCCCTTCATCACATGAAAGCTCGAACCTCCACGCCGGAGGAACTGGTCAATCTTTTTCTCGATTATCTTATGGTGGAAAAAGCGGTGGCCGAGAATACTCGCTTTGCCTATGCTCGGGATTTAAAAAAATTTATTTATTTTTTAAAAAAAAGAAAAAAGAGTCTTAAGCAGATTGGTAATGATGAATTAAGTCTTTTTCTCCAGGAACAGAGTCGAGCTGGCCTTTCGCCGCGGTCTTTGGCTCGACTCGGATCATCGCTGCGTAGTTTTTTTCGTTTTCTTCTTCTTGATGGTTATCTTGAAAAAAATCCAGCCGCCCGTTTAACTACCCCGCGTTCTTGGCCTAATTTACCTCAATTTTTAACCCTGACGGAAGTGGAAAAATTGCTCAGCCAGCCTGCTGAAAATGATCCTCAAGGGAAAAGAGATAAAGCTATCCTGGAACTCCTTTATGCTACGGGCTTAAGGGTTTCAGAGTTAGTTAAACTTAAAATGGATCAGGTTAATCTTAAAGCCAGTTATCTCCTTTGTCGAGGAAAGGGAGGAAAAGAAAGGTTGGTACCATTTGGAGCCTCAGCCGCCACTGCTCTAAAAAATTACTTAATGGAAGTAAGACCTTTTTTAGCTAAAAAAGAGGTTCCATATGTTTTTCTCACTCGTCGCGGCCAGCCCTTTACTCGCCAAGGCTTATGGAAGCTTCTTCATCAATACGCGGTTTTAGCTGGCCTTGAAGACAAAGTTAGCCCTCATATTCTTCGCCACTCCTTTGCCACCCATCTCTTAGAAAGAGGAGCAGACTTGCGGTCTGTTCAGATTTTACTTGGCCACAGTCAAATTACGACCACTCAAATTTACACTCATCTCAGTCGAAAATGGCTTAGAGAAATTTATGACCGTTTTCATCCGCGAGCTTAAAACAGGATAAATTAATCAACTAAACTTTCTCTTTTTTAAGAAAAAAGGCGCGAGAAAAAAATCTATTTCTTAAAATGAGCCTTAATAAAGAGCTCGCCTTGAACTTCATGTTCTGTCCCTGATTTAATTGAACTAAGAATCGAATAATCGGGGGGATAACTCCATTTCCAAGAAAAATTCTGACGATATTCAGGCTGGTTCATTTCTTTCAAGGGAATAAAAATCTTATTCGAACCTGCTTTTAAGTGGTCATTATACCGGAGATCATTGATAATTTGGTCTTTAATGAAAGAAGACGGAAGAATGAGTTTTTGTTCAGGCTCAGGTTGGGAAAAAGGAATAGACAAACCCTCGAGGAAAAAATCAAGCCAGAAGGCATCATCCTGACGAATGAACGCTTCAACTTTCAGTTTAGGGGCAAAGGTAGAATGGAAGGTGCCAATTTCTTGGTTCTTTCGTTTTTCCTTTTCCACCATTTCCCAACTAATTACTTCGCTTTGCCATTGAAAAAGAATGACATCCGGTTCATCTGGTTCAATAAGACCCAGCCAACGAAAATGGCCATGGAAATTACCTTCGATGGTTTGGATAGCTTGATGAAGGGAATATCTCCCCTTTAAAGAAAGATTAAGTTTTATTTCCCAAAAAAGAGGCTTTTGTTTAATTAAAGAGAAATCGACCATGAGGGGAGAAAAATGGTTTAAAGATAAAAGGAAAATTGGCCCAAGCCAAAATAAGATAATCCTCTTTAATTTTGGGTTGGAGTTAGGCTTCCTTTTCGGAAAATTATACCCAACCATTAGCCCGCTTTTTTCAGCTTATTTTATTAGCGTCGAGGGCTTATTGACAAGTCTATATTTATAAGTTATAGTTTTATTTTTAAACTTTTAAGTTTAGCTATTGAACTAAAGAGTTTAAATTTGATGAGCAATAATTCTTAATGGTCGGAAGAGAGCAGAGGAAGGAGATAATAAAAAATGGTCAGAATAGACCTAAATAAAGGCTCAAGGAGTCAACGCCAGGCAAGAGAAAATCGCCGTCGCCAAGCGTTACGTCAGGCTATTGTTCAGGCAGCTGAAAGAGTAATGATTCGTCATGGCTATGCTGCTTTGACCATGGATGATGTGGCCAGAGAAGCCGAGATTTCCAAGGCCACCGTTTATAATTATTTTAGAAGTAAAGGCGAGCTTGTTCTGGAATTATTTATTTACTATTTTGAAAAATTCTATCGGAGTTTGGTCAGGATAAAAGCTGAGACTAAACCGGCCAAGGAAAAGCTTCGAGATATTATTGCTATTTTCCTTCGGTTCAGTCGAGAAACTGAAACTATTTCCCGAGCCTTGATAATGGATAAAGCTTTTCTTAAGAAAATGAAAATCTTGGTCGGGGAAGCCGGCGAATCCTCTGATAGGGAGAAAAATTTGATTGCTGAAATAAAGAAGCAAAGAGAGAAAATAATCAAGGAGGGTTCGAACATCATCACTGAAGGGATTACCCGGGGAGAATTTCGGCCGATAGATCCGATAGTTACTGTTCGTTTAATTGAATCTCTCCTACAAGGTTTCGTTCATACGCGTTTCTGGAATCCCACCCGTCTTCCTTTAGAAAAAGAAACAGAAATTCTCCTTGATTTCATTTTTTGGGGTCTAGGCCAGAAAAATGAAAGTGAAGAGATGAAAGGAGCCGGCGCATGAAAAAACATATCAAAGTGTCTTTGGCCCTTTTTGGGTTAATTTTTTATTTCTTAGGTAGCCAAATTGCTTTGGCTCAGAGTGAAGGGAAAAAGGGAAAAATGGTTTTGACCCTTGAGGAAAGTCTTCGGCTGGCTTTAGAAAAAAATCCATTTTATCTGGCCAATAAAGAGAAAATTGCTGAAGCCATAGCCTCGGTTCGCGAAGCAGCTTCAAGATTTATGCCCTCTCTTAATATGCAGGGTACTCACACTCTCGATGAAAAACTCTTTGTTCTCGAATTTCCTTCTTTTGTTCCTGGCCAGCCAGCTCAGCGGGTATCTATTGACTTTACTCGAGACTATCAGGTTGGTTTTTCCTTTTCGTTGCCTCTTTTTACGGGTGGCAAATTAGTCGCCGGTTTTAAGCAGGCTGAGTATAATCTGAGGGCAACTGAGCAATCTGTCGAGCAATCAAGAATAGACACAATTTATAACGTGAAAAGAGCTTTTTATAGCTATCTGTTAGCTCAACAATTTGTCGAAGTTTCTCAAGAAGCAGTTAACTTAGCTCAGAAATACCTTGATAATGTCCGTCGACTTTACGAAGTGGGTTTAGCTTCTCGATTTGATCTCCTTCGGTCAGAAGTTCAGCTGGCCAATTTAAAACCCCAATTATTAAGAGCTCAGAATCAGCTTGAATTGGCTGCAGTTCACCTAAAGCAGCTTTTAGGAATTGATTTAGATACCGAAATTGAGGTTAAAGGAGAACTTGCCTACATCCCAGTAGAAATTAATCCAGAGAAACTTTTAGCCCAAGCTCTAATTTTCCGACCTGATTTGGCTCAGCTTCGATATCAGCAACAAATGGTTGGTGAGCTTCTGCGGCTTGCTCGAGCTACCGATAGACCCACCATCGCTATTGGAGGAAGTTATAATTTTTGGGCTAATTACTTGAATTTTAAAAGAAATAATTGGCAGAGCTATTATTCTTTCAATTTAGTTATTTCCTTGCCCATTTTTAATGGCTTTTCTGGTTCAGCTCAGGCGGCAAAGGCTAACGCCATGCTGCGCAGTCTTGAATTAACCGAGAGAGGTTTGATTGAGCTAATCAAAGCTGAAATAAAACAGGCTTGGCTGAATTTACTCCAGGCCAAAGAAACGCTTCTGTCTCAAGAGAAAAATGTTGAACAGGCCCAAGAAAGCCTCCGTCTGGCTGAACTTAATTATAATGAGGGGCTGGCTACTTTTCTCGATGTATCTTCAGCCCAAGTGGCTTTAACTCAGGCCAGAACCAATTATTCCCAAGCCTTATTTGATTACGTCATGGCCTTGGCTCAACTAGAAAAGGCTATGGGAAGAACTTTAGATGAATTGGCGGTTAAGTCGTGAGAGGAGGCTTAGAATGAATCAAAAGATAAGAGCCATTATTCTGCTAGGATTGATCTGGTTCACTGCTTTTAGCTGTCGGCCATCACCCAAAGAGAAACAAACGAGCGACACCCAAATGTCTACCCCCTTTCCAATAAAAGTAGTTAAAGCGGAACGGCGGGAAATAATAGAAAAACTTTCTTTCACTGGGACAATTGAGCCTTGGCAAAAAATGAATATTGTGCCGGACATTAGTGGTAAAATTGCGCGGATTTATGTAAAAGAAGGCGACCGAGTCGTCAAAGGACAGCTTTTAGCTGAACTCGATACCCAGAATCTTCGACTTCAGCTCAAGCAAGCTGAAGCGGCTTTGGCGGCAGCTCGAGCTAATTTTGAAGATGCTCGGAAAAACAAGGAGCGAATGGACCGCCTTTTTCAAGAAAAAGCCATTTCTGAACAACAATATGAAAAAGTTAAGCTAGCCTATGAAGCTTCCCAGGCTCAACTTGAACAAGCTCAAGCCGCGGTTAATCTGCTTCGTCATAATTTAGAAGTTTCCCAAATGAAAGCACCTTTTTCAGGAATAGTAGCTTCCAAGAATGCCAATGAAGGTGATGTGATTAATCCGATGATGGGAAGTTTCTCAGCTTCTAGCGGCGTGCTTACCTTAATGGACTTTTCCCGCGTCAAATTAGCCATTGAAGTTTCTGCTATGGAAATAGTTAAAATTCGTAAAGGACAGGTGGCTGAAGTTAGAGTGCCGAATCTGGTTGATAAAGTTTTTAAAGGAGAGGTTAATCTTGTTAACCTGGCGGCTGATCCGGCTACTAAGAAATTTAAAGTGGAGGTAGTGGTTGACAATCCTGATTTAGTTCTCCGTCCTGGAACTTTTGGTGAAGTGACTATTGAAGTTGCCCGTCGAGAACAGGCTCTTGTTGTCCCTCAAAAAGCCATCGTCGAAGATCGGTTTCTCTTTATTGTGGAAGGGAACCGAGCTCGGAAGAAAGAAGTAACTATAGGCTTACAAACAGCCACCGAGGTAGAGATTCTTTCGGGAATTCAGGAAGGCAACTTAGTCATTGTTGAAGGCAATTTTGGTCTGGTTGACGGCGCTCTAGTTTCGATAATTGGGGAGGTTAAGCCATGAAGCTTCCTGAATTTTCAGTTAAACGTCGAGTCACCGCTTCCATGATAGCCATGATTTTGGTCATTGTGGGTTTCATTGCTTTCAGCCGACTTGGTCTTGATTTCTTCCCTGATATCGAATTTCCGACAGTGTCTGTTTTAACAGTTTATCGAGGAGCTTCGCCTGAGGACATTGAAAAAACCATAACTAAACCGATTGAACAGATCGTTAGTTCGATTGTTCGGGTGAAAAAAGTTTCTTCAATTAGCGCTGAAGGAATCTCAGTAATCATGGTTGAATTCGAATGGGGAACAAACCTTGATTTTGCGGCCCAGGATATCCGAGATCAAATAGGTTTATATCGTCATCAACTGCCTGAAGCAGCTTCTGACCCATTAGTCGTCAAATTCAATCTAGCTCAAATGCCGGTCATTTTCTATGGTATTACCGCCGAAAGGCCTACAGCGGAATTGAAAAAAATTATTGAAGACGAAGTTGCTCCTAGGATCGAAAGGTTGGATGGAGTAGCTTCAGCTCGAGTCTTTTCCACCGATATTAGAGAAATTCAGGTTAATGTCGATAAAGCTGCTCTCGAAAGCCGAAATCTATCACTTGATCGAATCATCGCAGCTTTGCGAATGGAAAACCTTAATCTTCCAGCTGGTTATGTGATTGAGCGGCATGCTGATTATCTTGTTCGAACCATAGCTGAATTTGAAAGCCTTGAGGATATTAAAAGGACCGTTATTGGTCAGACAGCCCGAGGCGAGTTGATTTACTTAGCCGATGTCGCTGAAGTGGTTGATGGACTCAAAGAGACTCGTTATCTCGGTCGGATTCAAAAAGAAAAGGGTGTTTTTCTAATTGTCAACAAACGTTCAGGAGCTAATTCAGCTCAAGTGGGTGACCGAGTTAAAAAGGAGCTGGAAAAAATTCAGTCGATTTTGCCCTCTGATATTAAATTTTATGTGGCCATGGATCAGGCCGATATGATTAAACGAGTTATTACTCGGACTTTCAATACTGCCTGGCAGGGCGGACTTTTAGCGATTTTTCTTCTTTTTCTTTTCCTGAGAAACTGGCGACCTACAGTAACCATTGCTTTGGCTATTCCTCTTTCCATTATCACGACTTTTATTGCCCTTTATGCTGCCGGCTATACCATTAATCTTCTCACTTTAATGGGTCTTACCCTTGGCGTTGGGATGTTAGTTGATAATGCAATTGTGGTTATTGAAAACACTTTCCGGCATATTGAACTAGGAAAAGCAGCCATTCCAGCTTCAATTATTGGGGCCTCCGAAGTTGGGATGGCAATAACCGCTTCCACCCTAACTACAATTATAGTTTTTTTACCGGTAGTTTTTTCTACGGGAATTACCGCTAAATTAACCCAAGCCTTAGCCCTGTCAGTAGCTTTTTCCCTTGTAGCTTCTCTTTTTGTCGCCCTAACTATTGTTCCTTTAGTTTCCTCTTTAATTTTCCAGAAAGCGGGTGGTGACGCCAGGCCTATCAAAAAGCAGTTTGAAAGGCCTAAAAATTTCTATCGAAAACTGCTTACTTCAGCCTTGAGACATCGAAAAGAAGTGCTTATTGCCACTGGGGCTCTTTTCCTAATTTCTGTAGCTTTGATTCCTATAATCGGAACTGAGTTCATGCCAATTCAAGATAGCCGCATGATCCTTCTTAAGGTGAAACTACCAGTAGGAACCTCTTTGCAAGAGACCGATCGGATTGTCCGCTTAATTGAAGAGCTGATGCTAAGACAGCCAGAAGTTCTGATGGTTTCGGCTCAGGTGGGCTCAGCTTCGGAAGAAGATCCAGCTGATATGGCCTCAGGTTTTGCCGCCACGGGCCCTCATGAAGCTATCATTTGGGTCGGTCTGGTCCATAAGGAACAAAGAAAAAGAAGCGATGTCAGAATTCTAGAGGACATTAGAAAGCAATTGCCCGCTTTAGAAAAGGTTAAGATTGAATCGATCAACATGGGTCAGATGGTTCTTGGAACAGCTACCCCAGTGGAAATAAAAATATTTGGTAAGGAAATACCAGTTTTAAGGGATATTGCTGATAATATTGTCCGCCGAATTCAAGATGTAGAGGGTTTAAGAGATCTAACTCACACGCTGGCCCAAGGACGGCCTGAGTATCAGATTTATATCGACCGAGATCGAGTAGCGCGCTTAGGTTTAACTGTAAATCAGGTGGCCAATCTCGTTCAAACCGCTACCTTAGGTCGAGTGGCGACAAGGTATCGGGAAGGTGGGGAGGAGATTGATGTTCGGGTATGGTTTAAAGAGAAATATCGAAAAAATCTAAGAGAGGTCTTGACGACGCCGCTCCTTAATCCTCTGAATAAGGTGGTTACTTTGGATCAAGTGGCCGAGCTTAAGCGAGGTGAAGGCCCAATTCAAATTACAAGAGAGAATCAGGCGAGAAAAGTCAGTGTCACAGCTAACATTGTTGGGCGAGATATCGGTAGTGTCACGCGAGAAATTAAAGCCCGTCTTTCTCCCATCGAAAAAACTTTACCAGCCGGTTATTTTATTGAATATGGTGGCCAGTATGAACAGATGCAAGAAGCTTTTAAAACCTTGGCTTTAGCTTTTGTCTTAGCCGTTATTCTGGTTTATATGGTCATGGCTTCCCAATTTGAGTCGTTTCTCCATCCTTTTGTGATCATGTTTACCGTCCCCTTGGGACTTATAGGGGTGGTTCTTGGCCTTTTGATTACGGGCAAGACCATTAGTCTGCCTGTCTGGATTGGTTTTATTCTCCTCGCCGGCATCGCCGTTAATAACGGTATTGTTATGATCGATTATATTAATCAGCTCTGGCGACGAGGTGAACTGAATAAAAGAGAAGCCATTATTGAAGGGGCGGTCACTCGCTTGCGACCAGTTTTACTGACAGCGTTGACCACTATTCTTGGCCTTTTGCCCATGGCCATAAGCCGGACAACAGGTTCAGAAATGCGGTCACCTTTGGCCATTACGGTTCTTTCTGGGTTAACGGCCACGACTTTGCTTACCCTTTTTATCATTCCCATAATTTATAGTCTTTTGGAAAAGGTTTCTTTTAAAGAAATTGAAATTAAAACCCAAAAATAGAGTTACTGGACTGGCTTAATCCTTAAGTTTGACCATCAAGTTTTATAACGAAGGAAAGCGCCAATTTTGCCATAACGATCGAGTTTAGAAGGAGGAGTTATTTGCTTGATTGGACAACCCTTAACCATGGCCACGGCCAAAGTTTCGTCAACAATATCACTGACTTCTTTGGTTGGTTGTTGGCAATTAGAACAGCGGTTTTCATCTAGAAAAAGGAGTCGACATTCAGGGCAAATACGACCGCTCCGAGAGAAATTATGGCTAACTAGGAGAAGTTGGAGGTTGTTGTTATTGAGTTGGCGGAGAGTATCTTTTAAGCCAGCGACCGCTGCTCCTCCCCCTTCTAGCTCGCTAATAAATCGGAGAACAATCTGTTCCTCTTCTTGCTTTTTCAATTTCATTTCTAAAGCGAGGGTTTCTTCCCTTATTTTTTCGAGAGAGTCAGATATTTTGGCCCTTATCCGGCCTTTAAATCTTTCTTTTAAATAGGTATGGAGGAGGGGCTCAAATTCACTGAAGAGTTTTTCCTCGCAGCCGATGAAGAGCCAATCGAATTTTTTTTTCTTAAAAAGATCAAAAGTCATTTGACTGACTTTTTTTAAATGATCGTGAACATGGGCTTCGATATGGCGTTCAATTCTTTTTGACTCATATCCCTCCCAACCTCCCTCTTTTACTTTTCCTGGAACTTCCGAAGTTAATTCTTCGACCAATAAGGCCTCATTCATAAAGACCTGATACCAACGAGCTTGTCGACGGCTTAAAACCAGGCTACAAAGGCGATGATAGCGCTCCAAAATAGCAATCATTGGCCTTAAATAAGGATTAGGGTCAAAAACAAGTCGATTCCGAGGCGGATGAGGTAGGTTGTAAATCAAAAAAATTTCCTTCCCAGTGGAACTAAAAAGAGCCAGGCCTGGATGATTAAAGGAATTTAATTGAAAATTTATTTGCTGCCCAATCTTTTCTAGATCAGCCTCAAGAGAAGTCAAAACTTCTCGATTAACCTTCAAAGAAGCCAGGCGATTTTTGCCTTCAGTAAGCAAATTTTTCAAATTGAGGGCAATTTGTTTTTTGGTCTGTTGACTTTTATCGGTGGCCAGGAAAAGGGAAGTTACCCAATAGGGTTCAGTCTTTAAGCGAGAAAGCTTTTCGATATCCTCACGATCGAAATAGGGCATAACTGCTCCTTAAAAATAAAAATCTTAAGAAAAACCAGACTGAATCTCGTTTTTCCCATCTGGGAAATTAAAATAAAGATGAATTTTTCTTTTGTCAAGCCCCCTTTACCTTGGCCGCTTAGCTTATTATAATTATCTCTGAAGGCGGAAGTGGCGGAACTGGTAGACGCGTAAGCCTCAGGAGTTTATGGCCGAAAGGCCGTGTGGGTTCGAGTCCCACCTTCCGCATTTGTTGGTAGCTCACTTCACCAGTGAAACATATTCTCCTGATTAATCCTTGGATTTTTGATTTTACCGCATATGATTTTTGGCTGAAGCCCCTTGGCTTACTTCAAATTGGGGCAATTGTCCGTCAGAATACCAGTTGCCAAGTACATTTGATCGATTGTCTGGATCGATTTCACCCTGGCTTAAAGAAAAAGTCCATATCTAAACCAGATGGACGGGGACCGCTGCCTAAGGAGGAAGTTACCAAGCCTGAAGTTCTAAAGTTTGTTCCCAGGAAATTTTCTCGATATGGTCTTCCCCTTAACTTATTTATGGAGGAGCTAGCCCAACAACCAGCTCCTGAAGCTGTCCTAGTTACCTGTGGAATGACCTATTGGTATCCGGGAGTCCAACTCGTCTCGGAGTTAATCCGCCAAAAATTTGGCCAAGTTCCAATAATTTTAGGGGGTGTTTATCCAACTTTACTTCCAGAGCATGCTCGTCTTCACAGTGGAGCTGATTTTATCGTTTCTGGACCTGGAGAAAACCGAATTCTGCCGATTCTAAGAGAAATTCTTGGGGATAGATTAGTTCAAGAAAGAAAATTTAAAGATCTAGATGATTTGCCTCTTCCAGCTTACGACCTTCTTCGCCACCAGGAGTCTCTGCCCATTTTAACTTCACGAGGCTGTCCTTTCCGCTGTTCTTTTTGTGCTAGTTCCCTCCTTTACCCTCATTTTGAACAAAAAAGGCCTCAGCAAGTGATTGCGGATATTCAATTGCTTGTTCAAAGAATGAATTGTCGGCACTTAGCTTTTTATGACGACGCCCTTCTGCTGAATAGTCGAGTCCATTTCAAACCCATTTTGAAAGGAATAATTAATAGCTCTCTTACCCTCAGCCTCCATTCGCCTAATGGCCTTCATGTTCAGGCTATTGATGCCGAAATGGCCAGTTTGATGAAAGCTGCAGGTTTTGTTTCCATCTATCTTTCCCAGGAATCCTTGGACCCTTCCTGGCTTAAAGATTTTTCCCCAAAGGTGGAATCTGAAGACCTGTTAAAAGCAGTTAAAAGTTTAGAAGCAGCTGGCTTTAATCGGCATAACCTAAATGTTTATCTGCTGGCAGGACTTCCAGGTCAAGATTGGGATCGTCTGCTTAGAGATATTGATGAAGTTATTCATCTTGGTCTTAAACCCCGTTTGGCTTTTTTTTCGCCTATTCCCGGAACAAAAGAATGGAAAAAGATAATTGACCAGGGATTACTCAAAGAAGACTCCGATCCTCTTCTTCAAAATAAAGTCGCCTTTCTTTATCTTCAGGGAGAAGAGGTTATTTTGAAATTGAGAGAAGCCGAGAAAAGACTCTCTTGTCTCTGCCCCAATTGAAGGTCGGCTGGTTTGAATTGCTTTTTTCTCCTCTTAGGATTATATTTAAATTGTAAAAGCTGTTGGATTTAAATTAGGCCGGATAGAGGTGATAACTTTGAAAAAAAGGGGAAAAAGGATAGCTATCATTTTCTTTTTGGCTACCTTTCTGGTTATTTCTTTTCCCTTAGATAGTCAAAAGAAAGGTTCCGTTTCTTCTTTGCCTGAAAAATATAAAAAATGGTTGGAAGAAGAGGTAGTTTATATTATTACGCCTGTAGAAAGAGACGTTTTTCTCCAGCTGACCACTGACCGAGAAAGAGATATGTTTATTGAAGCTTTTTGGAAGCACCGAGATCCTAATCCTTCGACACCTGAGAATGAATTCAAGACTGAGCATTATCGCCGGATTAGTTATGCTAATCACTTTTTTCGGGAAAGCCCGAAGCCTGGTTGGAGGACTGATCGGGGTCGAATGTATATCATTTTGGGGGAACCCAACGATATTCAGCGCTTCACTGGGAAGTCAGCGATTTATCCTTGCGAGGTTTGGTTTTATCAGGGAAAAACCGAACTAGGTTTACCGCCTGCCTTTCATCTGGTTTTTTTCCAGCAGGGGGGAATAGGTGAATATCGTCTCTATAG
>JAOAFQ010000030.1 GCA_026416195.1 Candidatus Aminicenantota bacterium | reverse complement strand
GATGTGTATAAGAGACAGCACTCATGCTTTTTTCAAAAGCCTTCTTTTTTTGGCTGCGGGCAGTGTTATGCATGCTCTTTCAGGTGAATTAGATATGCGAAATATGGGAGGTTTAAAGAAATATCTACCTATTACTTATCCTACTTTTCTTATCGGAGCTATAAGCATTGCGGGGATTCCCTTTTTCTCTGGTTTTTTCTCGAAAGAGGCAATTCTTACCCATTGTTATGCTGAGGGCAAGTATTTTCTCTGGCTTCTTGGACTTTCAGGAGCCATTGTCACGGCTTTTTATATGTTCCGTCTAATCTTTCTAACTTTTCATGGTCAGGAAAGAATTTCGGCTGAAATCCGCCATCATCTCCACGAGTCACCACCAGTTATGACTATTCCTTTAATTATTTTAGCTTTCTTTTCCATTGTCGCTGGCTACATAGGCTTACCTCTTGTCTTTGGACGTGACCTCAACCTCTTCGAGCATTTTCTAAAACCGGTAATGAAAAGCGCTAAAGAAGTTCATCTATCGCTAAGCACTGAATGGCTTTTAATAATTATTTCCACTATAGCAGCTTTAATTGGCCTTGCTTTAGCCTATATCTTTTATCACCGCTTCCCCCATCTTCCTCAACCGCAGGTCACGCGTTTACCAGGTCTTTATAAACTCTTATTCAATAAATACTATATTGATGAAATCTACAATATCGCGTTCGTTAAACCCTTGGTCAAAAGCTCAGAAACTATCTATTATAACTTCGATCTTCCAATAATTGATGGAGCGGTCAATGGTTCAGCTCGACTAATGAATTTTTTCGGCCGAATTTTAAGTCTTGGGCAAACTGGATTGATTAGAGATTACACTTTAGTTTTTATTCTTGGCGTAGCTATAATTTTAGGGATTATTATATTTTAAAATGACTCTACCAAGTATTTCGCTCATAACTTTTTTACCTTTAATCGGGGCTATCCTGCTCATCTTTATTCCAGGGGAAAGAAAAGAAATTCATCGTCTTGTAGCCTTTATAGTTTCATTGATTACCTTCGTTTTTTCAATCCTTTTATTTATCCATTTTGATTCTAATCAAGTCGAGCCTCAATTTGTAGAAAATACCCCCTGGCTTGGTTACGGAATAAATTATCATGTCGGCCTTGATGGTCTAAGCCTCCTTTTGGTTATGTTAACGACTTTTCTCTTCCCTATTGTTATTCTTTCTGGCTGGCGTTATATTGACCACCGTGTAAAAGAGTATCATCTTTTCCTCTTATTTCTCGAAACTGGAATTATTGGCGTTTTTGTTTCCCTTAATCTTTTCCTATTTTATGTCTTTTGGGAAGTTATGCTTATTCCTATGTATTTTCTAATTGGTCTTTGGGGTGGTCCACGCCGCATCTATGCCACAATTAAGTTCATAATTTTTACCATGGCTGGCAGCCTTTTAATGTTAGTGGCGATTTTCGTTCTCTACAATTATTATTACCAAGCCACGGGTTCTTATTCTTTTGAAATTGCTGATTTAACGAAACTTATTCTTTTGCCCAAGGTTCAGACTTGGCTTTTCTTAGCATTTGCTTTAGCTTTCGCTATAAAAGTTCCCCTTTTTCCTTTTCATACGTGGTTGCCTGATGCCCACGTCGAAGCACCTACGGCTGGCTCTGTAATTTTAGCTGCTGTTCTTCTCAAAATGGGGGTTTATGGCTTCCTTCGTCTCGCTATGCCTCTTTTTCCTCAAGCTTTAATTAAATTTACTCCGCTATTGATGATTTTAAGTGTAATCGGAATTATTTATGGTGGATGCATGGCCCTGATCCAAAAGGATGTCAAATCCTTAGTAGCTTATTCAAGTGTAAGTCATATGGGTTTAATAATGTTGGCCCTTTTTTCCTTAAATCAAGAAGGTTTACAAGGCTCAATTCTTCAGATGATAAATCATGGTTTAAGTACGGGAGCTCTCTTTTTAATTGTCGGTATTCTCTATGAAAGAGCCCATACTCGGCTAATTAAAGACTTTGGTGGAGTCAGTCGCCAAATGCCAGTATTGGCGGCCTTTTTTTTAATTTTCCTCCTTTCCTCAGCTGGATTGCCTGGCTTAAATGGATTTATCGGTGAAATCCTCTGTCTTTTTGGTATTTTTCGAGTCAACAAAGTTATGGCTTATTTGGCCGTAACGACAGTTATTCTAGCCGCTGCCTATTTACTTTGGATGTATCAAAGAGTAATGCATGGACCGATTATTCATGATCATGTTCGTTCTTTCAAAGATGTCAATCTTCGAGAAATTGTTTATCTTGGGCCAATAGTAATTTTAATGTTCTGGATTGGCTTTTATCCCAATTTCTTTCTGAAGAAAATGGATTCTTCAGTAGCCTTTCTTCTTAAGAAAATTGAGGAAAAGCAAAAATATTTTGTTTTCGAAGGGGAGCCTCAAAAAGGATTCCCATTAAAACTAGCTATCAAAGAAAAAAGTTTTTCTGATTCTGTTCAGCTAGATTTGAAACTAGCTCAAGAATCTAGGCTGATCTTATCCAAGGAAAAGAAACAGCCATGAACGATTTTTCTTCTCTTTCCCCTTTGTTGATCTTAATTGGTGGCGCTCTAGTTATTCTGTTACTTGAGGCTTTTGGACGTTGGTCAAGTCGATTGATTCACTTTATCTTAGCTCTCGGCTCACTTTTAAGTAGTCTCGTCATGGCTCTTACTTTTTGGGGGAAAAAGGTCACCTATTTCTCTGGGGCTTATATTTTAGATGATATGGCCATTTTAATGATTGTTCTTTTTTGTTTAGCTGGTGTTTTGATTATTTTTATTTCTCTTACCTACATGATTGAACACGGCTTTAATCGCGGCGAGTATTTGGCTCTGCTTCTTTTAGCTACAACTGGACTAATTATTATGACCAGTTCAGTAGATTTGATTGTTATTTTTCTTGGATTGGAAACGCTTTCCTTAGCCAGTTATGTCTTAGCTGGCTTGAAAAAAGAAGATGAAAAATCCAGTGAAGCGGCCATAAAATATTTTCTTTTAGGTAGCTTAGCCTCTGCCTTTCTTGTTCTCGGTTTAGCTTTTATTTTCATTCAAAGCCAAAGTTTTAATCTAAAAGAGATCATTTCGAATATATCAAAAGGAGCAGATAATTCAATAATTTTTCTTATCGGCCTTTCACTTATAATTGTTGGCTTTGGCTTTAAAGTGGCTTTGGTTCCTTTTCATATGTGGACGCCAGATGTTTATCAAGGTGCCCCCACGCCAATTACCGCTTTTTTTTCCGTGGCTCCAAAGGCAGCCGGATTTTTCGTTCTCTTTCGGTTGGTTAGTCCTTTTTTTGAGCCAATTTATTTACGTCAGAATTTAAAAATTATCCTCTTTTTATTGAGCTCTTTAACCATGATTGTAGCTAATTTAGTGGCGCTGCGACAAAGGAATGTCAAACGACTCCTTGCCTATTCTTCGATTGCTCATGCTGGGTACTTAAGTCTTGCCCTTTTATCTCAAGATGCGTCAGGATTAATTTTTTACTTAATTGCTTATCTCTTTATGAATATAGGGGCTTTTGCTATCCTTATAGCTCTCAGCCCTAATGGGCGAGAATTTCATGATTTAGATGATTTTAACGGCCTGGCTTCAAGGGCTCCTTGGTTGGCCGCTTGCATGTCAGTTTTTCTCATCTCCTTGGCTGGTTTTCCGCCAACCGCTGGCTTTTTAGCCAAATTTTATATTTTTAGTAACGCTATTAAACAAGGTTATGTAGTTTTAGTGATTATTGCCGTTCTTACTTCGTTGATTTCGGTCTATTATTATCTCCGAGTTATTGTTCATATGTACATGAGTAAGGAATTGCCCCCTCAAGCCATAAGAATCAACTCTGATTTTCTTCTCCTCTTAATTATCTTTTTCTGCGTTTATGCCGTCCTTCAATTAGGGCTTTTCCCCGGTCAGGTAATTAATTTTATTCAGCGAGCTTCTTCCTCCTCTCCTTTTCTATAGACAGAAAAAGGTTGGAGCAGATCGTAAGCCGAATTCTGTTCTCGCTCTTTCGAGCGAGGGCGGTTATTTGTCTGACCTTCTGATTGCTCAGAAGGTTTGGCGACCTACCCGCCCCCATAAGGCGGGCCACCTTTTCGGGGGCTCTTTGGTCTTGCTCCGGATGGGGTTTGCCGTGCCCCTGATGTCACCATCAGGGCGGTGAGCTCTTACCTCACCGTTTCACCCTTGCCTGAGGAAAGCTTTTGCTTCCCCTTCGGCGGTCTATTCTCTGTGGCACTTTCCTCCGGTCGCCCGGAGTCGCTGTTAGCGACCATCCTGCCCTTTGGAGTTCGGACTTTCCTCCCCTTCTGGTTTAAAACAGCCAGAAGGAGCAACCGCCTCGTCTGCTCCAACCATTATTTTTATACCATATTGCCCCATTTTTTTGTAGAGGTTACTTCGAGGAGTTCCAATGGAACGCGCCGTTTTAGAAATATTCCAATTGTTCTCTTCAAGCTTGGCTAAAATAAAAGCTTTTTCAGCTGCTTCCCGAAATTCTTGAAGAGTTTTTACCTTTTTAATTTCAGGAAAAATAAGAGACGTTTTTTCTAAAATATAATCTGGAAGATGATGTTTCTCAATTATTTCATTCTCAACCATAATATGTAAACGTTCCACTAGATTTTTTAATTCTCGCACGTTTCCTTTCCAAGAATATCTCATCAGGGCTTCAACAGCTTCAGAAGAAAAACGTTTTGGTCGAAAGTTATTTTCTTCAGCAAAAATCCGCGAGAAGTAATCGATAAGGCAAGGAATATCTTCTCGATGTTCCCTAAGGGGCGGAGAGTATATCGGAATGACATTAAGCCGAAAATAAAGATCTTCGCGAAAGCGGCCAGCTTTGATTTCAGTTTCTAAGTTTTTGTTGGTCGCAGCGATAACTCTGACATCAACTTTAATTATTTTACTTGAGCCAACTCGCTGGACTTCTCCCTGTTCAAGCACCCGAAGCACTTTGGATTGAGTTTTCAAGCTCATATCGCCAACTTCGTCTAAAAAGATTGTTCCACCGTCAGCTAATTCGAATTTACCAATCTTCTTTTCAGTTGCTCCAGTAAAAGCCCCTCTTTCATGTCCAAAAAGTTCACTTTCAATTAATTCTTCAGGGATAGCGGCACAATTAACCTGAATAAATTTTTCTCTAGCCCGAAGACTGTGTTCATGGATGGCCCGAGCAATAAGCTCTTTGCCAGTGCCACTTTCTCCTTGAATAAGAACAGTGGCATTAGTTGGAGCTGCCCGTAAAATTTCTTCCCAAAGCTTTTTCATTAGGGGATGATTACCAATAAGTTCATACTTTCTTTCAGCCCTTCGTCGCCAGTCAAGACATTCTCGTCGCAATCTGTGTTGATTGAGGGCATTACGAAGACTAAGGAGCACTCGGTCTCTTTCTAGGGGTTTTTCGAGAAAATCAAAAGCGCCTAATTTAGTACTTTCAACTGCTGTCTGGATAGTCCCATGACCAGAAATCATGATTACTTCTGGGGCCAGGGGTTTTTTCTTAATTTCTAACAGCAGTTCAAGGCCGCTAAGTCCAGGTAGTTTGACATCAAGAAGCACAATATCAAAAGCAGGAAGTTCTTCAAGTAAACTTAAGGCTTCTTCAGCGGTAGGCGCTTCAAAGACTTCATACCCTTCATAGGATAGAATCATTCGCAACGACTTTCGAATACCCTCTTCATCATCGACAACTAGAACCCTGGCTAGATGCCTTCTATTTTTCATCTAACCTCTCCGTTCAAAATAATTAATCTTGATCTAGCCAAAAAATTTTAACATAAGTTAGATGGGCCAACAAAAACTAGTTTGACTTAATAAAATAAGCTCGATTTCTTCTGTTTTAACTGTTATTATAATAATGGTGGTCGTCAAGAATTATCCCGATTTATTTAAAAAATTTAAACTGTTAATTTTTCTAATTATCATTTTAGGCCAACCACCTTTAATTTTTCCTCAGACTTCGCCTCGACAGACTGAAATTAATTTTAGACTTGAAAATGGACTTAAGGTTTTTCTTTTAGATCGACCGAATTCACCACTAGTCAATTTAGTTTTGGCAGTTGGTTATGGCTCAAGAGACGAACAATCTGAAGAATATGGGCTGGCTCATTTTCTTGAACATTTGATTCTTTTTCGGGGGAAAAGGTCGAGACCAGTTGAAGAGATCCATCAAGATTTAAAAAGAACAGGTGGCTGGATAAATGGCCACACTAGCCTGGACGCAACCATCTTTGAGCTTTCGATGCCTATAAATGGATTTGAAGAAGGACTTAGAAATTTCATTGACTTAATTTTTAATTTAAATTTAGAAGAAGAAGATATAGCTAAAGAAAAAGAGATTATTCTCGAAGAAATGAATCTCCAAGTATCTGAACCCTTTTCCCTGGCTGTCTCGCTGGCCTATGAACAACTTTTTCCTAGCCATGCTTATGGACATCCAGTAATTGGTCGTCCAGACACGATTAAAGAATTAAGCTTAGAACAAGTAATTAAAACTCATCGAACCTATTATTCTCCGGCCAATTGTGCTCTTGCCGCTGTCGGTGACTTAAAAACTATTCGTTTGGAGGATTTAATAAGAAAGTATTTTGGTCCGCTTAGGGGAGAAAAAATTTCGAGACCATCCATTAATAACCCACCATCGCTTGGAAAAATAGGGCGAGCTGAAAAAGAACTGGACGAAAAACAAAGTCATTTACTTTTTGCCTGTCGTGCTCCCGACATAAGCAGTGTCGATCAATATGCTTTTGATCTTTTAACAGCTATTTTGGGTCGAGGAATCAATCCTCTTCTAATTATGGCCCTTGGTTCAAGGCGGATATCTGTAGCCAATGTTCTAGTTTCATATAATTCCCACCGATATAGCGGGGTAATGTTAATTTATTTAATTCTAGAGCCGAAAAATGTCACTTTAGCTGAAAGAGAAGTCAATCGTTGGCTCCGTCAAATTCATCAAGAAAATTTTTCTCCTGATGATGTCTTAGGGGAAGCCAAAGATTATATCTTTGATTTTCTAAATGCAGCTAAAAAACAGATAAAATTAGAGGCAGAAAAATCTTTGGAAGACGGTTTGAAACTAGCCTCTTCGGTAGCCCTTTATTTACTCTTACTTGAGGACATGAAACTGCCACCCTATATTGATACGATTGATAAAATGAGTTCAACTGATTTAAGAAGAGTAGCTTCAAAATATTTAAGTCGGCCAGAAATGGCTATTGTAGTTATTAATCCAATAAAAACCAAAAATAAGTAAGCCTTAGAATAATTATTTTAGAATTGATAAGACAAAAAAATGAATCTTAGGTCGGCCCAAATGAAATTACCTAATTTATTGAGTTTCGTAGCTGGGATAATTATTTTTTCACCTATTTTGGCTCTGACCACAAATAGAACTTTATCTAATGGTCTTCAATTAATTATTGAGCAAAATTCATATGGCCAGACGACAGCCGTTTTTATTTTAATCCAAGGAGGCAAATTAGCTGATCCACCTGGAAAAGCTGGGTTAGGCTATCTAGTCACTAGATTATGTCTTGACCCTCCTGATAACGATTTTTTAAAGAACTTCATGAAAAATGGAGCTGATATTAGGATAGCGGCCAAAGGTGACTTTTTGCTAATCTCTATTGAGTGCCTTTCATCTGATTTTGAAAATATCATGAAACTGATTTTCCGGACCTTCTCTCAACCCATTTTTTCCAGCCTAAGAATTGGTAATCTTAAAGAGAATTTAAAGAGTAATCAAAAAAAAGAAAGAGATGATGTTGATTCTCAAGCCGACTTGACCTTACTTGAAACCTTTTTTGGAGCCTCAGGCTACGGCGCTAGCGGTTACGGAACGCCCGTAAGTGTTGAAAGTTTTAAAGGAGAAGATGCCACTAATTATCACCGGAAATATTTTGTTGGCGCTAATATGATCATGTCTGTTGTCTCTAATCTTGACCCTGATTTAATAATTTCTATTATAGAATCAACTTTTGGCCGTCTCCCTCGGGGTGAATCTTGCCAAATTCCATCTCCTAAGCCTATCGTGCCAGATAAAAAAGAAATATGTTTAACCAAAGAAACCCCTTCGGCCTTCATCGCGGCGGTTTTTCCTCTTCCTGAGCCAACGACCAAAAACTATCTCCTATCTCACTTTCTCCAAATTATTCTGGGTCAAGGACCGAGCTCAAAAATGTGGTCTCTTAGAACTGAAGCTGGTCTTGCCTATGAAACGGGTTCTCGTTTAATTTTAATGAAAGGGGGTGGCTTGTTAATTCTTTATCTTAAAACAATGGCCGATAAGTTTTCTGAAGCCAAAGAAAAATTTGATTTAAAATTAAAGGAAGTGGCTGAAAAAGGGATAAAGGGAGATGATCTTGAAAAAGCCCGGGAGTCTTATCGTCTGTCTCTTTATAAACAGTCTGAATCTAAAATTAAAAGGGCCGAGACTTTGGCCATCCATCAAATTTTTGGTCTTGAAAAAATAGAGACCCATCTTGAAAATATAACTTTCGCTGAACTTGAGGCTTTTTTTAAAAATGTTTTCAATTTGGAAAAAAGCGTCTTTTTCCAGATTATTCCTTCCAGGGGTAATTTGATCAACGAAAAGAGCGGTTCCGAGTAACTTTTTTAGCTAATTCCCGATAATCGAAATGAGTTCCCTCAAATTCAAGACAGATGGTTCGGTTTTCGCCTCGCAAGCGAAGCAGCAATTCCAGCTCAGAGGAAGCCCATCTAGTTTCGTAGAAAAGATGGCCTAAACTGATGGCATATCCCCAACTTAATTCATCATATTGAAAAGTTGGATTTTGCCAATGAATGTTATCTTCAAGAGGCAAGCCAAAGGTAGCTGATAGACAATTTTTTATCTGCTCATAATCACGAAGAGGGATATTCTTTGTCCCAGCAATCTGCCAAAATTCTACATGAATTTGGATCAATTTATTTTTATTAAAAATAAATTCAATAATGGCTAAATAGTCCTTTAGCTCTCGTTGATATTCAAAGACATCGAGATTTTCTAAAGTCCTTTTCTCATTGGGTTCGCCTTGAAGAGAAAGGACTTTTTCTATCGATTCTCCCCAGAGGGATGGATTTAAATGGCAAAAATTAAACGCTGAGACATAGTTAGACTCTTCACCTTTAATCGTAACAATTTTTTGAGCTTGAAAAAGAGGTTCAACAAATGATTCATGAATATATCCTGATTTAACCGAGCCTGAGGTGGATTGAAAACTAACATAATACCAAAAAGCCTTAAGTTTTCCAGGAGCTAAAAGGCTCACGATTGTTCCCCGATTAAGGCTTTCTAGAACCGGACTTTTTTCATCAGGATAAAGATGAACCGCCGTCCCTTCTTTAATTACTCGGAGTTTTTTATCTGCCGGGTAAATTTGAAAAATAAAAATTAAAGAAAAGCTAAAGAGAAAAAGCCAAAATCTATTACCCCTTTTAGTTGGCTTAATCATTATTAGCTCCTACTGTCTAATTCAACATTTCAAGTTTAAAACTATAGCTGAGTTAAGGTAATAGCCTTTTAGGGTGAATTTAGGGGGTAAATTGCCGATAAGCGAGATTAATTTTTTATGCTTTTTAAGCCAAATTCAAAATTTATGACCTTATAGTGACTACATCTCAGCGAGTTTATTTAATTCTTCCCATTCCTCATCCACTTGGGCTTGAATAGCCTCAATAATCCAAGCGTTTTCCTCTTTGAAGAGATGACGAAATCTCCCTTGAGATTTAAGCCATTCTGTCACTGGCAACTTCTGTTTCGGCTTATAATTAATTTTAAAGTGGCCTTTTTCTACCTCGTATAAAGGCCAAACACAGGTGTCATTGGCCAGCTGAGCAAGCTTTATTCCTTGGGATTCTTCGTATTTCCATTCAGTGGGACAAGGACAGAGAACATTAATAAAAGCTGACCCTTCAATCTCAAAGGCTTTCTTAGCTTTATTATATAAATCGAGCCACTTATTCGGACTTGCCTGGGCCACATAAGGAATCTTATGAGCCGCCATAATTCGGGTAAGGTCTTTTCTTGGTTGGATTTTGCCAGGGCTCTTGGTTCCAGCTGGAGCAGTTGTAGCTGAAGCGCCTAACGGTGTAGCTGATGACCTTTGACCTCCTGTATTAGCGTAAACATTGTTATCATAACAAACGTAGACAAAATCATGACCTCTTTCAACGGCGCCAGAGAGGGCCTGAAAGCCAATGTCGTAGGTGCCACCATCCCCTCCAATAGCCAAGATTTTAATCTTCTTTTCCTGGGGAATTTTTCCTTTATTTTTTAAGGCTCGATACATAGCTTCAATGCCTGCGGCTGTGGCCGCCGCATTTTCAAAAGCGCTATGGATCCAGGTGACATTCCAAGCCGTTCGAGGAAAGATAGTCGTACAGACCTCCAGACAACCAGTCGCACAAGTAACAATTAAGGGATCATCGGTAGCTCTTAAAATTATTTTAAATATTATAGGAATACCACAGCCAAGGCACATCCCGTGGCCTGCAACTAATCGATCTTCTTTTTGAGCTAAATCCTTTAATCTAACTGCCGCCATTTCGATCCTCCTTATTCTCTCAAATTGAGATAGCCCACATGGGAATCAATTTTGCCAGTAGTGGCAATTCGGACCAAATTCTGAGCTACCTCTTTAAAATGTTCAACCTTAATATCGCGACCGCCAAGCCCGTAAATATAATTGATTATTTTAGGTCGCTTTTCATAATCATATAAGGCAGAACGAATTTCAGTAAATAAAGGGGCGCCAAAAGCTCCAGGACTTGAAGAACGATCTAAAACAGCCACCGCTAATTTATCCTTTAGGGCTTCAGCAATTTTTTGATAGGGGAAAGGTCTGAAAACTCTTGGCTTAAGGAGACCAATTTTGAGGCCTTCCTCCCGAAGTTCATCAATGGCTTCCTTGCACGTTCCGGCGGCCGAACTCATAACGACAATAACTAGTTCAGCGTCGTCTAAATGGTAGGCTTCAAAAAAGGAATAATAGCGACCGAACTTTTGACCAAATTCCTGCCCAATTTGCTCTATTACCCTGGGCGAATTTTCGATGCCCTCAATCTGGCTTCTCTTGTGCTCAAAATAATAATCAGTGAAATCAATAGAACCAACCGTAAACCGACGGCTTGTGTCAAGAAGAGGGTAAATAGGAAGGTATTCGCCGACAAAGCGACGGACTTCTTCATCATCTTCAATCTCGACAATTTCAGTCGAATGACTAATAATAAAACCGTCTAAACCAACTAGAACAGGGGTCCTTACATCTGGGTGTTCAGCAATTCGGAAAGCTTGAATGAAATTATCATAAGCTTCCTGACAATTTTCAGAATAGATCTGAATCCATCCCGAATCCCGAGCGCCCATCGTGTCACTATGATCCCCATGGATATTTATGGGCGCACTAAGGGCCCTATTAACAATGGCCGCGACAATTGGTAACCTAAGACCAGCCGCGATATAGAGCATTTCCCACATCAAGGCCAAGCCTTGAGCAGAAGTGGCTGTCATCACTCGGCCGCCAGCCGCAGCGGCGCCAATACAAACACTCATGGCACTATGTTCGCTTTCAGGGCAGACGAATTCGCCTTTTATCAAGCCATCGGCCTTAAATTGAGCAATTGTTTCTACAATGGCGGTCGATGGGGTTATGGGATAAGCAGCAACAACATCAATGTCAACTTGGCGAACCGCTTCGGCAATAGTTTGATTACCATTTAAAGGCTTAAGTGTTTTCATAGTCACCTCCCTTCAGCTAGTTTAATTTCCTCTGGCACCATAATGATTGCTTTTTCTTTTGGTGGACACTCCTCAGCACAAAGACCACAACCAGTGCAATAATCATAATTAATGCCAATTACTTTTTCACCTTCAACTTTGATGGCGAAATGAGGACAATAAAGCCAGCAGAAAAAACATTGAATGCAATTTTCTTCAATAAACTCAGGTTTTTTTCCAGAACGCCATGTGCCAGTGAGATTAGTTATCGAATTGCCGGCATTTAAATTAATTGTCCCAATAGTTAACTCCCGCCAAGTCTCTTTTTTCATCCTTCTTTAACCTCCTTAAAAGCTCTTTCGACAGTTCTTAAATTGCCAGCTACTACCTCTGGCCTTAGCTTCTTACTTAAAGAAGCTTTTAATTTTGCTATAAATTTTTCTGGTTCAAGAAGACCGGTAACTTTTACTAATGCCGCAACCATAGGAATATTGGGAATAGGTCGGCCTAGTTCTTCACGGGCAATCTTATAAGCATCAAGGCCATAAACTTTTCTTGCGCCCAGATTAAGTTTTTTCTTTATTAAAGAAAGATCAAAGGTAGTATTGAAGAGAAAAAGAGCATCTTCTTTCGCTCCATCAGTAATATCAATAAGACCTAAGAGGCTAGGGTCAGTGACCACGATAATATCAGGCTCATAAACTTGACTATGAATACGGATAGGTTTCTGGCTGATGCGATTAAAGGCTAAGATAGGGGCCCCTCTTTTCTCAGCCCCAAATTCAGGAAAGGCTTGAACATATTTACCTTCCTCTCCTGCTAGGACATCAGCCAGAGTAACCGCAGCCGTCACCACCCCCTGCCCAGCTCGTCCATGCCATCGGATTTCAATTGTTGGCTTCATTTGACCTCCTTTATAATAAGTTGAGGAAGAGCTTTAATAATAATCTATTCTTTTAAGACAACTCTTCCCTCAAGGGCTCTCTTTATAGTTATTTGATCAGCGAAATCAAGATCAGAACCAACAGGCAGTCCTGTGGCTAAACGAGTTATTTTAACCTGAAATTTCTTTAAGAAATCTGCAAGAAAATAGGCTGTAGCTTCGCCTTCAGCAGTAGGATTCGTGGCCAAAATAATTTCTTTAAATTGGCTATTTTCAAGGCGACGAAGAAGCTTATCGATCCTTAATTCATCTGGCCCTCTCCCTTTCAATGGAGAAAGAGCTCCTAAAAGAACATGATATCGGCCATTAAAAGCTCCTGTCTTTTCAATTGAAGCTACATTGTAGGGCTCTTCAACAATACAAAGAATTTCGTCGCTGCGATGGGGATCTGTGCAAAGAGGACAAGGGTCAAGGTGAGTTAAGCCATTGCAAATTGAGCAATAAAATATTTTCCTTTTAGCTTGTCGAATGGCTTCAGCCAAGCGATCTACTTCCTCCGCTGGGAGGGAGAGAAGATAAAATGCAATCCGCTGGGCTGATTTGGCTCCAATCCCTGGAAATTTTTTCAACTCTTCAATTAAGCGATGAAGCGGCTCACTATATTCGAACATCAAAACAACCCTGGAATTTTAAAGCTAGTGCTAAAAGCACCGAGTTTAGCAGCAATTTGCTCGTCCACTCGGCTCGAGGCTTCATTGAAGGCGGCTAGGATTAGGTCTTCAAGCATCTCGCAATCAGCAGGATTGACAATTTCCGGTTCAAGGTGAAGAGAAATAAGATTTTTGCGACCATCTAAAACCACTTTCACCATTCCCCCACCGCTTGATCCCTCAATTCTCATCTCAGTCAGCTCTTTTTCTATTTTCTCTTGAATTTCTCGAGCTGACTGAAGCATTTTTTGCAATTCATTAAGATTCTTAAACATAATCAAACCTCATCTTTACTCTGTTGCCTAGGCAGAGGATCAATAGAAATCACTCTGCCTTTGAAGAAATCTATAAAGGACTTAATAGCAGGATTGGCGAGCAAGGCTTCTTTTTCCTCAGCCCTGATTTCCTTTCTAATAGATGGTTGCTCCATATTGTTAGAGACTTCTTTCATTAATAGTTTGTTTTCTATTTCTTTTTTAGCTGAAAAAATCTCTCCTTCTTTTAAATCTTGGCCATTGAGGCTTATTTTTATTGAATCGCTAGGGGCTATTTTTCCCTTAATTTCATAGACCTTTTCAGGCTGAGTTAGCTCATCCTGGTTGAGGGGCATCCTATCTTCTCGGGAAGTCAAATTAAGCGGTTCGAGATTTTCTTTAAGCTTACCTTCCTCTAGAGACCGAATAATCTCTTTAAGAGGAACAAGATGGGAAATATGGCATAGTCTTACTAAAAGAGTTTCAAGATAAATTTGTGGATTGACCGTATATTTTAAGCCAGCTTCGGCTTGCAATAAAATTTGTAAAGTCCGAATTAGATCGATCGACGAAACCTTCTTAGCTTCATTTTTCAAAGAACTCACTTCCTCGGAGGTCAGAAGAAGAATTTCTTCTGGATTTTCAATGGTGGACACCAAGAGCAAGTTGCGGAAATGGCGAACCAATTCTTCATAGAAGAGTTTGAGATCATAACCTTGATAGATAATTTTGTTAATAAAAGGAAAAACTAAATCAGCTCGACCCGCAAAAATTAAACTTGAGGCTTCAAACAGAACCTCTCTTGGGACGAGGCCAAGAATTTCCTTAAGCTTTTCATCACTAATCTCAGTCCCACAGAAAGCCATAGCCTTATCCAGAAGACTTTCGGCATCTCGTAAACTACCATCGGCCATTTCAGCAATAAGTTGGGCTCCCAATTTGGTTAAAGAAACCTTTTCTTTTTCAGCAATTTGAATCAAATGATCAGCAATTTCCTTTTGAGGAATTCTTTTAAATTCAAAGTGTTGACATCGAGAAACAATTGTGAGCGGCACTTTATGGAATTCAGTGGTGGCAAAGATGAAGATGGTCCTCGGAGATGGTTCTTCCAATGTTTTCAAAAGAGCATTGAAAGCATGTTTCGAAAGCATATGAACTTCATCAATAATAATTACTTTATAGCGGCTATGAATTGGTCCTAATCTAGCCGCATCTCTAATCGAGCTAATTTCATCAACTACCCGATAAGAGGCCCCATCAATTTCAAGGACATCAACTTCTCGATCATCTTTAATTGCTTGACAGAATTCACAAACATTACAAGGGTTAGGTGTAGGGCCAAGTCGGCAATTAAGAGCTTTAGCTAAAATACGAGCAACCGTGGTCTTGCCAACTCCTCGCATCCCGGAAAAGATATAAGCTTGAGCTAAACGGCCTGACTTAATTGCATTCCTCAAGGTTTCAATAATCGTTTTCTGACCAACAACTTCTTCAAAGGTTTGGGGACGATATTTCCGAGCTAAAACGAGATGGACTTCATTTAAAGCCCTCTGATTTTCGGCCATTTGCCAGTTAAGCCTCAGTAAGAGAAATCTTCCTAGAAAATTAAACTATATGATAACATATGAGATCTATTTTGAAAATATTAGTTAATTAAATTTTTTAAATTTAAATGAACCTATTAAAGATAAAGTTTTCTGGGGTCTTTGAAGCCCACCTTGCCACTTTTCTTTTTGGCCTAGCTGGACTTTTTGCTAAATGGATTCAAGAACCTTCAGTCGTCATTGTCTTCGGCCGAGTCTTCTTTGCTGCCTTAACTCTTTATCCACTAATCAAACGATTTAGAGAAAAACTAAAGCCTGCTTCCAGAACCGATAGTTTTTATTTTTTGATTTTAGGTGCTCTTTTGGCCTTACATTGGATAACTTTTTTCCAAGCTATAAAAGTATCGACAGTGGCGGTTGGTCTTCTTGCTTACTCTACCTTTCCCGTTTTTACCTCAGTTCTTGAACCAATTCTCCTAAAGCAAGCCTTCCGTCCCCTAAATTTAATGGCCGCTGCTTTGTGCTTGTTTGGAGTTTTTTTCCTTATTCCTTCGTTCAATTATCAGCTCCCAATATTTCAAGGTGTTATCTGGGGAATTATTGCTGGTTTTAGTTTTTCTCTTCTAACAATCGCCAATCGTCGCTTAACTCGCCAATATTCAAGCTTTCTTATCGCTTTTTATCAGGATGCAGG
>JAOAFQ010000013.1 GCA_026416195.1 Candidatus Aminicenantota bacterium | reverse complement strand
ACAGCTGTAGGTAAGCCAGCAGCTACTTCTCGAGCAAAACTCGGACCGGAAAGGACGGCCAAAATTGGTTGAACAAAAAAAATTTCAGCCATAATTTCAGTCATGGTCATCAGGGTTCTTTCTTCTATTCCTTTTGTAAGGCTAACAACTATTTGATAGGGTTTAATCCAATTAGCCATTTCCCGATAAATTTTCCGACAATAACGTGAGGGAACAGCGACGAAAATGGCTTCGGTTTCATCGATGGCCTCAGCTAAGCTTTGGGTAAAAAAAATATCTTTTGGCAAGGTAAACTCGGGTAAAAAAAGGCTGTTTTTTCTTTGACTTCGGAGCTCCTCAAAAATTTCTTCTTCTCTTACCCACAATTTTGTTTTAATTTTTTGCCGCCAAAGATGAAGAGAAAAAGCTGTGCCCCAACTGCCGGCTCCAATTACCGCGGCTTTTTTAATCATTTATTTTATCTTTAGCTAAGGCTTATTTTTTCAATCTTTTTCCTAATTTGTTTTCTTCACCTCGCCATAATCTTTTTAGATTTTCTCGGTGTTTTATCCAAATAAGAAAAATAAAAAGTATTGTTACTAAAAGGAATTTTAAATCATGAAAAAAGAAGTAAATAAGAGGGACCATTGAAAGAGAAGAGACGAGTGAACCCAAAGAAACAAATCTAGTAGCCGCTACTGTCACCAAAAAAATAAAGGCCGCAACCAAAACTGATGGCCAACTATACACCGCGAAAACACCTAAGCTGGTGGCCACTCCCTTTCCACCGCGGAATCCAATGAAAATAGGAAAGCAATGCCCTAAGGTTGCCAGGAAAGAACAAAGTAAGCCTAAGGATGGAGAGGAAATTGATCGTTTAATTAAGACTGCGGGGAGAGCCCCCTTGGCTATATCCAAGGCTAAAACAATAAGAGCTAATAATAATCCAGAAGTTCTGAGAATGTTAGTCGCCCCAGTGCTTCCACTTCCTAAAGAACGAATATCTTTTTTGGCTTTAATTTTGAAGAGAAGATAGCCTGTAGGAATTGAACCAACTAAATAAGCTAGGCTAGCTAAAATTAAGGCTTTAATCAACAACCCAATTTGACCTCCTGAACTATCCGATATTCGGCCCCTGAGGGCTTAAGAATACTTTCAAAAAGAGTTATTGATTTTACAGTCATTTGACCAAAGCTTTTCTCTTGATATTTTTTTAATTCCCGAAGAACCGACTCAAGGTAACGACTTGATTTAACCCGACCTAGAGTCAAGTGCGGATGAAATTCCCTTGCCTCTTGAGAAAAGCCAATTTTTAGTAAGGAAGCCTCGAGCCTCTTTTGTAAATCTTTTAATTCAGGCGAAAACTCAACGCCGACCCAAATGACTCTGGGCGTCCCCTTTTCTGGAAAGAAGCCGATGGATCGACACTCCAAATTAAAAGGCTGACTTTTTTTAGCCTCAATTTCCATAATTTCGAGGATTGATCGAATTTGAGACTTGTCAATTTCTCCTAAAAATTTTAAAGTGAGATGAAAAGAATTTTCTCCTACCCATTTGACTTCAGCTTTAGTCTGTTGACAAATTTTAACTAAAGATTTTAAAGAAGATTTAATTTCTGGACTCAAATCAATTGCAATGAAAGTTCTCATTTTTATCTCCCGCTATTTTTTTAAGGAGATGGCGACGGAGCATATCTAAAGCTTTTTGAGAAGATTGAAATTTTATCTGTTCACGCCCGCCTAAGAATAGGTTGCGGACAACTTCAGTGCCACTATTCCAAGAAAGACCTGTAAAAACTAAACCAACTGGTTTAATTTCGGAACCGCCCCCTGGTCCAGCTATGCCAGTTATGGATAGACCTAAGGATGCCCCACTTTTCAGGCGAATATTCTCTGCAAGGATTTTGGCCACTTCTGAACTTACCGCTCCATACTGTTGAATAAGCTCGGCTGGAACATTGAGAGTCCTAATTTTGGCTTCATTACTATAAACGACTGCCCCTTCCAAAAAATAGGTTGAGCTTCCAGGAATTGAGGTTAAACGATGGCCAACCAACCCTCCCGTGCAAGATTCGGCTACAGCTAAAGTTTGCCCACTCTGGCGCAAAAGTTGTCCCACGATGGCTTCCAATTCTTCTCCAGTTGTGCTGAAAATATTATCGCCAAGTCTTTGAGTCAAAGCCTCCAACAGTGGATCCAATTTTTCTTTAGCAAGGCTTTCTTTTTCAGCCAAACTTAGCAAGTGAATTTCTATCTGACCAGGATAAGCCAGAACAGTTACTCTTAAATCTCGACTATGGGGATAAAGGTCTTTAATTTTATCCTCAACTTGACTTTCAGTTAGGCCAGTGATTTTTATAATTCGCCGATATAAATAGCCTTTTCGCCAAGCTTCAAGCTTAGGAACTACAAATTCATTAAACATGGGCTGAAGTTCTCTTGGAGGACCGGGTAGGAGAATTATTTTTTTATTATCAAATTCAATCCATTGGCCGGGAGCTGTTCCAACTTTATTAGGTAATATTTCAGCTCCCTCAAGAATATAAGCTTGGCGCCGATTGGACTCAGGCATTTTCATTCCTCGGCGCTCAAACCTTTCTTCAATCCTGGCTAAAATTTCAGGATGAAAAATTAATTTTCTTTGAAGAACCTCAGCCAAAGTTTCCTTTGTTCGGTCATCTTCAGTTGGCCCTAGTCCACCCACGACAAAGGTCAAATCAGCTTTGTCAAGACAAATTTGTAGGATCATTTTAAGATTTTCTGGCTCATCCCCAACGACTATTTTAAAGGAGGGCTCCAGTCCGAGATCATTTAGACGTTGGGTAATAAAAAGAGAATCAGTATCTTGATAATAAGGAGTGAGGAGCTCAGAACCAACGGCCACAAGGCCAATGAGCATTATTACCTCCTAAGAAATTAATCGGTAAATTTCAAGGAGAAAGCGGGCTAATAATCCAGCAGCCAGATCATCAGCCATAATTCCCCACCCCCCCCTTATTTTTTCTATTTTTTTTATAGGGAAGGGTTTGATTATATCCAAGCCCCGAAAAAGAATAAAGGCGAAAATAAGATTCAAAGTTGAAGGTGGCAGGGTTATTATCGACAAATGCTGTCCGCAAACTTCATCAATAACAATCTGTCTAGGGTCGGATTTATTGACTAATCGGGAAAATTGTTCACTGGCCCAAACTCCAGAGAAAAAAATAATTAGAAATAAGCTTATTTCCTCCCATATAGACGGCGAATAAGGCAAGCAAAAGCGGCGAAGTAAAAGAAAAACAGAACTGGCTACACTTCCAGGTGCTAAAGGCAAATAGCCAAAGCCACCAAAGGTAGCCATTATTTTAATTAAAATTTTCATCAATGATTATTCCTCGTAAATCATATCGACCATAGCCTGTTATTTCAACCATAGTTATTCCTGGCGAAAGAGGTTTGTTGGCTTGACCGCCACTGACTTTGACGATTCCATCCACCTCTGGCGCCTGGTAGCGACTGCGGCCATAATATATTGTTTTTTGCGGATTACTAGAACCATCAAGAAGTACTTCAAGTTTTTGCCCAACAAAACGGCTAAGTTTCTTTCTAGAAATTTCAGCTTGGAGTTGCATTATGGTGTCTTTTCTTCTCTTTTTTTCTTCGAAAGAAATTGGGTCACCTAGGGAATAGGCTGGTGTCCCTTTTTCTTGGGAATAAATGAAAACACCTAGATGATCAAATTCGGCCTCTCGAACAAAATCAAGAAGATTCTGGAATTCTTTCTGGCCTTCACCTGGAAAACCAACAATAAGGGAAGTTCTAAACACAGCCTCAGGGATTTTCTTTCTGATTTTAGAAATTAATTTAAGAGCCTGACGACCGCTGAAGCCTCGCCGCATTAAACGCAAAACATGAGGATGACTATGCTGAAAGGGGAGATCAAAATAAGGGCAAATTTTTCGATCAGTCATAATCGCAATTAGTGAATCATCGACC
>JAOAFQ010000134.1 GCA_026416195.1 Candidatus Aminicenantota bacterium | reverse complement strand
CCAACAAACATTTCGACAAAATCAGAGCCACTAATGGAAAAGAATGGTACCCCAGCTTCCCCAGCCACGGCTCGAGCCAAAAGGGTCTTGCCTGTGCCTGGAGCGCCAACAAGAAGGACGCCTTTAGGGATTCGTCCGCCTAATTTCTGGAATTTTTGGGGATCCTTTAAAAATTGAATGATTTCCTGTAATTCTTCTTTGGCTTCATCGACACCGGCCACGTCTTTGAAAGTTATCTTCTTTTGGGATCCTTGAAAAAGTTTAGCTCTGCTCTTGCCGAAAGAAAGAGCTTTATTCCCCCCAGCCTGCATTTGTCTCATAAACATTATCCAGAAGAGGACAAAGAGGAGAAGAGGAAACCAGCTCAGTAAATAAGAGAACCAGGGAGTTTTGGAGGTATCTTTAACATCAATTTCAACCCCATGTTCCCGAAGAATTTTGACTAAATCATTATATTGAGAGGGAGCTATAGTTTTAAATTCTTCCCCACTTTTCATTATTCCGCGGATGAGATTACCCGAAATAGTAACTCTTTGAACCCGCTGGCTTTCAACATTATCTAAAAATTCGCTAAAAGTCATTTCTTTCCTGGCCATCTGGGAAGTTTGGAAAAGACTCCATAGGATGATAATCACTAAGCCCGTGGCTAGCCAGAAAAGAGCGCTTCTCCACCCACTTGATCTTCTTGATGGTATCATCTTTCTTTTTCTTTATTATTTTAACATTTTTTAAGGTCAATGTTAATGCCAAAATAAGATCGAAAGATTTAGATTGGAGTTGAAAATTATCAAAAAAAAAGGATAATTAGGCTGGAGGATGATTATGGAGGGATGTGGGCGACTTATTTTTGGGTTATTTATGCTGATGTTTTTTGTCTTATCTTTGATTGGTTCGAATAAGGAAGAAACTATTGAGCTCTTCTCGCCCGACAAGAAAATAAAAGTCGAAATTAAAATCGGGCCTGAGATAACTTATTCAATTTTTTATGAAGATCAGCTTCTGTTAGCTCCTTCACCTATTTCGATGATTATTCAAGATGGCACGAAGTTGGGGAAAAATGCTCGCTTAAATAATTTTCAACGTAAATCCGTTCGGGAAAAGATTTACCCAGTAGTGAAGGAAAAAAGGGCCGAAATTAATGATTATTTTGAAGAACTTACGCTTAATTTCAGGGGAAATTATGGTCTTATTTTCCGCGCCTATAATGATGGTGTTGCCTATCGCTTTTTTTCTGGATATCGGACCCAAATAGTTGTTAATGCTGAAGAGAGTTTTTTCTGTTTTCCGGAGGATAAGGAAGTCTGGTTTCCAGTAGTTGAGAGTTTTCATTCTTCCTATGAAAGGCTTTACCAAAAGTTAAAGATAAGTGAAATTGGCTCGAAGAGAATGGCCTATCTTCCTGTGTTGGTTGATAATCCTCATGGGCCGAAGATGATCATAACTGAATCTGATCTCTTTGATTATCCTGGGATGTATCTTGTAGGCACTGATGATGGAAAGCCAAAGTTGCAAGCTGTTTTTCCACCTTTCCCCTTAGAGGAAGAACAAGTTAGGGACAGAACGCTTCGGGTTACAAAAGGAGCTCCCTATATTGCTAAGACTAGCGGTAATCGGTCTTTCCCTTGGAGAGTAATTGGGCTGGCCAAAAAGGATGGGGATCTGATTGAAAGTGACCTAGTTTATCGTTTGGCCAGACCAAATCAACTCAAAGATACTAGCTGGATAAAGCCAGGGAAAGTCGCTTGGGACTGGTGGAATGCCCTTAACATTTTTGGCGTTGACTTTCGTTCAGGAATAAATACCGAGACATATCTTTATTACATAGATTTCGCTTCGAAATACGGGATTGAATATGTCATTCTTGATGAGGGTTGGTCTGACCCCGCTGATTTATTTAAAATCAATCCTAATCTTGATATGGAAAAAATTTTGGAAGTCGCCAGAGAAAAGAAGGTGGGAATTATTCTTTGGTGTGTCTGGTTGACTCTTGATCGGCAATTGAAACAGGCCCTTGACCTTTTTGCCCGATGGGGAATAGCTGGGATTAAAGTTGATTTCATGGATCGAGATGATCAAAAGGTGGTGAATTTTTATGAAAAAGTGGCTCGAGAAGCCGCTTCGAGAAAATTGATTGTCAATTTTCATGGAGCTTTTAAGCCGACTGGTTTAAGTCGAACTTATCCCAACGTGCTGACCCGCGAAGGGGTGCTGGGGCTTGAATATAGCAAATGGTCAGACCGAGTAACTCCGGATCATGATCTTTTGATTCCCTTTATTCGGATGTATGCTGGGCCTATGGATTATACCCCTGGAGCCATGCTTAACGCTGGTCAAAAACATTTCCGGCCAATTTTTGATTTACCTATGAGCCAAGGAACAAGAAGTCATCAGTTGGCTATGTATGTAATCTATGAAAGCCCATTACAAATGCTTTGTGATTCACCTTCCCATTATTTGAGAGAACCTCAATGTATGGAATTTCTCTCGGCAGTGCCAACCGTCTGGGATGAGACCATTGTTCTTGATGCCAAGGTTGGTGATTGGGTTATTGTAGCTAGAAAACATGGTCGAGATTGGTATCTTGGGGCGATGACGGATTGGGAGCCGCGCGAATTCGCGATTAAGCTCGATTTTCTTGGTGACGGTGAATATGAAGCCATGATTTATGAAGATGGAGTCAATGCTGACCGCTACGCCAGCGATTTTCGTTATTCCAAAAGAGTAGTAAACGCGGCTGATACTTTAAAAATAAAAATGGCTTCAGGCGGAGGTTTAGCTGCTCGTTTTCGACGACGCTCTTGATTATGACCTATTTTTTTGCCTTAAGTTTTCTCTGGGTGGGGTAGATTAATGTTTAAAATTTAATTGATTAAAAGGGTCTAACAAAGGTCGATTAAACTTAGAGAATAATTTGAGAAGGAGGGAAAGATGGATTTTTTTGAGCTAGTGGAAAAACGATATAGTGTTCGGGCTTACCTTGACCAACCCGTCGAGGAAGAAAAGTTGAATAAAGTATTAGAAGCCGCGAGGTTAGCCCCAACAGCCGCTAACCGACAACCTTTTCGGATTTTGGTGGTGACAACCGAGGGAAGGAAAGAAGAATTGAAGCGCCTTTATCCCCGAGACTGGTTTGTTCAAGCTCCTTATATTATTGGCATATGTGCTCTTCCCTCTGAAGGATGGGTTAGGCGAGATGGTCGGAATTATGCAGTAGTTGATGCGACGATTGCGATGGATCATTTAATTTTGGCGGCTGCTTCCCTAGGCCTTGGAACTTGCTGGGTTGCAGCCTTTAATGAGGCGGCTGCAAAAGAAATATTTCAAC
>JAOAFQ010000123.1 GCA_026416195.1 Candidatus Aminicenantota bacterium | reverse complement strand
TAGATCTCCTAATCGCATCTATTAAAAGTATAGATTGGAAGATTAGAAAGCGTCAAGTTGGCAAATTGCCGAAGTGTAAATCTATACGAAATTGGATTTCTTACCTCACAAGAAAATCTCTACGAAATTCTTTTGCCTTTTGGACGGTTTGGCTAATAATGCTAAAGAGAAAATCGTCGGGAAGCAAGAAGAAAGGTAGCGGCAATGTGGAGCAGAAGAAATAGTCGGTAGTTCGTTGTCAGATGGGTTGCCTCAGGTATGAGGCCGAGATAAATTATGGTAATTTCAAGAATCCAAGAAAAACTGCCCAAATTTTTGGGTCCATTTTTATGAGTCAATGATTATACTTTCAGATAGAATCTGTCGTTTCGGTTTGTCAATTTCCCTTTTTAGAAATTAAATGTGTCTTCAAAATTGACAGAGCACTTTTTGTTTGTTATCTTAAAATAAAAATCCGATCTTTCGATCTTTAAAAATTAGAAGGGAGAAAAAAAATGTCATATAAAGTCAATGTAATTATTGAGAAAGATGAATATGGATATTTTGCTTACTGCCCGGAACTTGAAGGCTGTCAAACTCAAGGAGAGACATTAGAAGAAATATTAGCCAATATTAAAGAAGCTATTGAGCTTTACTTAGAAACATTATCAAGGGATGAAATAAAAGCACTTTTGAGTAAGGAAATTCTTACCACATCCTTAGAGGTAAAGGTTGGCTAAGTTACCGAGATTAACCCCACAGGAAGCGGAGAAAATGCTATTAAGTGTAGGATTCAAAATGATCCGAAGCAAAGGGAGTCACAGGATATATATGAAAGGCGAAAAGAGAATAGTTGTTCCTTTTCATGCTGGTAAGATATTACATCCAAAAGTGGTCAAACAGATTCTAAAGAGTTTAGAATCTGCTTAAATAAAGAGTCTTACCTGATTTTCCTTCCAAAAAATTCATGAAGAGTGTATCTAGCCATTTTGTCTTTGAGCCTTATTCTCCGATTATCAAATCTGGCCTGCTTTTTAGGGAATAAATGCAGATAAAGACAGATGATCTGACTCTAGGAAAACAGCCCATTTTTTGCGGGATAACTACTTGAGGTTCCAGCCGCTGATAATTATTTCGGGGTCATCGCCTTCAAGGTCTTCAGTGAAGAAAAAGCCATTAATAGTTCTTTTTTCTTTGGGCAAAAGAATTAAATAATTCTCATCAAGAAAGATGGGGGCGACGGCTTTCTGACGAAGCTTTTGTCTGACTGTAATTTCAACCATAAAGGCGATGTTGGATGATGAATTTTCCATCTCAATGGTAACGAAGCTTCTGTCTTCTTTAGTCGAGAATCTGCTTTTAACTTTAACCTCAGCTGACGGTAGAGAATTGAGCCAAGTCAAATCAGCGTATTCTTTGACGGGAGTGACATACCAAGTGGCTTTTTCTTCGTCAAGAATATCTGGTTTCGGTGTCAAGCAATAAAAATTGTGGTCGAGAAGTTCACCTTTTGAGCCAAAGATTCTAAGATCAAGAAAATAAACCTGGCTTAATCCTTCTATTTTAGGTAGTTTGGTTAAAACAATTTTACTGTCGGGACTCAGCTCGAAAGGCAACTCCATTTTAAATTTTTCGCTCAGGTCAAAATTGAAAATTCTGATTAAAGCTCTCAATTTACCGCTAGCTTTGCCGCTAAGATTGGAGGCAATTATTTCTTTGGTTTCATAATTATAAATTAAATGTAGGGGCGAACAGGCTTTCTTAGCTCCATAAAAACCAGCGGTTGGCAATAAATAATAATCATAAAGCTGCCACCACAATTTTGGCCAGGCCGAGTTATACATCCACTGAATATGGCCAGTGGCTAAATAACGATTAGCAATGAAAGCCTCAAAAGGTGCCCGCATAGATTCATAATCCAGATATCTGGCTTTACGGAGAAATTCCTCGAGATTACCTGGCTCACCTAATCGATTTCTCATGGCTTCACGATAGCGGTCGAGATTGGCAAATCTACCTCGAGCACAATGGAAAAACCAATTTTCATCGGGCGGCCAAAAGGATGTTGGTGGGAAGATCTTTTTCAGGGTTTCAAGGGAAGGCATTTGAGGCCCTGGCCCGGCCTCTGTATTAAAACCAAAGGCACCACCTCTTTTTTTGTCTTCAAACCAGTAGTTGGGTGGAACCCAATCATAGGGTCCATTCATTTTGACACCTGAAGGGCCACTAATTGAACTCGTTCGGCCTGAGGCTGAAACCAGGAAAGGTCTCGTGGGGTCTTCTTCTTTAAGAATTTTTAAATATTCCTGTTCCAGCTCAGGTTTAGGCAGCAAATCGCTGGCGAAAAGCCAGACTAAAATACTTGGATGATTTCTCAGCCAGCGAACTTGATCGCGGAAAGATTGAGCCACCAACGAAATATCTTCAGGGCTGATTATGCCGCCATACTGACGATCCGTAGGCTTTCCGAGAAGATTTTCCCACTCCCACTGGCAGCTCCAGCCAATCATAATCAAGATTCCATTTTCATCGCAGAGATCATAAAAAGCTTGACCTGTGCCCCAAAAACCTTCGAGGCGCAGAGCATTGAGGTTTAAATGGCGAGCATAGAGGATTTCTTTTATCAGTTTTTTGGGTTTTACGTTAAGAAAAATGTCGTCTACCCAGCCTCCACCTCGAATTAATATTGGCCGACCATTAAGCCGAAAACCACGATGGCCGGCCTCATTAAAATAACTTTCGACTTTTCTTATTCCGAAACGAATCACCCGCCAATCTGAAGCAATTTCTGGGGTTTGACTGAAGGGAAATCTTTTTTCTTGAATTGGTGGTTGAAACTGACTTAGATTAATTTCCCCTTGATTCTTTCCCCTAATTTTATTTTCCTCTATCGACTCATTTTGTTGACTTTTCCCATAAAAAACTTCCTTAGCCCTAAATTCCTCAATGAATTCTTGTTTAAATTGACTTTTTTCTAAATTTAGCCTCTGATCATATTTTGTCGGCAGTGGTCTTGAGGGATTTATTTCCTGATTTCTCGTTTGATTAAATTCTGCAGCTAAAACTTCCTGGGGTTCTTTTTCCTTCGGTTTCGGTGGTGGTGTCATTTTAAAGGAAAGAACAAGGAAATAAAGCTCAGGTTTTCCAAGATCATGGGTCCACCAAATACGTGGATTTTTAATAATTAATTGGGGAAAAGCCTCGGGAGAAAGAATGATTTTTTTTGTTTCTCTGGGTTCAAGGGTAACTTCTTGGGTCAATTTAATTGTTTCAATTTGAGCCTCAAGGCGGCCGCTTACAGGTCGGTCTACATGGTTTTTCAATTCAACCGAAATTGTAATCTTGGCTTCATTGAAAGAAGGCGAGATAAGATCAGTTTGAATAAAAGCATTTTTTATGGAGACATCGCCAGCTAACCTTACTCTTACGCCTCGCCAAAGGCCCATATTCCGATCGGGAGGATTGGGATTCCAATCGACAAAACCAATCGTCGGCTCGCCCTTTTTCGGAGGAATAACTTCAATCGCTAAAACATTCCTTTCCCCAAACTTAGCGGCCGTAGAACAATCAATTTCGAAGCGACGAAAAGGCCCATAAATTTCAGAGGCATCAGCAATTTTTTGGCCATTAAGCCAAATATTAGCTCGATAATTTACTCCATCGAGTTCAAGGATGGCTGTTTTCTGCCAAGGCAAAGCTGAAAGAAGGAATTCAGTTCGGTACCACCAGGAAACGGCAAAATCATCAACTGGAATCGTTTCCAGATTTCGAGCAAAGAAGACTTGACGAAAAAGGCCATTTTCGACAAGAGTGCCTAAAATAGTTGACGGAACAGAAGCTGGGAACCAACCTTCCATGGATAATCCAGGCAAAGAAAGCTGTTCTCCTCCTTCTTTTAACCGAGCTGAAGACTGGATGAACCAATCAGTTAAAGAAATAGCCGTTTCGCCAAATTCAACCGGCCTAGCTATTTTTGGAAGCTGAGCGTTACTAAGCAAGGAAGAGGTCAAAAGGTGGCAGGCTAAAATTTGGAAAGATAGAAAAATCAAGCCCCGACATCTCATTTTTGCCTCCATTATCAGATTAAAATACTTAAAGCCGAGGAAAGTTTCATTAAAAATTTTATTGACCTGAACTAAGGAGTGGCTCAAAATAAATCATCTTAGATAAGAATGGAGCTTAGAGCTTAAGACAAACAGATAATCAAAAATTGAAATTTAAAATGGAACAAGAAAAGAGAAACAAAGAGAGAGCAGCGGAGCGCCGCATTGCTTTGATGGTGGCTTGCCTTTCTTCTTTTCTAACTCCTTTTATGGGCTCAGCGACCAATATTGCCTTGCCTTCAATTGGTCGAGAATTTCAGGCCTCGGCTATAATTCTGGGATGGGTGGCCACGGCTTATAGTTTAACGGCCGCGATGATTCTTGTCCCCATGGGACGAGTGGCTGATATTTATGGGAGAAAACGAGTTTTTATAAGCGGACTGGCGATTCATACCTTTGGCTCTTGGTTAGCCAGCTCGACCCCGTCTATGGCTCTTCTTCTTATCGCCAGAGTAATTCAGGGGATTGGGAGTGCTATGATTTTTGGAACCGGAGTTGCCATTTTAACTTCAATTTTTCCACCCAACCAAAGAGGAAGGGTTTTAGGCATAAATGTTTCCTTTACTTATTTAGGCTTGACCTTAGGTCCAATTCTAGGTGGGGTCTTGACTCAGAATTTTAGCTGGCGGAGCATTTTTTTATTTAATTCGTTGATCGGATTAGTCGCTTTTGTTTCAGCCCTATTAGGTCTTAAAGGAGAGTGGGCTGAAGCTAGGGGAGAAAGGCTTGATCTAAAAGGCGCTTTTATCTACAGCCTTTCTCTTGTTTTCCTTATCTCAGGTTTTTCTCGCTTACCGACTTCTTTTGGTTTTATCTTATCATCTTTTGGTCTTTTAGGTCTTTTTATTTTCCTTTGGTGGGAATCAAAAGTACCATCGCCTCTACTTAATCTTCATCTTTTTCGGCAAAATCGTCTTTTCGCCTTTTCCAATTTAGCGGCTTTAATTCATTATTCAGCGACGGCCGCAGTTAGCCTTCTTCTCAGCCTTTATCTTCAATATATTAAAGGAATGTCCCCAAGAACAGCGGGTTTTGTTCTGGTAGCCCAACCTTTTCTTATGGCTCTTTTTTCTCCCCTTGCTGGTCGAATTTCAGATAGAATCGAGCCAAGATTAGTCGCTTCAACTGGCATGGCCCTTTCAAGTCTTGGCCTTTTTGGCTTAATCTTCTTAGAGGCCGAAAGTTCAATCCAATCAGTTGTGGCCTCACTTGCTTTTCTAGGTTTTGGTTTTGCCCTTTTTTCTTCCCCTAATACCAATGCCGTCATGGGCTCGGTTGAAAGAAAATTTTATGGCCTGGCTTCATCGACCTTAGCGACCATGCGTCTTATTGGTCAAATGATGAGTCTGGGCACAGTTATGATTCTTTTTTCTCTTTTTATTGGGCCGAGGGCAATTGAACCTGCAATTTATCCCGTTTTTCTTCGCAGTGCCCATGTTGGCTTCATTGTTTTCGCCCTTCTTTGCTCCTTAGGCGTAGCGGCTTCTTTAGCCCGCGGGCGTCGCTCAATTCAGCGATAAGCACCCTAGTCAATCTCAGTCTATAATGAGAAACCCTTAGAAGGATTTAAGTACTTCGCTATATTTCTTTAGCTTTTTTGTCTCCAAGCGCTCAAAAAGAGGGTCCGTGATAAAATAATAGAGAATTAAGATCGAAAGCTTGTTTCCAATGTAGGCATTTGATCTTTGACGAAATGAAGAAAAAATAAAGATAAAAATGATCGAGAAAAGATTTGTTTTAAAAAAAGAAGTGAGAAGTTATTGGCGTTTAATAATTTTAAGAAGGCTATTTCGCTTCGGCCGTTGGGCCCATCGTCTTTTCAATCTAAAGCAGGCCCGTCTTTATTTTAAGCTTGTCGGTCATTTTTTCTCTTGGTGGGAAAAAGGAGCCAGTAAGAAAATCATGATCAATGGCCTGGAAGCTGAAATTTTTGGTCAAAGTCTTGATAAAGCTCGAAGATTAATCTTTTATTTACATGGAGGAGCTTTTGTCAGCGGCTCATCTTTGACTCACCGCCATTTAGTTTTACGTTTGGCCAAAGAGGCCGTCGCCTCAGCTTTAGTCATCAATTATCGTTTGGCCCCTGAATTTCCTTTTCCTGCTCCTTTAGAGGATTGTTTCAGGGCTTACCGCTGGCTTCTTGAAAAGGAATATCAATCAGCCAGGTTAGCTATAGCTGGCGATTCTGCTGGCGGCAATTTGGCGGTTGCCTTAACTCAAAAATTAATTAAAGAGGGTTATCCTTTGCCGGCCTGCTTGATCCTTTTTTCTCCCTGGGTCGATTTGAGTTGTTCTTCCCCCTCCTATGAGGAAAGAAGCAGGCGAGATCCGATGATCAGTCGCCCCTTAGCTTTAGAAAGAGCCAAATGGTATGCTGGATCAAAGACCTTGAATAATCCAGAAATTTCCCCTCTTTTTGGTGATTTTACTAACTTCCCACCTCTTCTTATTTTCATTGGAAGTGAGGAAGTTCTTTATGATGAAGCCTTAGCCCTAGCCCAAAAAGCCATAGCCGCAGGAGTTGAAGTTCAGCTTCTTGAATGGCGGGGAATGTTCCATGTTTGGCCTTATTTTTTTCCTTTTCTCCCTGAGGGTCGTGAAGCCTGTCGCTTGGCTGGAGATTTTCTTCGACTCTATCTTTCAAAAAATTAAATCTTAAAAAATTAATAAAAAAATTCTTGAGAAAATATTTCTGGAATTTGAGAAAAGAAAGTAATAACATAGAAAAAGGGATGCCCTGAGAGATGGAAACTCAAGGCAGGTCTTAAAAGGAGGTTATAATGCCGTCGAAAAAAAGGAAGAATAATGAAAAGACGAATGCTCTTACCAGACCTAAAGATGTCCGGGCTTTAGAGAGAACGAGTTTTGAAATCAGTCTACTTCTTCGAGAAAAAAAATTTTCTTCAACTGATGAAGTTCGTCGCTATATTGAAAACTTGATATCTTCAGGTCAACCTTTTAGTTTCGAAAAAAGAACACCTTTAGAAAAAGCCCAAAGTTTAATGTATGATGCCTTTGAAGCTGAAGGAGCTGAAAGAGTAAAACTAGCTCGCGAAGCTCTGGCAATTTGTCCTGATTGTGCCGATGCCTACGTTCTTTTGGCTGAAGAAACAGCTCAGAGTCTTCAGGAAGCAGCAGCCCTTTATGAAAAGGGAGTTCGAGCTGGGGAAAGAGCTTTGGGCAAAGGAATGTTTAAAGAAGAAGCTGGACATTTTTGGAGTATTGTCGTTACTCGTCCTTATATGAGAGCTAGAGCTGGGTTAGCTCAATGTTTATGGATGATGGGTGAGAGAGCTCAAGCAATCGACCATTTCGAGGACTTGCTCCGTCTTGATTCGGTCGATCATTTAGGGCTTCGTCATGCGCTGATTCACTGTCTTATTGAGGATGGTCGCGATGAAGCGGCAGTTAATCTTCTCGATCGCTATCCTGAAGATAAGTCAGCTACCTGGGCCTACTCTCATGCTTTATTACATTATCGCCGTTCAGGTGAAATAAAGGAATCGGAGCAATCCTTAAGACGGGCTCTCGACGTTAACCCTTATGTTCCCTTTTATCTTTTAGGTCTTTGGGAATTGCCTGATGAGCTCCCGACAACGATTGGTTTAGGCGATGAAAATGAAGCCATCGTTTATGCCGTCGAGAGCTGGCGATCTTGGGAAAAAACTCCCGGCGCTTTAGAATGGTTAGCTCGAAACCTAATGCAGCGAATTCAATAAAGAAAGAATTTTTAGTTCTGACAGCGACAATTGATTGAATGAAGCGTTTTTTATTAATTGCCCTCGTTGGCTGTAATACTCTTCTTTTAATTGCTGGCTGGACCATGGCCTTTATTGCTTATCCTCGACTTCCTAAGACCATCATTTTGTGGGTAAATTTTTTGTATCAATCTCCATTACGTTTTGAAAAAAATTTAGCTTTTTTCTTTTACCCTTTGACTCAACTTATCTTGTTTATCCTTTTTTTAATAGTCTCACTAAAGCCTAAAATTCCTTCCCATATAAATAATGACCGATTGCGGCTTCGCTTGAAAGAGCTTTGGCAGGAGCAGGCTTGGACCGCACTAATTTTTTTAAATTTGATTTTAATCCATCTCTACCGAAGTTTAATTTTTTTATCCCATGGGTTAAAAGAAGGATTCCAGCCAACTTATTTTTTGATTCTTTTTATTCTGCTCTTTTTTCTTATCCCGGCTTATAGGTTGAGAGTTAAAATGGAGATGTCGTCCTATCATTGGCGGTAAGGAGCAATTTGTTTTTAGCTACAATGCTTCTAAAAATATCTAACTTGACAATTGATGAATGGCTCGCTAATTATGCTTTAGGGGAAGATAAAAAGGGAGGCGACCATGGGAGCTCAACGTCAAGAGGAAATTGAGCAGGTTAAAACCGAGCTGGAAAAATTACGCGAAGAAATTCGAAAACATGATTATCTTTACTATGTTAAAGGGGAACCCATAATTTCTGATTATGAATATGATCAGCTCTATCGGCGGCTGGTCGAATTGGAGAAGAAATATCCAGAATTGATTACGCCTGACTCACCCACTCAGCGGGTCGGAGGTGCTCCCCTTGAAGGTTTTGAAACAGTCCCCCATGATCCGCCCATGCTTTCTCTGGATAACGCCTATGATGAAGAAGAGGTTAAGGCTTGGGAAACAAGAATTCGTAAAGCTCTTGGCCACAAGGTCGAATTTATGGCTGAAGCTAAAATTGATGGCGTAGCTATTTCCCTGGAATATAAAGATGGTCTTTTTGTCCGAGGCTCAACTCGAGGTGATGGCTATACTGGCGACGATATTACGGCTAATTTAAAAACAATCCACGACATTCCTTTAAAATTGAATAATGCTCCTCGAGGGCTTTTGGAAGTCAGAGGCGAAGTTTATATGACGAGGGAAGAGCTATCCAGACTGAATAAAAAGAGAGAAGCTGAAGGGCTACCCCTCTTTGCCAACCCAAGGAATGCTGCGGCTGGAACTTTGAAATTGCTTGACCCAAAAGAGGTCGCGCGCCGTCGCCTCCATGCTTGGCTCTATTATATAATTACTAAAATTCCCGGAATTGAAACCCAAGAAAAGGCGCTCGAAGCACTTGAAAAGTGGGGATTTCAAGTTAATCCCCAGCGTCGTCTTTGCCGAAATCTAGATGAGCTTTTTAAATTTTATCGGGAAGTGGAAGCGAGTCGAGAAACTTTGCCCTATAACATTGATGGCCTGGTCGTTAAAGTCAACGATTTAAGAGCCCAAGAGATTCTTGGGGCCACGGCGAAGGCCCCTCGATGGGCAATAGCCTTTAAATTTAAAGCTGAACAAGCCACAACTAAAGTTGAAAGCATTGAATGGTCAGTTGGCCGAGCTGGTTCAATTACGCCAGTCGCCAATTTGCGGCCGGTTTTATTGGCTGGAACCACGGTTAAACGCGCTGGCCTTTTTAATCCTGAAAGAGTAGCGGAATTGGATGTCCGAGAAGGGGATACGGTTATTGTTGAAAAAGCTGGAGATATTATTCCTTATATTCGAGAAGTTAACTATGCTTTAAGACCACCGGGGACTAAACCAGCCAAACCTCCCACCACATGTCCAGCCTGTGGCTCGCCTCTTGTCAAAGAAGAGGGGATGGTTGGTCTCTTCTGTCGGAATTGGGCTTGTCCAGTTCAAGTTAAGGGAAGATTGGAACTTTGGGCCTCAAGAGGGGCTATGGATATTGAAGGGTTGGGAGAAAAGGTAGCGGCTGTCCTTTATAAAGAACTGCAGATCCGCGATCCCGGTGACCTCTATTTCCTGAAGCCTGGTTGCCTGTCTCATCTTCGGGGTTTTGGTGAGCTTTCTGAAAGTAATCTTCTAAAAGCAATAGAAAAGTCAAAGAGCAGAGGTCTAAGTCGGGTTCTTTACGGCTTAGGAATTCCTAATGTAGGGTCAGAAACGGCGGCTCTTTTAGCGAGTCACTTTGGTTCGATTGATAAACTGATGGCCGCTTCCAAAGAAGAAATTGATGAAATCCCAGGGATTGGGGAAAAAGTGGCTCAGGAAGTTTATAATTTTTTCCGGCGCCAAGAAGTTAAGACCTTAATTTCTAAATTAAAGAAAGCTGGCGTTAAACTAGAAGAAGAGGCTAAAGAGAGCGTTGGTCCTTGGGCAGGCTTGACTTTTGTTATTACTGGTACTTTGCCCTCGATGAGCCGGGAAGAGGCCTATGAGGCAATTCGGGCTCGAGGCGGCAAACCTATGAATAGTGTTTCGAGCAAAACTACTTATTTAGTTGTCGGAAAAGATCCAGGCTCTAAATTGGCTAAGGCCGAAAAATTGGGCGTAAAAATTTTAACCGCCACCCAATTTGAGGAGATGCTAGCCAAAACCCCTGTGACTAAAAAATAATAGAAATATTCGTCAAACCATCCCTTTTGATAATTCTAGGTTTATATTAAGGCCAAATTTTTCTAAATTTTTAACTCAAGGGAGGGGATAAAACCTTTCTTTCCAAGCTATCTTTTTTCCAAAAATAGTCAAGCGACAGGAATTAAGGAGAATCAACAGAGCAAAAATAATTGAAACCGGATGAAGTAAAATCCAGGTTAAGCTTGTTCCGAATCTTTCGGCCAAAAGAAAGCGAGTTAAAGAAATAACGATAACTTGTAAAAAGGGAAGAAAGGCCAGCTCGGCCTGAGAGAGGCTCTCAAGAAGAGACAAATAGGGACGAATGAAAAGAAGGTAACAAACTATGGTCGCTATAAGAACTTTCAGAGGAGTGCCTTTGATGGCTTCATAGGAATTTTTAGAAAAGCCGTTCCAGACTTCACTGAAGCAAGTATAAAATCGAATGCGAAAGAGGCGACTTCCATCTAACCAAATTATTCTTTGGCCATTTCGATTTGCCTGTCTAGCCAGAGCGATGTCATCGACAATATTGCCTTTATTAGCTTCATGGCCACCACAGCTTAAATAAGCTCGACGCTCAAAAAGAAGAAAAGGGCCCAAGGCAACAGGATAAGATCGACCTTTTTTGGGGTTTACTTTAAAGAAGGGAAGGAGGGAAATAAGAGCCAGAGGAATTAAAGGCATAAAAAGTTTTTCCGACCAGGTCCGAGCTTCAAGTTCAGGTAAAGCACTGAGCAGACGGGCCCGACGAAAATAACTAGAAGCGATAGCTTTCTTTAAAGAATCAGGATAATGGATCGTGTCAGCGTCAGTGAAAAGAAAAAAATCTCCTTTAGCCAGCCGGCTAAGTTGATGGCATACCCAATTTTTGCCGGTCCAGCCAGGGGGAAGTTCTTGGCTTCGCTCAATTCGTAACCGGCTATCAAGAGCCGCCCATTTTTTTAAAATTGACCAAGTATTGTCGGTTGAACCATCATCCATAACAATAATTTCATAATGAGGATAGTCCTGATTGAGGAGTGATTGGAGGAGAGGCTCTAGGTTTCTTTCCTCATTGCGAACTGGAACTAAAATCGAAACAAAGGGCCATTCTTTTGACCATTCCTCCGGTTCATGAGGAGCCATTCTTTTCAAATTGATGATCGTGTTAAAAAAGATGGCCAGAAGAATTAAAAACAGAAGATTATCGAGGGTAATCATGATTTATCCCAGCCAGTCTGAGCCTTAATTTTTTTCATATAGGGCTGGTCGATAATCCTTTTCAAGCCCAGGAAAAAAAGCATGGCCAAAAGTAAGCCAATTTCGGTCCAGCTTTTGTTGAAGACAAAAATCCAGAGAATTGGCAACAGAGCCATCCCAGGAGCAACAGCCAAATGGAAGTCATGAAAGACAAGAAAGGCCAGACCCATCGTAGCTCCAGCGATTATTAGAGCTAAAGGCGAGAGACAGAAGACAAAGCCCATGGCCGTGGCGGCTCCCTTTCCCCCGCGGCCTCTCAAAAAAACAGGGAAGGCATGGCCAATAACCGCGGCCAGGCCGAGAGCCCAGATTTCAGGCGAATCGAGGGCTAGTAATTTGCCCATTGCCCAAGCCGCTACTCCTTTAGAGAAATCAAGGAATCCAGCTAGAAAGCCATAGACTTTGCCGACAGAATGCCAGACATTGCGAGCGCCCACATTCCCTTCACCCGAAAGCCGAAGGTCGATTCCTTTGGCCCAGTGAGCGATAAGATAGGAAAATGGAATAGAGCCAAATAAATAGCAAAGAACGACGCCGCTTATGAGCTTCAGACTGACCATTAGCCCTCGCGAGAATCTATAAAATTTGATTCGAGGGTAATGATATCAATAAGCTTTTTCTTTGTAAACAAAGATGAAAATGGTGGGCGATGCAGGATTCGAACCTGCGACTTCTACCGTGTGAAGGTAGCACTCTACCTCTGAGTTAATCGCCCAGCTATTTTTATTTTGTCTTAAGAGATCCTAAATGTCAATTTTATTATAATTTTCTCCTATCTTTTGATTATCCTTTAAAGAGATAATTTTATCGTTGACAGAAGAAACTTTTTCTTTTTATACTGGCTTTAATGGGGATTAAACGCTGTCCCTATTGTCGGGCCTTAGTTGAGGAGGAGGCCCTTTATTGTCGCAACTGCGGCACTCAACTTCTTTTCCCTGAGGATGAAAATATTGAAGAAGATATTCCTGGGGAAAAAGACCTCTTCGAGCCGGACGAGAGGAGAGTCTTTGAGGAAAGAATAAAATTAGAAGAAGAATTTCTTGAAGCGAAAGATAGAGAAGAAATAGATGAAGGGGAGAAAATGAAAATCAAGATAGGCCGATCTAGGAAAAGAAGATATCAGGAAGAAGACTTAGATGAGTTCCTAAAAAAAGAAGCCGAAGAGAAGTTTATGGCTAAAGAACCAATCGACGAAGAGAATGAAGAAAGATTGTTAGAGAAAGAAACAAAGCCAGAGTTAGCTGAGGTTATAGAAAATCAAAGAAAAGCAGAAACTGAATCGTTAGATTTTCCTACAGTCGAGCTTGACCGATTAACCCGTTCGGTCGATGAGGGGCAGAAAAAATTAGAAGAATTTCTTGAATTTCTTAAAGAGAAAGCGTCAAGCGGCTTAGAGAGAGGGGATAAAGAAAAGGGTGAAGATGAATTTTCAATTGAGGAGAAAGGACAACTTCCTCCTTGGGCTGAGGCCATAAAAAATGAAGTCGAAACCGGATCTTCCTCTTTGACTGATTTATCATCATTAACTGCTCAGGAAGATGACTTTGAAACTCAACCAGAAAAAAGCTCGCCAACTTGGCAGGTTGATTCAGGGGTGGGTTTACCTGAAAGGCCTGATCAACAATCTCTTCCCTTTATTGCGGACGAATTAGAAAAAGAGGCCGAAGAGGCAGAAGAAAAGGAGAAAGAAGAATTGGATGAAGAAACAAGGAGACCTTTCGTTGGAACTATGAAAAGGGTTCAGATTCAAGAAGAAAAAATGAAAGATGAAAAAAATGAAAGCGACGAAGACAAGCCTCTTTCGCGACCTTTTTCCTGTTGGCTAAAAGCCAAATTGTTCGATTTAATCTTTATCGGACTCCTTTGGTTTATCGCCTTTGCTTTGGCTGCCCGAATCGTTGCCTGGTCTTTCTTTTCGCTGGTGGCTGTCTCGGCCTTTCAGGCCATTGTCTTCTTTCTTATTCTTTTCGGCGGTTATCTCTTCTTATTTCGCTATTTTATCGGGGAAACTCTGGGCGATCGGATCTTTTCTCCTGGAGATTGAATTTAGGGATTGAAAGAGAAATCAAGGCCTAAAAACTTTTGGCGGGCCAATTCATTTTGAGCTACTTCCTCAGGTGAGCCCGAAACTAAAACTTGACCTTCATCGATAATGTAGACCCGGTCACAAATCTGAAAAGTATCTTGGACATTATGGTCAGAAATAATAATCCCTCGACCTTCGTTTTTTAAATTCAAAATAATTCGTTGAAGATCAAGAATGGTAAGGGGATCAATGCCAGTAAAAGGCTCATCGAGAAGCAAAAATTGAGGATCAAGAATAAGAGCCCGAGCAATTTCTAACTTTCGCTGTTCTCCTCCAGATAAGGTATGAGCTCCTTGTTTTCTTAATTCATAAAGATTGAAGCGGGCAAGTAAATTATCAAGCGTAGCCTTTCTCTCTTTTCGAGAAAGGGGCTGAAGTTCCAGAATCAGGTTAAGGTTATTTTCGACAGTCGTTCGGAGAAAAATTGAGTTCTCTTGAGGTAGATAGATGATACCGGCTAAGGCTTTTTCTGGAGTCGGCCATTTGGTAATATTTTGTCCATTGAATAGAATCTCGCCATAATCTGGTTTGATTAGGCCGACGATCATCTGAAAAGTGGTGGTCTTACCAGCTCCATTTCGGCCTAAGAGCGCTACTATTTCCCCGCTTCTAAATTCAAGATTTACCCGATTAACTACTGGGCGACCATGATAAATTTTAGTTAGCTCTTTCGCTTGAAGAAGAGACATCTGAATATTACCTCTCCTTGAATCCTAAAGAGATTTATTTGAGTCGTCAAGTTAAATAGATCTAGCTAGATTTATTGATTTATGGAGGGAAAGATTTTAATTTGATAAGGAAGGTAAAAGGATATCTAAGCAAAGGCTGAAAGCAATGAATTTTGAGCCTAAAGTTATAATTAGCGCTTCTCGAAGAAGTGATCTTGTGGCCCATTTTCCTCAGTGGTTAGCTGAGGTTCTTTCTCAGGAAAAAGTTAAAATGCTTTTCCCCCATCGCCGAATAAAAGAATTAAATCTTTCTCCTGAAAAGGTTCATACGTTAGTTCTTTGGTCAAAGGATTTTAGTCATCTTCTTAATAATAAATATGGTCTCCTTGAACTTGTTCGTAAATACCAACAACTTTATTTTCATTTGACCATAACTGGACTTGGAGGCACTTTAATCGAAAAAAAGGTAATTCGACCAGATGAAGCCTTAGAGCAGGTAAATCCGCTGATTAAGATTGCCGGGTTGACGGAACGAGTTAGTTTGCGTTTCGACCCCATTGTTTATTGGTGGGAAGGCAAGAAACTCCGAAGCAATTTGGATTTTTTCCCTAAGGTGGCTCGAGCAGCGTCCCGTTGTGGTCTTCATCATATTCGTTTCAGTTTCACCCAATGGTATCGCAAGGCAAAATTAAGGGCAACTCGACTTAACCTGGATTATTTTGATCCCCCAGAAGAAGAGAAACTTGAAGCCGCCTCTAAATTGGCCAAGATAGCTTTGTCTTTGGATCTTGAACTTTATTCCTGTGCTCAGAATTTTTTGACAGTGGTTCCAGGAATCAAGGCTTCTTCCTGTATCAATGGAACTCTCCTGCAAAAACTCCATCCCACTCAAGCATCGGTTTCTTTAGCTAAGGACAAATCTCAAAGGCCGGATTGTAATTGTACCGAATCTATTGATATTGGTCGCTACAGCCAATCTTGTCCCCATAGCTGTGTTTATTGCTATGCTAATGCGCGCCTCTAAAATTTAAATTCCTAAGGATAATCTTTCGGCTAAGGATGAAGGTAAGCGAGCTGCCAGAATTTTTCGTTGGGCACTGGCAATATCGTATTTAAATCGATAAAGCCTAAAAATCCTTTTTTCACTGTCGAAAATAGCACAAGAAGCTAAAGGATTTCGGTCCCGAGGTTGGCCCACTGAGCCAGGGTTAAGAAGATATCGAGCGTCGGACTCAAGATAAATTTCAGCGTTACCTAAAAGGAGCTGCCCCTCAAGAGTTCCTTTTTTTAGCCTATAAACCACTGGAAAATGAGTGTGGCCAAAAAAGCCAAGATTGGTCCGGAGATGAACAAAAGCTTCAGCCGCATCAAATTCTCCAAAGATGTAATAATCTTCATCAAAAGGAGCTCCGTGGCAGATTGATAAAGACCGGCTGACTTTGAGTGGACCCTTTTTTAAATTGGTGAGAAATTCCTTTGATTCAGGGAGAAGATGGTTGATAGTCCATTTAATAGCTGTAGCCGCTACTGGATTGAACATATCAATTGAGTCCAGACCAGCTACAGCTTTATCATGATTTCCTCGAATTAGAGTTAATGGCTTAAGTTCTGAAACAATTTTAATTACTTCATTGGGGGAAGCACCATAACCAACCAAATCGCCGAGAAAAAGATAGTGATCAATTTTTTCACTTTGAGCTAGATCTAAAAGGGCTTGAAGAGCTTCGATATTCCCATGAACGTCAGCGAAAACCAAATACCTCATTAACTGATTCTGGCATAAAGTTGGTGAGCTAAATAAGAACTTCTGATTAAAGGCCCGGCCGCAACAGCTTTAAAACCAAGCGATCGGGCCAAATTTTCGAGGCTAGCAAACTCTTCGGGAGAATAAAATTTGGAGACTGGCAAGTTCTTTTTTGTCGGCTGGAGATATTGGCCAAGGCTAAGGAGATCGCAGCCTGCTTCCGCAAGATCTTGCATGGCTTGTTTGATGTCTTCATCTGATTCCCCTAAGCCAACCATTAAGCTTGATTTGGTGATAAAACCGGCTCGTTTGGCTTGTCTAATTATTTCAAGGGAAAGAAAATAATTATCTTTTGGCCGGTTGATATGGGGATAAATGTTTAATGGGGTTTCGAGATTATGAGAAATAACCTGAGGCCTGGAAGCAAGAATAGTCTCTAAGGAACTTTGTGAGCCTCGAAAATCAGGAATTAAAAGTTCTATGACGGTTGATGGTGAAAGCTTCCGAACAGCCTTGACCGTTGCGGCAAAAAAAGAAGCTCCGCCATCAGGCAAATCATCCCTAGTAACTGAAGTTATAACGGCGTAGCGAAGACCAAGAAAGTGGACAGCTTCAGCGATTCTTTTCGGTTCTTCAGGGTCAGGTTGCCGGGGATTACCTTTGGTTACAGCACAAAAAGTGCAATTTCGGGTGCATTGATTACCCAGAATTAAAAAAGTAGCAGTTCCCTCATCCCAGCAACTAGAGCGGTTAGGACAACGTGCCTCCTGACAAATTGTAAATAAATGATAGTGTCGTAATTGAGAAGCAACCCGGGAGTATTGATTAGTCTCAGGTAAGCGAATTTTAAGCCATTCAGGCTTAGACAACGGAGTACCCCCTCTTTCTATTATCATATAGGCTGGCCAAAGAGGTGAAGTGAACTTAGGTTAATACTCCATTTCACGCTCTCTTTTAAGACGTCGTCTCATCCGTTTACGGGCTTGAGCTTCTTTCATTCGCCGTCTTTCCCCTGGCTTAAAATAAACAGAATGTTTCTTTATTTCTTTGATAATAGCTTCTTGCTGAACTTTTCTTTTGAATCTCTTGAGAGCGCTTTCTAAAGATTCGCCTTCTTCCACAATCACAAAGGCCAAACTTATTCACCTCCTCTCTTTTTTCGAGCTTATTTATAGCCTATTCAAAGGGGGATGTCAACTCTGGTTTTCTTAACTTTATAGCCAGCCATTTCAATACAGCTTCTAGCTCCAATCTCCATAGGGTCGAACAAAGGCACTGAAAGAACTTCCTGTTTTAGAACCAAAGGAACTTCAGTACAGGCGGCGATAATTGAGTCTGCTCCTCGACTGACAAGTTGATGAGCAATATTTACAATAATTTCCTTGGGCTGGCCGCTGGTTAGGCCGGCCTTTATTCCTGCTTTTCCAAAAATAGCCTTCATTACTTCTTTCTGTTCGGAAGAAAGAGGAGTCAAAGGGATATAGCCCACCCTTTCCAAATATTGATGGAAAAGACGCGTTTTCATAGTTCCGGTGCTTCCAATAAGACCAATTTTTTTTGCCTTAGGGAGTTGACGACGAATTTCGTCAATGGTTACCTTAAGTAAATTGACAATAGGTAACTTTGTTTTGGCCACCAGCTTTTCATAATAATAATGGGCGGTGATGCAAGGAATTACTAAAATTTGAGCCCCCGCCTTCTCAAGTCGCTTGGCTGATTCGATTAGATAAGGGAGAGGACTTGGACCCTTTCCTAGAATAGCCTCGGTTCGGGGCGGAATTTGAGGGTAGCTATCAATGATTACATGAAGATGCTCCTGGTCTTTAGAAGCTTTTGTATTTTTTATTATGAGCCAATAAAAATAAGCTGTCGCCTCCGGGCCCATTCCTCCAATAACGCCAAGAATTTTCTTAGGCTCAGTCCCTTTATTTTTAGTCATTTATTTCTCTGTCTTTTCTTTCATCTCTTCCAATATTTTGACCATTAATTCCTTAAGTTTATCCAACGGCAAGGCCTCAGCTTTTCTTCCCTTAAAACCAGTCATAGAACTGGCTTTAAAGAGCGAATTAAGAATTGCTTCTTCACAAGCTTCAGCGGCCGCCAAAAAAAGAGGCGACATGGCTTCATTGCGAAGAACTGGTTGAGTTTGTAGATTCTCTTTAGTCCGGGCTTTAACCCTAACTTCTGGGGCAGCTGAAAAAGCCAGAGCGTAGTCGCCACTTCCATTAGAAAAATAACCTCCTGTCCGGGCTATACCCAGAAGGGCTCTTTTGGCCAAACGCTTAAGATTTCGGCTATCAAGGGGAGCATCAGTAGCAACAATAATCATACAGGAGCCTTGCTCGTCAAAAAAAGAAGTCATTTCTTCGCCCGGAGTTCGAAGCCAGGGGCCAACTGGAATTCCTTTTATTTGAAGAACTCCACCAAAATTAGTCTGGACGAGAACCCCAACAGTATAACCTCCCCTCGATGGAGGTAAACGACGCGAAGCTGTGCCGATACCTCCTTTGAACCCGAAACAAATAGTTCCTGTCCCAGCACCAACACAACCTTCTTCTACTGGACCTGAGGTAGCCCGACGAATGGCCTCAAATACGTGTTCTTTAGTTATAAACCGACGGCGAATATCATTCAAAAAGCCATCATTCGTTTCCCCAACTACTGGATTAACCGAGAAGACATTTTCATTGCCGGGTAAATTCAAAATGTAATCGATGATAGCTTCGGCAGCAACTGGAACGGAAAGCGTATTGGTTAGAACAATTGGGGTCTCTAATGTTCCTAGCTCTTCTATTTGGGTTGAACCCATAAGTTTTCCAAAAGCATTACCGATGGCAACGCCTGCTGGCACCTTTTCTTGGAAAATATTTCCTTCATGGGGGAGGATAGCGGTTACTCCAGTCCGAATATTATCGCCTTCAATCAAAGTGACTTGACCTACTTTAACTCCAGGCACATCGGTAATGGCGTTAAGCGGCCCAGGCGATAATACGCCAATTTGAAGACCGAATTCTCTTATTCTTGGCCTATCTTGATTTTTGGAGGAAGCCAGAACATTAGTTACCAAAAAAAATGATGAGCCGAGTAAAATGATTAAGGGAACTAAAGGAGTTTTATTCATTTTTCAGCCTTTCTTATAGCTTATCACAATTTGGTTCCACAATTTGGTTCCGCCTTACTCATTATACTATTTTTGCCTATTTATATTCCCTTTAATAAACCAAGTCAAATTGGCCATATAAATATCAGAGATTAAAATTAAGATATCTTTGACAGAAGAAAGGTAGTGACGATATTATAAAAAGCTATGAGCTGGGAAGCCGTTTACCTTAAGGCCTACAAACAAGGCTATTTGGCGGAAAGAATTGAAAAATCCTGGCAAATTCTTGAGGCTTGTACTCTTTGTCCCCGAGCTTGTCGGGTTAATCGGCTTAAGGGTGAACGCGGTTTTTGTCGGGGTGGGCTTTTACCTGAAGTAAGTTCCTATGCTCCCCATTTTGGCGAAGAAAGGCCTTTGGTTGGCCAAACTGGCTCTGGAACTATCTTCTTTACCCATTGTAATTTAGGCTGTCTTTTTTGTCAGAATTATGAAATTAGTCATCTTGGTGAGGGAAGAGCTGTTTCCATTGACCGGCTAGCCAAAATGATGATTGAGCTCCAAGCTCTCGGTTGCCTCAATATTAATTTTGTCACTCCGACCCATTTTGTTCCTCAAATACTCAAAGCTTTGCCACTAGCGATTGAGTGGGGACTTCAAATCCCTTTAGTTTATAACACCAGTGGCTATGATTCTCTTGAGACTCTGAGCTTACTCGATGGAATCATCGATATCTATATGCCTGATTTTAAATTTATTAAGCCTGAGATAGCTCGCGCCCTAGCTCAGGCACCTGATTATCCAGAGGTGGCTAAGGCAGCTTTGCGGGAGATGCACCGGCAAGTTGGGGATTTAGTAATAGATGATAAAGGACGAGCTAGACGAGGCCTTCTTGTCCGACACCTTGTTTTGCCGGCTGGGCTGGCCGGAACAGCTGAGGTGGTGCGTTTCTTGGCTGAAGAAATTTCCAAAGATACCTATATCAATATCATGGATCAATATCGACCATGTGGCGAAGTTAAACGCGGCTCTGTCTTGGATAGATATATTACCAGAGAGGAATATGAAGAAGCTGTAGCTGCGGCTTTAGCTTGCGGTCTTCATCGCCTGGATCAAAGAGAAAGATGGCGCCTAATTTGGTAATGATGAGCTAAAATGTCAAATTTTAGTCGACAGTGGATAGTGACTTCAGCCCTTCTCGACAAATTTCCTCGCGTCCTCCATGGTTTTGGGACCAAATATTTTCAAGAAAAAGAATTAAACCATTTTTGCCAATCAAAGAACTTAAAGCCTATTACCCTCAAGCAACTTCATTCTGACCACATTCACCTGCTAGAGAAAAAACCTGATTCTTTGCTTGAGGGGGATGCTTTAGTGACTTATTTACCAGGGTTTGTTCTGACTATTAAAACCGCTGATTGTCTACCTGTTCTTATAGTAGATCCGATAAACCAGATTGTTGCCGCGGTCCATTGTGGTTGGCGAGGAACTGCCGCTCGATTGTTAGAGAAAGTGATTAATTTTTTGATAAAAATTTTTGGGACTCAGCCGGAAAATCTTTATTGTGCCTTTGGACCCTGTATTTCCCAAAATTGTTATGAAGTAGGAGAAGAGGTGAGAAAAAGTTTCAATTACGCTGGGTTTTCTTTAAATGAAAATCTTTTTAAACCAAATCAAGACCGTCCCAACCATTTTTTTCTTGATTTAAGAAAAGCAAATCGCGATCTGCTTCTTGCTTCAGGAATTGAAGCTAAAAAAATTGATGAAATCGTTATTTGTCCTCATTGTCACCAAGACTTTCTTTCCCGCCGTCGCGATGGCCATCGTTGTGGACGCCTTCTTAATTTTATTGGTCTTCTTTATAATTAACTTTATTTGCTTTTTATTTCTCTTTATTTTATTCTTTTTTTAATGGAAAAACCGGTTGAAAACATTGAGCTTGAAGGAATTCCTCTATTTAAAAAAGGAAAAGTTAGAGATGTTTTCGATTTGGGCGATAAGCTACTCATTGTGGCTACAGATAGAATTTCTGCCTTCGATTTTGTTCTTCCATCTCTAATTCCATATAAGGGAAAAGTCCTTACTCAACTTTGTAAATTTTGGTTTGAGCAAATGGCTTACATTGTTCCGAATCATCTTATAACGACCGAAGTTGAGGCCTTTCCTAAGCCTTTGTCCCGATATAAAGAACTGCTTGAAAAAAGAGCGATGTTGGTTAAAAAAGCTCGGGTATTACCTATTGAATGTGTGGTTAGAGGTTACTTAGCTGGTTCAGGCTGGAAAGAATATAAGCAAACTGGAAAAATTTGCGGAATAAAATTAAAGACCGGTTTGAAAGAGGCTGAAAGATTACCTACGCCTATCTTTACGCCAGCGACCAAAGCTGAATCTGGACACGATATCAATATTACTTTTAAAGAAATGGAGAAAATCGTTGGCAAAGAGCTAGCTAAAAGGATGAAAGAAATAAGTCTTAAGCTTTATCAGAAAGCCTCTCTTTATGCTCTCTCTAAAGGAATAATTATTGCTGACACTAAGTTTGAATTTGGCCTTGATGGTGATGAGCTTGTCCTGATTGATGAAATTTTTACACCCGATTCCTCTCGATTTTGGCCTCTGCTAAGTTATTCTCCTGGTCAATCCCCTCCAAGCTTAGATAAACAGTTCGTCCGCGATTATTTAGAAGCTTCAGGTTGGGATAAAATTTCTCCACCTCCCCCTTTGCCTCTTGAAATAATTGAGCAAACATCCAAGCGTTATCTTGAAATTTATTTTCTTCTGACTGAGAAAAGGGAACTTTAATGTTTGCTGAAGTCGATCTTCATATTCACTCAAAATATAGCAGTGATGGTGATCTTAGTCCATTGGAAATTATTTCTTTATCTCAAGAACATGGGCTTAGAGCCATTTCAATTGCTGATCACGATTCAGTCGCTGCCTATCCCGAAGCAATAGAAATAGCTCAGGGATTAAGCGTTGAAGTAATCCCTAGCGTAGAATTAACTACTCTTTATGATAGTCGAGAATTTCATCTTTTACTGCCCTTTGCTCAATGGGATCATCCTCTTTTACTGGAATTTATTCGGAAAGTTCACGAAGCTAGAATTATAGAAGCTAAAGAAAGAATAGCTAAGTTGCAATTGCTTGGTTTTGAGATTACTTGGGAGGAAGCGATCAAAGGAAATTCGAGTCCTCCTCTTGGAGTTGTTATTGCTAAAAAATTGCTTGAAAAAAATTCCTCTAGGAATGACTCTCGTTTGACTAAATATTTTGAGGCCAGAAATATCAGATTGGCCCCTTACTTATTTTATGAAGATTATTTTCGACCTGGGAGGCCAGCTTACGTTCCTAAAAGAATGGTTTCCATCTTTGAAGTTCTGAATCGAGCCTCTGAGTTTGGGGCCGCCCCTGTTTTGGCTCATCCTGGAGCTGATTTTGAACTGGCCACATTTGATGATTTAAAAAAGCTTAAGGATAATGGATTGATTGGTCTGGAAGTTTTTTCAACTTATCATAATGAAAAAATGACCGCTTTTTATCTTGAAATTGCCCAAGAGCTTGATCTTGTGCCTACCGCCGGTTCCGATTTTCATGGCCGGATTAAACCTCATGTAGCTTTCGGATGCGTTCGAGAAGGAAGATATTCTATGGTTGAATCTCTTCGCCAAAAAATTAAAAGGAGATAACTATGGGGTTGGTCTGGATTGATTGGGTAATTTTAATAATATTAGTTGGGGCTATCATTAGCGGGTTAATAAAAGGCTTAGTAAGGCAATTAATTTTTATTGCTTTTATTCTGATCGGTTTTATAATTGCAGGAAATCATTTTACCCAACTGGCTCTATCTATTCGGCCAGCTATGGCCAGTGATTCTTGGGCCAAATTAATAGCTTTTTTATTAATCTTTCTTGGTTTTCTCCTAGCCGGATGGCTAATTGGTTTTATCTTCTCCAAGCTAATGAAAGGTCCCCTTAAAGCTTTGGATGTTATTTTGGGAGGCCTCTTTGGATTTCTTAAGGGAGTGTTAATCGCGGCAGTTTTTGTGCTAGCTTTACTCTTGTTTCCTATAAAAGAAAAAGAGCTGGCCCAGTCTGAACTGGCCTTTCCTTGTCTACGAGTAGGTCAGTTCCTGATTCAGCTTGTTCCCCAGGGACTAAAAAAGGAATTTTATGAGGCCTACCAGAAACTAAAAGGCGAAAGGGCGATAAGAAAAGTCTGACTAAAATGACTATCCACCAGAAATTAGAGGCGGTCATTAAAGAGATGATTGACAAAGAAGTTCGATACCGAGAGGCTTTAAGAGAATTCGAGAGAATCTACCTAGAAATGGCCATGAAAAAATATAAGGGAAATAAAACTTTAGTGGCCAAAGCTCTGGGAATTCATCGTAATACCCTCCACAGCCGAGCTAAGACCCTTAAGATATCTAAAAAGTAAACCAATTGTCCCTTCCTTCCCCTTGACAAGAAAAAGACTTTATATTAAAATTAGCACTCTCAAACTTAAACTGCTAAATCAAGAAAGGAGGTTAAGATGAAGGTAGTACCTCTATATGATCGGGTTCTCCTCAAGAGAATTGAGGAGAAGGAAGTTAAAAAAGGAGGAATTATTATTCCTGATACGGCGAAAGAGAAGCCTCAGGAGGCTGAGGTAATGGCTGTTGGCGAAGGGCGTCTTTCAGAAGATGGTAAAATTATTCCTCTGAAGGTGAAAGTAGGGGATAAGGTCCTCATCGGTAAATACAGTGGGACGGAAATTAATATTGAAGGGGTAGAACACGTTATTGTTCGGGAAGAAGAAATTTTGGCCAAAATAGAATAACTTAATGAAAAGGAGGTGAAAGCATGGCCAAACAAATTACTTTAGGCGATGAAGCTAGACAAGCTCTTTTGAGGGGTGTTAATACCCTCAGCAATTTGGTTAAAGCGACCTTAGGTCCTCGAGGTAAAAACGTTATTCTAGAAAAGAAGTTCGGTTCACCCTCTAGTACCAAAGATGGAGTGACTGTGGCCAAGGAAGTAGAACTTAAAGACCCTTTAGAAAACATGGGAGCTCAGTTAGTTAAGGAAGTTGCCTCGAAAACTTCCGACGTAGCAGGTGATGGAACGACTACAGCAACTATTTTAGCTCAGGTAATTTATGCCGAAGGCTTAAAACATGTTACCGCCGGAGCTAACCCCATGCTTATTAAGAAAGGAATCGATCGGGCAGTGGAGGAAGTGGTCAAAGAGCTCAAAAAAATGAGTCGGGAAGTCTCCGGCGAAATGATTGCTCAGGTTGGCGCTATTTCGGCTAACAACGATGAATCTATCGGCAAAATCATCGCCGAGGCCATGGAGAAGGTCGGGAAGGATGGTGTTATTACCGTCGAAGAAGCCAAAAGCTTGGAAACAACGATGGAAATCGTTGAAGGGATGCAGTTTGACCGTGGTTATCTTTCGCCTTACTTCATAACTGATCCGGAGAGAATGGAGTGCGTGCTTGAAAATCCTCTTATCCTTCTCCATGAAAAGAAAATTAGCAATTTGCGAGAGCTACTGCCTTTGCTCGAAAATGTGGCTAAATTGGGGCGGCCACTGCTGGTGATTGCTGAGGAAGTGGAGGGTGAAGCCCTGGCGACTTTAGTCGTCAACAAGCTTAAGGGCACCCTGATGAGTTGCGCCGTCAAGGCTCCTGGCTTCGGTGATCGCCGTAAAGCAATGCTCGAGGACATTGCTATCTTGACAGGTGGTAAAGTCATTACCGAAGATATTGGTGTAAAGCTGGAAAATGTAACTCTTGATTGGCTGGGTGAAGCTGAAAAAGTGGTCGTCGATAAAGATAATACCACCATTGTTGGCGGCAAAGGCAAAACCTCCGAAATTCAGGCTAGAATCAAGCAGATCAGAACTCAAATTGAAGAAACTACCTCTGATTACGATCGGGAGAAACTCCAAGAAAGGCTGGCCAAGTTAGTTGGTGGCGTGGCTTTGATTAAGGTTGGGGCGGCTACTGAAACTGAGCTTAAAGAGAAGAAAGCTCGCGTTGAAGATGCTATGCATGCGACCAAAGCGGCAGTGGAAGAGGGTATTGTCCCAGGTGGAGGCGTGGCCTTGCTCCGTTGCCAAAAGGTTCTCGACAATCTCAAACTCGAAGGAGATATGCAAATTGGAGTTGATATTGTCCGCCGAGCTTTAGAAGAGCCAATGAGACAAATTGCTAATAATGCTGGCTGGGAAGGCTCGATTGTGGTCGAAAAAGCTAAGGAAATGAAGCCCGATTGGGGATTCAATGCGCTCACTGAGAGGTTTGAGGATATGATCAAGGCTGGCATTATTGACCCAACTAAGGTTGTCCGCATTGCTCTTCAAAATGCCGCCAGCATTGCTGGACTCATGCTAACGACGGAAGGACTGGTTTCTGAAATACCTGAAGAGGAGAAACACCCGAAATATCCTAGCCCATCCTCTGATATGTACTAATAAAAACTAAACCATCGAAAAAGGGGCCCTGAAAAGGGCCCCTTTTTTTTATTTGCTCGCTGTGTTATAAGCTTCAAAGAATCGATGTTAAAAAAATTTGATTTTTATATTTTGCGGGAAATTTCTTCGCCCTTTCTAATTGCCCTTCTTATCTATACTTTTGTCCTTTTAATGAACCAAATATTTCTTTTTGCCGAACTTTTTATTACTCGGGGTGTTGAAATTAAGGTAGCCGGAGAGCTCCTGGTCGACCTTTTGCCAGCGATTTTAGCCTTTACCATCCCTATGGCTGTGGCCACAGGAATCCTTGCTGCCACTAGCCGTCTGTCATCCGACTGGGAAATCTTAGCCCTGAAAACCCTGGGTCTTAAATTAAACAGATTGGTTAGGCCATTTTTTCTATTCGCCTTCTTTTGCTGGTTGTTGACTTCTCTTTTTACCCTCTATCTCGCTCCTAGATTTAATGATCGTTGGGTAAAATTGCTGACGGAAGCAGTTGTTTCCCGAATTCAATTTCAAATTTCGCCCCGGGAATTTAACGAATCTATTCCCGAAACTATGCTCTATATTGAAGCTATTGATGAAAACCATTTTTGGGTAAAAGTTTTTGTTTATCAAATTAAAGAAGGTCAATTAAAGCTGATCTTAGCCCAAAAAGGGAAAATGAATGTTTTTCGGGAGAGTAAAAAAGCTCTCTTAGAGCTCTGGTCAGGTGAGATTCATCTCATTCCCCTCCAGGAACCGGAAATGCACCGAGTAGCTATGTTTGAAAGGCATGAAGAAGATATTGAGGTTGCTTCTATTTTCCCTGAATTTAGCCGAAAAAAGAGAGTTCGGGAAAAGGATATAGCGGAGTTAATCAGAGATTCTAAACTCCTGAGCCAAGAAATTGAATCTTTGGCTTTAGACAAAGCGGCCCAGGAGGTTCTAGATGCAGTTAAGATTGAAAAAGAAAAGAAGCTCCGAGACTGGCGCTCTCACCAAGTTGAGATAAACAAAAGATTTTCATTGCCCTTAGTTTGCTTTCTTTTCGCTTTGCTTGGCTTACCCCTGGGAATATCAACCCGACGGGGAGGTCGAACAAGTGGTTTTACCCTTAGTCTAGTTGTTATCCTGGTTTATTATGTGCTGATAACCGGGGGAGAAAAAGCTGCGGTCGAGGGTCGATTGCCGCCTTGGCTTGGAATGTGGGGACCTAACTTGATCTTCTTTGCTGTTAGCCTTTTCCTGTTTATAAAAGAGACCAAAGAAGAAAAATTCGAACTTAAATTTCTACGCCATTTTTCTCTGATAAAAAAAGACAGAGAGCAAGGACAATTAGCTCGAAAAAGAGAATTCTCTTCCTCGCCAGCTGATTACCTGAAGAAACGATCTCTTCTTTTTCCCTCTATCCTTGATCGTTATTTAATCCGTCGTTTTGTCTTTATTTTTTTTCTCGTTGTCTTCGCCCTACTTTTTATCTTTATTATTGTTACGATTTTTGAGCGACTTGATAATCTTTATGAGCACAATAAGCCTTTTTACCTATTGGGGCAATACGTCGGTTATCGTTTGCCTGAGTTTCTTCTTTATATCCTTCCGCTCGCTAGTTTAACAACCACTCTTTTAACCTTAGGCTTGTTTGAAAAAACTAATGAAGTTACAGCTATTAAAGCCAGTGGAATCAGCCTTTATCGATTGCTCAGTCCAATAATTTTAATCATAATATTTATTTGTAGCTTTGCCTTTTATATTCAGGAATATATTGCTCCTTATGCCAATCGGAAAGCTGAAGAAGTTTGGGACAAAATCAATGATGTTCAGTCTCAAACTTTTTCTTTTCTGGATCGACGTTGGGTTTTAAGTCGGGAGGGGCACACCGTTTATCATTTTAATTATTTTGATCCAATCGCCGCTGTTTTTTATAATCTCCATCTTTTCCGATTAAATCCAGAAAGCTGGCAGTTAATCGAAATTTCGAAAGCTGAAAAAGGGAGCTTACTCGGAGAGAAGTTGATTCTTCTCAATGGCTGGCAACGCGAATTTATCAATCAAGGAGCTTCTCGCTTTGTGATGTTTAAAGAGATGGCGATTCCTTCAAGCGAAAGAGCTGATTATTTCACTCGGGAGTGGAAAGAGCCAACCTGGATGAACTGGAAGGAACTAAAACAATATATTCGAGAAGTTGAGAAAATGGGCTTAGATACGCGACGACTCAAAGTCGACCTCGAATCAAAACTTTCTTTTCCTCTGGTCAGTTTAGTCATGGTGCTTTTAGGTATTCCTTTTGCCTTTACTATGGGCAAAAGAGGTGTTTTAGTCGGTCTTGGTATAAGTATTGTTTTGGCTGTTCTTTATTGGAGTGTTATCGGC
>JAOAFQ010000095.1 GCA_026416195.1 Candidatus Aminicenantota bacterium | reverse complement strand
GTTCACGCTATTTAATAAGATACCTTTATCCTTTAATCTTTTGTTTACCGCCGCTTTTGTTAAGTGGAATTCACATCATCAAAAAATCAAAAATATTATTTACTCTCTTAGGCATAATTTTGATAGCTTGCTTTCTTTCCGCTAATATAACCGGCTACATAACCTTCCTTAAAAAAGTTAAAGAAAACCATCTTCATTACACCGAGCTAATAGCTTCTTTGAAAAATACAGGGAAAAAATATTGGATCGCTGATTATTGGATTGCTTATCTAGTTACGGCCTTGACTGGAGAAAAGATTGTGGTCGATTCTTGGCCAGTAAACCGATATTATCCTTACCGGCTTTTTAAATATAATTGGGAAACGACCGAGAACTTTATTTTTTCTTTAAACGAAGAAACGCAACGCCTTCAATATCAGAGTCTTCTGAAGCTAATTCAGGCTTTAGGAATAAATTTTAGACAAAAGGAAATAGATGGCTATGGTTTAATTTATGATCTCGAAGGAACTTTGTATCCGCAGATATATTATGGGCCTGTCCCTGAAAAGATCCCCGATTTAATTCTTTCAGAAATACTCGAAACTCAAGATGAAATCATTCTAAACTTCAATAATAGAGTGAAAGGTGAAGATATCGTTTTTAAATTGGTCATCAATTTGGCGGATACGGTTCATGGTTGGAAATATTTTTCGCTGGCTGATGATAAAGTCTCAATTAAATTACCAAAACCGTCGAAGGCCGATCTCACTGGCCATTATCATTTAGAATACATGGGACTAAAAATTAGCCCTTCTTTAAAGACTTTTTCCTTCAGAGAAACTTCAGCCTTAGAAGGAAAGAATAAATCCGAGTTTATTTTTCTGAAAGGATTTGGTCCTATAATCGAGCTACAAAAAAAGAAAAAGCGTCTCTTAGAAAAAGAGGTTAAATTAGCCATAAGGAGACAAATAAAAGCTGATGAATGTCTAAAAATCTATTTATCTTCGCCTTTCGAGTTTAGCCATCTCCACTGGTATGGAAAATTTTCTCAAGAAGTCGATCTGTATCTAAATGAAAAAAAAATATTTAGTCAAGAAATAAGTAATGAGCCAACCCTAATAAAACTCGGAGCTGACTATCTAAAAGACTTGAATTACAACCCAATCATAACAATGAAATTCAAATATCACTCAGCTTTTAGTTTCGCTCCTTTCTGGAAAGTCGCTGCGTTTTTAGAAAAAATAGTCATTGAATCTAGCCAGCCAAAATCATAGCAGTAGCCATGGTCATAAATCACCAGGACAACTGCTAACTCATTTTAATTAAAATCAGATTGAAATATAATCAAAAGAAGAGTAAAATTTGTCCTTTAAAAGGCTAATAAGAGACGATTTCAACGATGTTTAAGAAGTCAAGGAACTTGGATTGCCGATTCGCTTTCCAAGTCAAAACCTTTAACCACTAGCCAATGAGAAAAAAGGCATTTCATCATTCCATTTTAAGGAGGAACAGTGACTAAATTGAAAGGACGAAACATCATTTTTATCTTGATCATTATGGCTTTATTAATTCCAGAGGCATTAGTAGCCAAGACCAACATTTCCAAGTCGCCCCTCAGAGAATCATGGGCCCCTCGGATTGCCATTGATTTTGCGGGCAACCTGCATGTGGCTTGGCTTGAGTTGTCAACTTCAACCAGTGGGGACATATTTTATAGCCGATACGACGCCATAACTAAAACCTGGTCTGATCCAATTAATTTGTCCAACTCTGGCAATATTTTTTCTCACTCTTTATGGGCCCATGATATAGCTGCTGACTCTTCGAACCGGGTTTATGTTGTCTGGGTCGAAAAAAATAGTGCTAAGCTCCGGATTTGGGACGGGGTTTGGGGACCGGAAATTCTAGTCAATTCCGGCGGCTGGTATTATGATTCGCCTCGTTTGGAGGTTAGTCCTGAAGGCGATATTTTCATTATTTGGTGGACAGAAGATGGCATGATTTGGTCAAAAGCCCGGGTTGGGGGAGAATGGGAAGCAACCCGCCTTCTAAGTCCAAGCAC
>JAOAFQ010000114.1 GCA_026416195.1 Candidatus Aminicenantota bacterium | reverse complement strand
TCCACAAAGCCAACAGGCAGATAAGGAGAATGGGGATTTCTGATCATCTCATTCACAATACTATTCCCGGCATCACCGGCACCTATAATAAGAATCCTCACCTTACCTCTTTCTTGCCTGCTTTTCTTACTCAAATATTCTTTGAATATTCTTTTTGAAATGCGTATGCCAAACATCAACGAGAACGTAAGTACAAGATCAATCAACAAGACAGAACGGGGCATTCCCCCTATGTAGTTGCTCTGTCTATAAAATAAGAAAATTGCAGTTAACACCGATGATGATAGGACAACTGCAAGACTTAGCCTGGCCAGGTCCAGCACGTTAAAAAATCTCCAGGAAAAGTTATACATGCCCAACAAATACAGCAAGACAACCTTAACAACCGAGGCGGTTAAAACATAATATGGATAACTGTTTATATATTGCTTAGGGATTTGACCATCAAATCTTAACCAGAACGAAGCATATAAAGAAAAGCAAATAAACAGAAGATCGAATAATAAAAAGAATAGTCTTCGTTTCCATACTGTTACCTCAAGGGCCTTTCTTAGTAGATGCACTTTGTCGAATATCATCATTTAATTCCTGTTGCCAACAATTCTATGCAAGGTTCGTAAAATAATTACGAAATCAGTAACAATATTTGCATTCTTTGCATAATTCAAATTGATATCAATTTTTTTTGGCATGATTATATTTACATATTTTGCTTCCGGATCTTCTGTGTCTTTTAATAAAACGCTTTCGTCGCAATATAAGATTGAAGCAGGGTCGGTTATGCCCGGGACCAGACGTAAAACCTCTCTTTGCTTGTCATCATATTTTTTCACAAAATAGGGAACCTCAGGCCGAGGACCAACAAGACTCATATCGCCCCTTATCACGTTAAAAAGTTGCGGCAGTTCATCCAGCTTGAATCGTCTCAGAATATTACCAATCTTAGTAATTCTATGATCCCCCTCAATCGTAAGAGGCAAACCCAGCTTTTCTGCGCCTGTTATCATTGACCTAAACTTATAAAATTTAAAAGGCTTTCCTTTATAACCAATCCTTTCCTGCACAAAAAATATGGGCCCCTTATCCTCTCTTTTGATAAAAAAAGCAATTATCAAGAAAAGAGGAATTAAAACAATCAATCCTGCGGAAGCCAAAACCAGATCAAAAATTCGCTTCGAAAGTTTCATCTCTTATGCTTATTCACAATATCAAGGACTGCTTCAATTACATCATTAACATCATCATTGCTCATTCTTGGATAAATGGGCAGACTTATTAAACGAAAGTATTCACGCCAAGCCACAGGGAAATCTTCTGGCTTATAGCCATACTTATTTCTGTAATACGGCTGGATATGGTTTGGTATGAAATGAACGCTGGCTCCAATATTCCTCTTGAGTAATTCGTCTATAAACTGGTCTCTATTAATGGAAAGCATATTTAAATTAAGCCTTATGGCATATATATGCCAGGAATGCTCACAATCAGTTCTCACATGGGGAAGTTCTAATTCGGGAATATTTGCAAAAGCGCTATTATACATTTCAGCTATTTCTCTTCTCCTTTTCTGGAATTTTAAAAGTTTCTTTAACTGATGAATTCCGATGGACGCTTGGATATCAGTCATATTACATTTAAACCCTGGAACCACAACTTCATAATGCCAAGAGCCAGATCCACTGTATCTTTTCCAAGCATCCTTGCTCATGCCATGTAAACTCCAGATTCTTGCTTTGTCTATGAAGCTTTCTTCTCCGGTTATCATACCACCTTCTGCGGTCGTTATATTCTTAGTCGCATAAAATGAAAAACAACTTGCCCAGCGTATTCCTTTAATGGGAGATCCGATCAGCCTTCCATTATGATAAGAAGGAAGGGCATGAGCTGCATCCTCAATCAATATTAAACTATACTTTCTTGCTATATCGGTTAATTCATCCATTCTGCATGGATGTCCATATATATGGACAGGAATAATAGCTTTGGTTTTCTTATTAATCTTTTGTATCACCATATCAGGATGAATTGTGAGCGTTTTTTCTTCTATGTCCACTAGTACCGGCTTTGCCCCTATATGTTCAATCACATGTATCGTGGAACAAAAAGTAAATGTTGTAGTAATAACCTCATCCCCAGCTCCCACGTCAAAGGCAGCCAACGACAGCTGCAGCGCATCTGTAGCAGAACTAACAGCTAAAGCAGAAGGGGCACCGGTAAAATCTGCAAATTCTTTCTCAAACTGTTTTACTTTTGGCCCGGTCGTAATCCAATCAGATCGTAAGGTATGAATTACCTCATTTATTTCATCATCTTCAATTAGGGGTGGGGAAAAAGGCAAAAACTTGTTCCTCATTTATCTTGTTCCTCTAAGATTTTAAGATATTCATTCATTGCCCTTCCTTCTGGTGTTTTAAATGTCCTTATTAATTTAAAGCCCGTCTTCTTGTAAAAGTTATTTGCCTTTTCATTATTATCTCTATCTGTTGTAAGACAGAAATCTTTGCACCCCCTTTTAATTAGTTCCCTACAGAATTCATTTATCAAGATTTCTCCTATTTTTCTTCCTTGAAATTTAGGATCAACCCCAATTGACATAAGAAGAACGCCTGATGAATAATCTTCTGCCTCTCTTGGCTTTTTTAACGCCCTAATCAGCCTTGGGATTATGGATGGCTTTTTTAGAACCGCCGGAATGGCACTGATTGCAAAGCTCCACTTGTGCTTTCTTATTAGATAATTATAAAAGCTTTTTTGATCTGTTACGCCTGCTACAAAGCCCACAACTTGGTCCGATTCTTCTGCAACTATTAGAATTCCATCGCCATAATCGGCGATACAAGAATAGAGTCTATAAAGAAACCTTGGGCCTAAAAAACTTAAAAAAAAGCCCTTAAAACTATTTTGATGTATTTTGGTTATATCCCGAATAATTTTCTTATTCTTTCTTTTATTTGATGAATCTAAATATTTTATCTTTATTTGATCATTTACCATTCAACCCTTCCCTAACTTTCTAAATATTGTCTCATATCTTTCAATCGCTCTATCTTTAGAAAACGAGCTTAGATAGGTTTCTCGGGCTTTTTTTCCAATCTTGGCCAGTTTTTCTTTTGAATACGAGCTAAATTCAATAATTTTTTCTGCCAATAATGCAGGTTGCCCCGGCTCACAAGTTATCCCGACTCCAGTCGAACTAATTAGGTCTGCGGTATCACCTTTACAGACAGCTAAAATTGGTTTCCCAACCGCCAGATAGCCGCTCGTCTTAGATGGAATAGTAATCTCATAAATTTCACTATCTCCAAGATGAATAAGCAAAACATCTGCCCAAGCCATATATTTGGAGATGATGTTCGGATCCTTATAACCTAAGAAACGCACATTTTTTAATCCTTTGATTTTTGAGAGCTCCTCTAATCTTTTCTTATGAACCCCATCACCAATGAATAAAAGTTCTATATTTTCACTATCTTTCAAAATTTCAGCAGCCCTGATAACGTTTTCTAGCCTTTGCGCAGTCCCGATATTTCCAACGTACATGAGACGGAATTTTTCTCCACATATTTCTTCCCGGATAATTTCTTCTTTTTCTGCTGGATAAAACAAGGATTCGTCCGCCCAATTTGGAATAATTACTATCTTCTGGGCTAAGACCCCTTTCGACACAAGAATATTCTTAAAGCCTCTTGATATGGTAATAATAGTAGATGAAATATTATAAATAAATTTTTCTTGAATATATAAGATCCAATAAAACAATCTATTCATCCCGACTGAATATTCCTTTGCCCATTCAGGCCATAGATCTTGGACCTCATGCACAAATGGAATTTGTTTTAAAAGACTCAATATAGCACCAGCCAAACCTAATTGATATGCCCAGATTACATCATACTTTTCTTTCTTAAATAAACCGGCAATTATCGCCCCAACAGAAAATGACAAATATGATAAAACACGAGAAACTACATTAAGACTTCTATTAATAAGACAAGGTATCCTTATTATTCTAACTTCATCAATTTCCTCAACCAAATATAAACGCATTCTATAACCGTGATATATTTTTCCATGTGGATAATTAGGAAATCCTGTAATTACAGTGACATCATGTCCCCTTCTAACTAAAGCCCTTGCCAATTCATGAGGTTTCATGACCGGCTCAGGCTTGTACCAAAAAGAAATTATAAGAATTTTCATAAAGAAAACACGTTATCTTCGCCAGATAACTCTATTAATATAATCGATATGGCTGAAAATTATCCGAACTATTTTTTCTGATACATTAGGAACATCATAATCTTTTGCTAAAGATAAAATTCTTCTTGGTGACTTTCGCTGGTCTTCCAAGACGGCTAATGCATCAATTATCAGATTTAGGTCCATTCCCACCATCATCACCGCCCCCTCTTCCATGCCCTCTGGCCTTTCGTGTGCCTCTCTTATATTCAGCGCCGGAAAATTTAAGATCGAAGATTCTTCGGTGATAGTTCCGCTATCAGATAATACGGCAATGGCATTAAGTTCGAGCTTTACGTAATCAGTAAAACAAAAGGGCTTCATTAGGTTTACCAGAGGATTAAGCTTTACTTCATTAGACTCGATTCTTTTTCTCGTGCGTGGATGAGTGGAAACTATGATTTTCTTTTTATATTCCTCTGCTAAGCCATTCAAAAGCTGAATTAATTTGCCAAAATTTTCTGGATCGTCGATATTTTCTTCTCGGTGGCAGCTCACAAGGAAATATTCGTATTCTTTTAGCCCGAGCTTTTCTAATACTTTAGATTCGTTTATCTTGGGCAAATAATAGTGTATAACTTCATACATTGGACTTCCGGTTTTTATAATCCGGTCTGGGGGAAAGCCTTCCAATATTAAATACTCTCGCGATATCTGGCTATAGGGCAAATTTATATCAGCAATATGGTCCACTATTTTTCTGTTTATTTCTTCAGGCACGCGCTGGTCAAAACATCGATTGCCAGCCTCCATATGAAACACAGGGATCTTTCTTCTCTTAGCCGAA
>JAOAFQ010000197.1 GCA_026416195.1 Candidatus Aminicenantota bacterium | reverse complement strand
GGCTTATCAGGAAGTCCTGATCGCCGCTGGGCCCTCGACTGATTATTTTTCGCGATTTTCTTCTTCCCCAGCAGGAAAAGTCCGGCTGATTTCCGGCGTTTTTGACCCCGGCAACGGCTCATTGAATGAGCCATACCCGCTGCGAGCTTGATTTGAGATCCGCCAGCCTAAATTTTATCTTTTCCTGCGATGAGTCGAAGTGATTTTGGTGGCTGAAAGCTCACCTGGCCGACTCGCCAGAAAAACGGACCTCCTAGAATTCCTTCTATGATTCCTTTATTATCCAGTAAATATCTCACCATCCGCATACTGGAAGTGAGCAGGCTTTCTTTCCCCAGCAAGTGCCAGGCCGATAGTTATTGGCCCCACTCTACCGATAAACATGGTCACGCATAGGAGCAGTTTTCCAACCCAGCTAAGGCTGGAGGTAGCTCCCATGGATAATCCAGTATTGCCCAGGGCCGATATAGTCTCAAAAAGAATTGACAAAAATGGAATATCTTCCGTTCTAGATAAAATTAACATGTCAATAATAACAACAGATATAGACAAGCTAAGGATCAGGTAAGATCTTCTTATTACCTCATCAGGGATCTGATGCTTAAAAAAGTTAATGTTTTTTTGGGACATGATTTGTGACTTTATCGATAAGGCTATCACTCCAAAAGTTGTCGTTTTTATTCCCCCTCCAGTACTTCCAGGAGAAGCCCCAATAAACATCAACATCATGATCATGATCAGCGAAGTTATTGACATTCCGGCAATATTCACCGTGTTAAAACCATCGGTTGTAGAGGCCGAAATGGTTTGAAACAAAGATGCCATAAGCCTTTGGAAAGCTCCTGAACCTTCAGACCGACTTTCTGAAAAATAAATTACCGCCGTACCGGCCAATAGGATAACTGAGGTGACCAGGATAGCCAGCCGGGCATGAGTGGATAATCTCTTTCTGATGGGTCGCCTCTTGACTCTATCTCCAGCCTTATGAGCAAACTCAGAAAGCACAAAGAATCCGATAGCGCCGAAAAGCGAAGTTACGCTAATTACCGCATTGATAAGAAGATTGCCCTGGTAAGAGGCCAGGCTATCGGAAAACAAAGAAAATCCAGCTGTGCAGAAGGCCGACACTGAATGGAATATTCCAAAATACAAGGCTTTTGGTAAGGGGAAGTGTCTGGCCCAGAAGGCAGCCAGAATTACCGCCGCTGTAAATTCAAAAAAGATTGTCAGGGCGATAACATTTCTAAAGAAATAGCGGTTGTTCCCCGGCTGAGCACCGGCCAGTGATTCTGTGGCTACGAGATGACTCTTGATAGAAAGCCTTCTCTTGAGAAAAACAGCCAGCCATACTACGATGGCCATATATCCAATCCCGCCTATCTGAAAATCTATCAGAAGAATGATTTGACCCCAAAGAGAATAATCCCGGCTGATGTCCACGGGTGTGAGGCCCGTGGTGCTGATTCCAGAAGTAGCCACAAAAAGAGAATCAATGAATGGCTGCGAGCGATGGCTGGCAGAGGACACGGGAAGCATGAACAGTCCGGTAAAAGCCAGAATGGTTAGGAGGTATCCGAGGACGAGCTTCTGCCTAGTACTCAGCCTTTTAAGCGAGAAGAAAGTCCCTCGGTCTTCCCTGCTCATCAAAGCCGGGTGTTTTTCTGTGATCAGCCATTCCATCTTAAAGACCTCATCCTTTTTACCGAGCTTAGGATTTAACTTATCTGGTGATTAATCCTGTTCAGATCCCTGTCATCGCCAAAATTCTACACCCGAGCCTAAAATAGACAAGTCAAAAAACCGTCAATATTTTTCAGCCAAAAGGAAGGTGTCTACAGATCTGAACGGAGCCTGTAGCCGACGCCAGGTTCGGTAATTAATAATGTCGGACGCTCGGGGTTCGTTTCTATCTTGTTGCGCAGGTTGCTTATGGTCACCCGAAGGAGATGATCAATTCCTTCAAAGTTCTCATCTTTGTTCCAGATCTCTCTCAGTATCCGCTGGCGGGTCACCACCCGGCCCCCATTCCTGATCAGTAACCGCAGGATATCATACTCAGTCGGGGTGAGATGAACCTCAATTCCTTTGACCTGAACCAGGCGCCGGTCAAAATCTACTGACAGGTCGGCCAGGCGAACAGTCCCCCTCTCCTCCCAGGGGCTGGCCCGTCGCAGAACGGCTCGCAACCTGGCTAAAAGTTCCTCTACCCGAAAAGGCTTGGTTAGATAATCATCAGCACCGGCATCAAGAGCGGAAATTTTATCGGCCGCCTCTTCTCTTACCGAAAGTATAATGATGGGTGTTGAAGCCTTCCTGCGAACCTGATGTATTACTTCTATACCATCTCTATCTGGTAGACCAAGATCCAAAATCAAAATGTCCGGTCGCAAGGAGAAGAAAAGGTCTATGGCCTTCTCAGCGTTTTCTGCGTCCCAGACCTCGTAACCATAACTGGTCAGAGCGGCTATCAAAAAACGTCGGATTGATTTATCATCATCCACAACCAGGGCTTTAAGCCCTTTCTTAGCTCGTTTTTTCATGGTCATTCGGTATTAGTTGGCTTTTATGGGGATATCGATAATGACTGTCGTCCCCATGTTTTCCTGGCTTTCTACCCACATCCGGCCGCCGTGAAGCTCAACGATACCCCGGCAAATTGTTAAGCCTAGCCCCGTCCCATGTATGTTTTGCGTTTTCGCCACCCTGTAAAATTTATCAAACACTCGCTCCAGGTCTCTAGCGGGAATTCCATATCCGTGATCAGTGACCCTTATTTGCAAATGTCCAGTTTCAGCCCGGGCTGTTATTTCTATTGGCGTATTGGAAAGAGAGTATTTAGCTGCATTATCGATCAGGTTAACCATGACCTTGGTCAGCAAGAAAAAATCCACACTCACCTCGTCCATATCCTTAGGAAGATTAACTCGAACCTGGCGGCCAATTAGCTTCTCCTTTAATTCTTCCAAAGCCACGCCAATAACTTCCTGGAGATCGCAAGATTGATAGTTAACTTTAAGGGCACCGGCTTCTAACCGGGCCATATCCAGGAGATGGTCAACAAAACGAGCCATCCGGACCGATTCTTCATAGGCTGTCTCGATCAATTCTTGCCTGGCTGATGATGAGAGTTTTCTATTTTTCTGAAGGAGAGTGCCCAGGCTCCCGGTGATGGATACCAGGGGCGTCTTCAAGTCATGAGAGATCGAACTGAGAACAGCCGACTGGAGTCTTTCTTTTTCATGAAGCAGTTCGATCTGGCGGTTCTCCTCTAAGAGTCTAAGACGTTCGATAGCCAGGGCAGCTTGATTGGAAATAGCCTCCAGCATTCGCACCTTCTCGGGGCTGAGCTCCTGATTCTCTTCCAGATCAAAGGACAGGACCCCGATAGTCTTGCCGCTGGCCCGCATAGGGACATATCTGACATTTAATTCAGAAAATTGCCCTGCCAGGTTCCCGCTTGCTCGCTCTCCAGAAAGAATTTGTTTGGCGACGATTTTTTTCTGTTCGTTTTCGGGCCTTGGTGGGCCTGAGTTCCAGAATTTCACTGATTCACCTTCCTGGAGATAGATGGTTAAATCGAAAGCCAATATTTTTTTTATGTGGAAAAGAATGACCTGAATGGCCTTTTCCAGAGAAAGTGTCCCTGACAGGTCCCGGCTGAGATCATAAAGGGCCACCGTCTGGATCTCACGATTTCTGGCTTCGATAGCTCTTGCCCTCATTTTTGAAGCAAGTTCACTGATTACAATTCCCACGATCAATAAGCCCGCGAACGTAAGGAGATATTGAGTATCAGCAACGGTCAGGGTAAAACGAGGAGGAACAAAAAGGAAATCAAAGGCAATGACACTTATGACCGCAGTGACAATTGAAGGCCCCCGACCATAACGGTTGGCTGAAATGATCACCGCCAGGAGATAGAGCATGACCAGGTTAGTCAGGTCAAAATACCTCTGGACAAATTCCCCGATAAGAGACATAAAGGCAACCAGACCGAGACTGATCAAATAGCTGCGATATTTACTCACTATCAGCTTAGGCATGATTATCGACTGAGACGAGCTTATTATGATGCTTCGTATAAGATGCTTTCTTTTGGATTGAATTGCCTTGTTCGTTTTCCCAGCTCAGTATAATCCCCGCTACTCTGGAAGTCAAACCTGCGACTTTGTCCTATTTTTATAAAAAGCATCAATGAATTGAACTATTTTGTGTCAAATGATTTATAATCGCGCTATCATAAAAAGAAGTTATCAGAGATTATGGACACCAAGCTTTAAGGAGCCCCGATGACAGAAAAAATAAGATGGGGAATACTGGGCTGCGCGGCCATCGCCGAAAGAGCCTTCATTCCAGCTATAAAGAAATCGAAACAGGCTGAACTTGTGGCCATAGCCTCGCGCGACCCGGCAAAAGCCAGGACCTGGGCCAATAACTTTGGAATAAAAAAGGCTTATGGCTCTTACCAAGAGATGCTGGTTGACCCGGAGATTGAAGCGGTTTACAATCCCCTGCCCAACCATCTCCACCAACCGTTAACCATCGCCGCCCTGCAGTGCGGCAAGCATGTCCTGTGCGAAAAGCCGCTGGCTTTGACC
>JAOAFQ010000178.1 GCA_026416195.1 Candidatus Aminicenantota bacterium | reverse complement strand
AGATGTGTATAAGAGACAGACTAGAACTTGGCCAGTTTCAGGCCAATTTACCCCGGAACAAAGAGAGATCTATGAAATTGTCTTAACTGTTCAAAAGGCCTGTCTTGAAGCTTATCGGCCTGGAATTACAGCTGAAGACGTAAGAAAGCATGTAGAAGAAGTTTTAAAGAAAAAGAAAATGGATGGACGGGGATTACGTGGAGGTATAGGCCATTATGTTGGTTTGTCCACCCATGATGTTGGCCCAACTGGTCTACCTCTTCGTCAGGGTATGGTTTTTGCAATTGAGCCTGCTCTTTATTTCCCTGAAAAAAATATTGGGGTTCGCATTGAGGATACTGTTCTAATTACAGCCGATGGCTGTGAGGTTTTAACTAAGGATGTTCCTAAGGAAATAGAAGAAATCGAAAGGCTCTTAGCTCGACGATCCTTAATTAAATGATAATTTTTAAATTAATGACTTGAAATTAGGATTAAAAAAGATGAGTTTGAGAAAGAGGAAAAAAGCTAATAGGTCCCAAAAGATTAAGCTAAAAATATTTTTTTTAACGGTCTTCTCATTAATAACCATTTTAAATTTTTCAGCGGCAACTTTAACTAAGCCCGAAAACGTAGGAATGTCCTCTCAAAGATTAAAATCTTTGGACCGATTCATGGCCGAGTGTCTCGAAAAAAAATATTTTCCTGGGGCCGTAATCATTGTTGGCCGTAAAGATAAAGTTGTTTTTCGCCAGGCCTACGGTCATGCCCAATGGATTCCTGAGCCAAAACCAATGAAGATTGATTTGATTTTTGATTTGGCGTCATTGACTAAACCCATTGCTACTGCCACTTCCATTATGATTCTAGTGGAGCAGGGAAAGATCAGTCTCTATGACAAAGTCCGGGACTATATCCCCGAATTTTCAGTTTATGGAGATGAAAAAAGTGAAAAGAGTGAGGACGCTCGACTCTGGCATCTCCTGACCCATACTTCTGGCCTTCCAGCTTATGCTGAGGTTAAGGAAATAACAAAGCTTTATGGTTCGTCCTGTTCTTCCGAGAACCTTGTAAAGTACATTGCTTCCCTAAAAAAAGAGTTCCCTCCGGGGAAAGATTTTCGCTATAGTTGTCTTGGTTACATTGTTTTAGCCTATATAATCAAAAAAGTTTCAGGCGAAGATGTGGCCATTTTTGCTCAAAAAAATATCTTCAAACCCTTAGGCATGAAACACACTTTTTTTAATCCGCCTCTTGAACTAAGAAGTCGATGTGTTCCTACCGAGGTTATCGAAGGCAAACCACTCATTGGTGTGGTTCACGATCCCTTAGCTAGATTACAAGGCGGAATTTCCGGCAATGCAGGGCTTTTTTCGACCGGCGACGACCTCGCTCTGTTTGCCAGAATGATGCTTAATGGAGGTGAACTAAATGGACATCGGATTATTAGTCATCTAAGCCTTAGAAGGATGACGGAAATTTTTCCTGATGTGCTTTTTTCCGGACGGGGCCTCGGTTGGGATGTAAATTCAATTTATTCGACCAATAGAGGTGATCTTTTTGGCCGGTCTTCTTATGGTCACACAGGCTATACTGGAACCTCCATTTGGATTGATCCTGAGACCAAAACATTCCTAATTTTTTTGACTAACCGAGTGCATCCTGACGACAAAGGAGTAATTGTTCCGATTAGATCGAGAGTAGCTAATTTGGTCGCCGCCGCTATCATCAAGCTTTAAATCAAGAGAACTAAAGTCTAAATGGAAAAAATTAAAAAGATGATTGATTTGATTTTCATAAAATATCTTCTGGTTTATAAATATTATGGCTTAGAGGATAAAAATAAATGATAAAAGAGAAGGAAACGGAAGAAAGTCCAAAAGAGTCACCAGAAAATAAGGTTTATCAAATTTTAACTGAGCTCGGAATTTGCTTTACTCGTTATGAACATCCTCCTGTCTATACTGTAGCGGACACTCGTCTTTACTGGGCAAGCCTCCCTGGAGCCCGATGCAAAAATCTATTTTTACGGGATGAAAAAGGTAAAAGGCATTTTCTCGTAATTGCCGAGCAAGAAAAACCTATTGATCTAAAAAAATTAGCTCAAATAGTTGGCGAAAAAAAATTAAGCTTCGCTTCGCCTGAAAGATTACGTCGTTTTCTTGGAGTTGATCCTGGTTCAGTTTCTCCCTTTGGCCTTATTTATGATCTAAAAAAAGAGGTGGAGATTTTAATCGACTCTGAACTTGAAGGGATGCAAACAATCCATTTTCACCCCAATGTAAACACGGTGACGATTGGTCTTAGCCTAAGTGATTTTAAAAAATTCCTTAATTGGACTGGTCACTTTTATCGATTCGTCAAGTTATAGGTGATTGGGAAAATTAACAGCAAGAATTAAATAAAAAGGAAGAGTTTTTGAGAAGCAATAAAATTTGGTTATTTTTCTTTTTACGGTTAGTTTTAAGTTATTTCCTCTGTTTTTCATCTGATTTACAAGCAGATCAGAAAGAAATAATTTCTTTGATTAGAGAAATCCATTCCGAGATTAAGCCCGCCGCCTTAGTTACTGCCGATGGTTTGAGACTATGGCAGTCTTTTCTTGGTCAAGACGATGACGATACTTATAAGGATGACCATCTTGTTATTTTGGTTCAGGAAAAAGATGAATCAGTTACTTTATGGATTCAGGTAACAAAATTTAAGTCTGAGTCAGCCCAGCTAACTGCAAAAAGAGCCATAAGCTCAAGGATGATAAAGGCAGTCATCCAAGGTCAAAATTGGTTTATTGAAAAAAGTGATTATAATCTTAGCGAAACGGAGAAAATTCTTAGGGAAATTTTAGTCTCCATCCAGAAAAAAAAGAAATTGCTCGGAGTAAAATAGTTCGTCGCTTGAAGAGGACAACCCTTCTTGCTAAACTAATTAATCAAAGCTTATTAAGCGCGCCCGTAGCTCAGTGGATAGAGCGGTGGACTTCGAATCCAAAGGGCGGGGGTTCAAATCCCTCCGGGCGCGCTTTTAGCCTCATTTTAAGTGGGGATTACGCCAAGATAAATAGAATCGTTATTTAAGCTAAATATATTTAGCTTCTGTTAGATAAGTAAAGGCTCGCTCTAAATTTTGATGATTTCCAACAAGAATGAGGATGTCTTTTTCTTTAAGACGAAAATCACCTCCAGGAGCCAATTGAGTCTGTCCATCTCTAATAACTGCAATAACGGTAACGCCTGTTTTTTGCCTCAAGTCAAGATCACTTAACGTTTGACCATTAATCCAGCATGACTTGGTAATTAAAAAAGTTTCTACTATCCCCATTTCCAAAAAATCAGCTAGCTTTTCTTGAATTCGCCTTGAAGTGGAGCGGCTTCCTCTTAGCAAGCCATAACCTTCACTTCTAATAATTTGGACCTGAGTATTAATAATATTTCTGGGGAGATGGAACTTCTCAAGAACCCTAACAAAAATTTCAATTGAGGTTTCGAATTCCTCAGGAATAACATCATTAGCTCCAAGGCGGTAAAGTTCCTCAATCTCAGAGACAAAACGAGTGCGGACAATTATCGAGATTCTTGGGTTTATATTTCGAGCAATTTGAACTGCTCTCCTTGTGGCTCCGGGATCTGAAATAGCTAAAACAAGAATAGCTGCACGGTCGATCCCTGCTTCTCGGAGAACAACAGGACTGGAAACATCACCAAAAATAATTGGCTCTTTTTCCTCAGAGGCTCGTCTAACTGTTTCTGGATTAATTTCTAAAATAACATAAGGTATGCCTGTTTCTTTTAAAACCCGGGCTAAATTTTGGCCGTTTAATCCAAAACCAGCAATAATAACATGATTTTCAAGTCCAGACAAGAGTTTATTTTCAATAGATATTTTTCTCTTTGCATCTTTTTCTCGTCTAAAAGTTATAATTTGAGGAGTCAAATTGATAAATAACGGGGTTAAAAGAATAGTAACAATTGAAGCGGCTATAAAAATTTGAAAAGCTTCAAGAGTCATGAGGTTGTGGATTCGACCAACCCCTGCTAGAACAAAAGAAAATTCTCCAGTTTGAGCTAAGCCTAAGGCCGTACTTAAAGCTATGGCTGAATCGAATTTCAGTAATTTAATTGATAAAAAAATTAAAATTATTTTAGAAATAATCAAGCCTGCAACAATCTGAAGAATTAAGAATTTTTTATTCCAGAAATAGGCAGTATTAAGCAACATCCCAATACTTATAAAAAAAAGGCTATTGAAAACATCTTTAAAGGGAATAACATCCGAAACGATCTGCGGGCTATATTCAGATTCAGAAATAATCAAACCAGCTAAAAAAGCGCCTAAGGCAAGCGACATACCAAAAGAAGAGGTAAGAAGGGACATAGCTAAAAGGAAACTTAAAGCAAACAATAAATAAATCTCTTTGATTCGAAGCCTAATAATAAACCGCAATAGTTTGGGCATTAATTGGCGAGCAACATAAAAAACAGAACCAATCAGAATAAAACTCAGAAGAAATTTTTGGCTAATAGATAGGAAAGATATCGAGCCTTCATAAGCTAGAAGAGGTGTAATCGCTAGCATAGGAATAATAGCTATATCTTGAAAAAGAAGAAGACCAAGGGAGAGTCGACCTCGAGGAGAGTCAATTTCATTCTTGTCGGCTAATAATTTTAAAACAACAGCTGTGCTACTTAAAGAAAGAAGGAAACCATAGAAGAGACTTTTCTGAGGAGGAAGTTTTAAAAAAGACATCACAAAGTAGGTTAGGCTAATAGCTGAGGCAACTTGAAAGCTTCCGCCAATCCAAAAAATTTTTTGAATTTTCTTAAGTCTTTCAAAAGAAAATTCGATACCCACCATAAATAAGAGCAAGATGACACCAATCTCGGCCAAGATTTGAATGCTCTCTAGATTTTCAATTAGAGCTAACCCACCGGGCCCAATAATAATTCCGGTAATAATAAAGCCAACGACTACCGGGATTTTTAAACGTTGACCAAAGGCTGTAACTAAAATAGCTGTCGATAAAATTATTAGCAGATCAAATAAAAGTTTCATTTGGTCAACAATCTGTTTCTTTAATAATTACTTATTAGAGAAACTTATTTCAAGTTGGAAAATTTAGAGTTAAAAGTTTCGATTTAAATAGGTGCTGGCCTTTCGGGGGATTTGGGGGATAAATAGCGAAAGGAGGGGATTCATAAAATTTTATTGGCCAGCACCAGTTCTATTATTTCTTAATCCTTTTTCCTTGTCAAATAGATATTATCCTGATTGAATTAATTACTGATTGTATTTCGATTTAAATTAGCTTATTATGATTAAACTATAAAGGTGGGAGAGGTGATTTTCAGAAATCCTCGTGATTGATGATTGACATCGAAGTTTTTATTTATGTAAATATAGTTTGATTAATTTTTTAAAAGGGGGTTGGAATGGCTAAAATTTTACTGATTGATTTTTCCGCGGAAGAAATTAAACAGCTTCAGGCTGAGAAATGGGATGTCGAAGGGGTTGAAACGAGCTGGAAATCCGGACGAATCCAAAGCCTAGTTCCACCCCTCGATTGCCGCTTAGTCTTTTACCAACTAAACCTGGGAGATTCTGGTTCTGGTTTGCATGTGGGTGATTCTCCTAACTTTGAAGCGATTTTGCTCGATGGGGGGGTCATTGTCTGTTTTCTTGGGGCTGGAGAGCAGTTCCATCTGACGAATCTCTTTGGTCCTATCCCTGGTCTGAAACTCGAAGTTAATAAAAGGCCCGCTTTTATTCATAATATTTCAGATAGTCCCATCGGCCGATTATTGGAAGATTTCTCTTCACAGATTATGAAATCCTACGAAATTTTTGAAAATGAAGACGAGAAAACTTCCTTTCTTTCCATCCCTGAAGGAGAATCAACTTATCATCAGATTGAAATTTTGGCCAGAAATTATCGGCGTCGACCAGTGGCAGCTTGTCTCCGTAAGGGGAGAGGATATTTATTTCTTTTACCTTGGTTTGGTCAAAATAATATTGAGGTCGTCCGGGCTATGCTCCGTCAAACCTTGCCTCCCTTGGTTCCTCATGTATTCGAAGAGAATCCCTTTGCCTGGATTGAGAGCCCTGAATATTATTTCCCCTCATTAAAATCTGTTTTTCAGCAAATCCAAGAGGAAATCGAGCGTCATCGAGAAACTATTTTTCGATTGAGGAATCAAGCTGAAGAATTAAAAAGAACTGAACAGGAAATGTTTTTTCAGCTTCTGACCGGGCAAAACGAGAGATTAAAGAAAGCCCTTCTTCATGCTTTCAATTATCTTGAATGGCCATTAGTAGTTGATGTGGATGAATACTGGAAGAGAGTTATCAGGATTAAAGAAGAAGATATTTGGCTCATCGATAATGCTGAGGGAAAGACAGTTGAAGAAAAATTAAGAACAAGTCCAATTATCCTAGTTATCATCCGAAGTGGATTAGCTTCTGCCCCTGAAAGCGATTTAATTTCTTTACAAAAATTTAAAGCGAGACGAATGCAGGAATTCGACAATACTAAGATGAAAGCTCTTTTAGTCGGTAATTATTATTTCCGCCAAGATGCTCGAGCTAGGCCAAACCCATTTACCCAGGAACAAATAGAAGAGGCCATTGCTGATGGTAATGGTCTTATAACTACAGCTGAACTTTTCTGGGCTATTAAAGCTGAAAAAGAAGGGAAGATAAGCAAAGAAGCTATTAAGGAGACAATCCGCCAAAAAAAAGGTTTAATTAATTTTAATTATTAATGATTTTTAGGAAAGGACAATCCTTGGAAAAAGGCAAAGAATTAAAAGTTATCTGTTTTAATTGTGGAGCAACGAATCGACTGTTTGAAAAAGATTTAACTCCTGGAAAAAAGATTTTTTGTGGCCGTTGTCACCAAGCCCTCCCTGAGCCTGGCGAAGTCCTTTTGCTTTCGCCTCAAAGAATTTATCAACTTATTAATAATGGTTCAATTCCCATTCTTCTTGATTTTTATTCTGATAATTGTCCTCATTGTTTACGGATGAAACCAATTTTAGAGAGATTGGCCAAAAGACGCGCTGGAGAAATAATGGTTGTTAGGATTAATGTTGATCATTATCCCGAGCTTGCGGCTGGGTTTGGCATAAATTCGGTTCCGACCTTTGTGATTATTAAAAAGGGAACTGAAGTTGACCGCCTCTCTGGTAGCCAAAACGAAATAGATTTTTCTTTTTGGGTAGCCAGCCGAACATAAAAAAAGAATGCCGAAGCGGGGACTCGAACCCCGACTCCCAAAATAGTGGGAACTAGCCCCTCAAGCTAGCGTGTCTACCAATTCCACCACTTCGGCATTCCAACTATTTCTCGTTTATGGATTTGCTTGATTGGTTTTCTTGAATCTTCTTTTCTGGATTAGGCAGATTTTCTTTTTTGCTCTCCGGCTCTTTTTTAGTTTCTTCAAGCGGCTTTTGAGTCTCAGTAACGGCTGGAACGGCTTTCATTACCGACTTTTCTCCTTTAATTGAAATCAACCACAATCCAATCGAAGTCAGCATAAAAACTACGGCCGCGGCTGTGGTAATTTTAGCTAACAACGTGGTAGCCCCACGAGGTCCAAAGGCAGTTTGACTTCCTACGCCGCCAAATGAGCCAGCTAAATCAGCTGCTTTTCCAGATTGAAGCAAAACAGCCACGATCAAGATGAGGCAAATGATAACATGAAGAATAACTAATAAAGCACTCACTTTCCTTTAACCTCAATCATTTTCTCTATAATTTTAACAAAACTTACATGGTCAAGGGAAGCCCCACCAACTAAAAAGCCATCAACATCAGCTTCCTTTGCCAATGAACTCGCATTTTCAGGTTTAACAGAACCACCATAAAGAATTATAGCACAGGCAGCCAATTCTTGGCCATATTTCTCGGCCAAAAGCATTCGAATATAATGATGAGCTTCTTGAGCTTGAGCTGGAGTGGCGTTTACCCCTGTACCTATGGCCCATACAGGTTCATAAGCAATGATGATTTTGCTGACATCATCTTGGTTGACATCCTTCAGAGCTTCATCAAGCTGGGCTTTTATTCGGGTTAAAGTAAGACCTTTTTGCCTTTCTTCCAAAGTTTCACCCAGACAGAGAATAGGTAACAGCTGATTTCTTAGAGCTGCTTTTACTTTGCGATTAATTATCCAATCATTTTCTCCAATAATCTGTCTTCTTTCAGAATGGCCGACAATGACATATTGGCAGCCAACATCACGAAGCAACGACCCTGAGATTTCCCCAGTAAAAGCGCCGCCATTCTCCCAAAAAATATCTTGGGCTCCCAACTGAATGGAGCTCCCTTCGATTGTTTTAGCTACTTCATAAAGAGCCGTAAAAGGGGGACAAAGAACAATTTCTGCTCCCTCAAGATTAAAGGCAGACTTCGTAATTTCAGCCGCCAGTTTTTTAGCTTCGGCGATGGTTTTATTCATTTTCCAATTACCAGCGATAAAAGGCACTCTTAGCCCCGCCTTTTCTTCTTTAACTTCCATTGCTCCTATCCTTTCAGGTAAGAGTCAGTTTCAGTCCAAAGCGTCAATTCCAGGGAGAGTTCCATAGGCAATAAACTCGAGGCTTGCTCCACCTCCCGTAGAAACATGGGTAATCTGACTCGTTACCCCTGCTTTTTTTAGAGCCGAAACAGAATCGCCTCCGCCAACAATAGAGGTAGCGGTGGAAGCCGCGATGGCTTTTGCTATAGAGAATGTTCCTTTGCTGAAAGGTTCAAATTCAAAAACACCGACTGGCCCATTCCAAAATATGGTTCGAGCTTGGTTGATTAAAGAAACAAACATTGTAATGGTTTTTGGACCGATGTCGCCAGCCATCATACCAGCTGGAATGGGCAAGCCTTCAATCACTGAGGGTGTTACTTCGGGGCTAAGCGAAGGAGCTACTACATGATCTACGGGAAGATACAAATCAACGCCTTTTTGTTTGGCTTTATCCAAAATAGCTCGTGCTTTTTCTATTTGATCATTTTCAACGAAAGATTGACCAACTTCTTGACCTGTGGCTCTAAAAAAAGTATAGGCCATAGCCCCACCAACCAAAAGGATGTTAGCTTTATCGAGAAGGCTTTCAATAATAGCGATTTTATCAGAGACTTTAGCTCCACCAAGAATAGCAACATAAGGTCTTTCTGGATTTTCAATTGCCTTTCGCAGGTAAGTTACTTCTTTTTCCATAAGGAAACCAGCTGCCTTTTCAGGCACAAAGCGGACCATTCCAACAACCGAAGCGTGAGCTCGATGAGAGGCTCCAAAAGCATCATTGACATAAACATCGATTTGGGAAGCTAGCTTTTGGGCAAAATTTTCGTCGTTTGCCGTTTCACCCGGATGGAAACGGAGATTTTCTAATAGAAGAATTTGCCCTGGTTCTAACTTACTTTTGAGCTCTTCAACTTCAGCGCCAACTACATCTGGAGCTAAAGTAACTGGTCGGCCAATAAGCTCCTGAAATTTTTGAGCCACAGATTTGAGGCTTAACTTTGGATCATATTTTCCTTTGGGTCGACCAAGATGAGAAGCGACAACTAATTTAGCTTGGGCATCCAAAAGATATCGAATTGTCGGCAAAGCTGCCCGGATTCGAGTGTCATCTCTAACATTACCAGCTTCATCCAGAGGAACATTGAAGTCAACCCTAAGAAAAACTTTCTTATTTTGACAATTGATTTGACTTAGGGTCTTCATGGCTTTACCTAGTGATATATTTAATCAAATCGTAAAGTCGACAGGAATAACCCCATTCATTATCATACCAGGCCAAAACCTCGACTAAATTATCTGCAACTAAACGAGTAAAAGGACCATCAACAATGGCTGAATGGGGATTACCCATGAAATCAACGGAGACGAGTTCTTCTTCGGTATAATCGAGAATTCCCTTCAGTTCATTCGCCGCGGCTTTTTTAAAGGCCTCATTAACTTCTTGAACCGTGACTGTTCTTTTTAACAAAGCGACTAGATTTACCAAGGAAATATTAGGTGTAGGCACTCTAATGGCAATTCCGTCAATTTTTCCTTTGAGCTCAGGCAAGACTAAGCCGACAGCCTTGGCTGCCCCGGTTGTTGTCGGAATCTGGCTAACCGCCGCGGCTCTAGCTCTTCGGAGATCTTTATGAGGCTGATCCAGAATTCTTTGGTCATTGGTATAGGCATGAATCGTAGTCATGAAAGCTTTTTCAAGACCAAAGTATTCATGGAGAACTTTGGCGACAGGAGCCACACAGTTAGTAGTGCAAGAGGCATTGGATAACACAAAATGCTTGTTGGGATCAAAAGCCTTTTCATTGACCCCCATTACAATAGTGATATCTGGATCATCAGCCGGCGCTGAAAAAATTACTCGTTTAGCCCCAGCTTGAAGATGCTTATTGACCTCAGCCTTTTTTTTAAATTTTCCTGTAGCCTCCACAACTATTTCCACTCCTAATTCTTTCCAGGGAAGATTAGCCGGGTCTTTTTCAGCAAAAACTTTAATTTCTTTTCCCTTAACAATAATGGAATTATCTGTCCACTTAACTTCTTCCTGGAAAATACCCATAACTGAATCGTATTTGAGAAGATGGGCTAAAGTTTTGGCATCTGTAATGTCGTTAACCGCCACAAAGTCAATATCTGGATCTTTATAAGAAGCTCGGAAAAGGCTTCGGCCAATCCGACCAAATCCATTAATTCCTACTCTTATAGCCATTTCTTTTACCTCCTTTTTTAAGATAGACATAAATAAGTATCATAAATGAAAAGGTGAATCAATCTAACTGAATCTCTAAAGAAACAATTAACGGAATTAAGAAAAATTCAAAACAATAAAGTTATATAAATGATGGAAGCGCTAAGTAAGGACACGCTAAGATTGTCATCAAGGCCCAAAGGTAGGGCTTCAATTAAGGTGGCCGTAAAACCACCTAAAAAAATTACGGGTAAAGAAAAGTTTATAAATGGATGAAGAAGATAGCCAACCATTAGACAAGCACCTAAATGAGCTAAGCTTCCTTCAAGGGTTTTTTCAAAGAAAGGCCTTTGACCGAAGCGTAACCCATATATTTTACTAAAGAAATCTCCAAAAACAAGAAAAGAGACAGCAATAATGGCAATATCCCTCTCGAAAAGAAGAAGAGTCAGAAAAAAACTTAATAAGAAGAGGGTGATTGAAGAAAATTTACTTCTTTCTTTTTCCTTATATATTTTCTTTATTTCTAGGAAAAAAAATCGATTGATTCGACTCGAAATTAAACGAAGCAAATCTGGAATAAGAAAAAAAAGAGTTAAGCCACCAACGAAAGTAAGTACAAATTTTTTTTCAAATTTAAAATAAAAGAGAATTAAAAGAAAAGCTAAAGGACGCAGATAAAGGCGCCAACTTATAAGTCCCTTTTGAAGAAATTCTGAAGGCTTCCACAATCCAAATTTCCAAATATTGATAATGTTTATAACTAATAAATAAGCAATCATGATTATTAGGAAGAATTTTTCGAAGGAAAAGGGGGCAAAAATCAAAACAAGGAAGAAAAGTGATGGTTGAATAAATAACCCGACAAATTCTCCTTGTCGAGATATCCAGGCAAAAACAATTACTAAGAGGGCTAAAAGAAAGAGAGATAGCCAAGGTAGCCAGTCATTGATGTAAAATTTAATTAGAAAATAAATCATAAGACCTGTGGCTGTCGCAATTGCTTGACCACCTCTAAACTTAAGATAAAAGGGAAAAGCATGCCCAACTACTGAAGCCCCAGCTGCTAACAAACTTCCTAAAGAAGAATCTGTTATCAATTTCCCAAGGTAAAGGGCTAGCAATCCCTTGCCCACATCAAACAGAACTGTAGTTAGGGCGGGAAATAAGCCAACAACTTTATAGGTATTGATTGTGCCTGCATTCTTGGTTCCATAGTTACGAAGTTCATTTCCCTTAAAAATTTTAGCTATAAAATAGGCGGGTAAGAAGCTACCGAGAAGATAACCACTAATGATCGCAATAAACAGATTGAGTAGATTAATTATCCTTCTCCCGACTGAATTCTTTTCTATGCTATGGTAAATTCTTCTTGATTGTCAAATTAAATAGTCTTTATTGTCAGAGAATTATCTATGATAAAATTAATCCCTAGGAGATCAGAAAATGAAAGTTTTGACGGCTAAAGAAATGAAAGAAATTGATCGTCAGACAATTGAAGAAGTTGGCATCCCGGGACCTGTTCTCATGGAAAATGCGGGTCGGCAAATTTTTTTGGCCATAGCCAGCAAATTTCCTGATTTAAATAAGGAACGAATCGTAATTGTAGCAGGCAAAGGCAACAATGGCGGTGATGGTTTAGTTGTGGCTAGACATCTTTTTAATCAGGGTTGCCAGCCTCAAATTTTTCTATTAGCCTCGAAAAAGGAAGTAAAAGGCGACGCAGCTTTAAATCTGCGCATTGCGGAAAACATTGGCCTGAAGGTCTGGGAAGTTTTAGAAGAAAGGGATTGGAATGAGCTTAATCAAGCCCTAGGAAAAGCAACAATTATCATCGATGCTATCTTTGGGACAGGACTAGAAAAACCAGCTGAGGGAATTTATGCACGAGCGATTGAGTTAATCAATCGCAGTTCTGCTTTTAAAATCGCAGTTGATATTCCCTCAGGCTTATCCTCTGATACGCCAGAGCTTATTGGACCCGCAATTAAGGCCGAAATGACAGTTACTCTAGGTGTTCCAAAGATTGCTCATGTCTTACCCCCTGCTGAAGAATATGTAGGGGAAGTAATTGTGGCTGATATCAGTTTGCCTTCGTTCCTTTTTTCTGATGAGAAACATCGAGTTGAATGGCTTGAGAAGAAAAAAATTTTGAATTGGTTTATGCCCCGAAAAAGAGATACTCATAAGGGAACATATGGACACCTCTTAATTTTAGCTGGCTCCATGGGTAAAACTGGAGCAGCGATCATGGCCGCCCGAGCGGCGCTGAGATCAGGGGCAGGTTTGGTTACAGTAGCCACCCCAAAAAGCTGTTTGCCAATTATTGCTCGATCAACTATGGAACTTATGACTGAACCTCTTCCTGAATCTGAAGAAGGTTCAGTGAGTTCTAGAGCCTTAGCGCGATTAAAAGAAATTCTAAAAGGTAAAGATGCTCTTTTAATTGGACCGGGTCTATCGACTCATCCAGAAACAAGCGAGCTACTTTCTTCTCTTTTACCAGAAGTTACTCTTCCTTGCCTAATTGATGCTGATGGTTTAAACATTTTAGCTCAAAGGCCTGAGCTTCTTTCCAGACTTCCTCAACCTTGCATCCTTACCCCTCATCCTGGTGAATTTTCGAGGTTAGTTCAAATTAAAGTAGGAGAGATCCTGGCCCAACGATTAACTTTAACCTCTGAATTTTCAAAAAAATATGGTGTTTTTCTTGTCCTTAAAGGACATAGAACAATAATTAGTAGTCCCGATGGTCGAATTTTTATCAATCCTACTGGCAATCCAGGCATGGCTAGCGGCGGCTCAGGAGATGTTTTGAGCGGTTTGGCTGCTTCTTTCTTAATGCAAATAAAGGACCCATTCCTGGCTATTGCCGCTGCCGTTTATGTCCATGGACTAAGCGGTGATATCGCCAAAGAGAAGATTGGGGAAAGACCGTTAGTTGCAGGCGATTTAATCCGTTATTTACCAGTTGCGATTAAGAGACTTGAAGATTTAGCCAAAGAAAAAGAGGAGGTCACTAGCCTTGGGCCAGGGTTGGTCGTTCTTTCTAAGCTTTGATCAAAACCGATGAAGAGGGAAAGTAAGTCATTGATTTTTACGAGCTTTTCCGAGGAAGAAACAATAGATTTTGCTCGAAACCTCGCTAAAACATGGCGGGGAAAGGAAATTGCTTTTCTTTATGGCGAGCTTGGAAGTGGCAAAACAGTTTTTGCCAGAGGGCTAGCCGCCGGGCTTGGGGTTAAGGATATTAGGGAAGTTTGCAGCCCTTCTTTTACTCTTATCAATATCTATTATGGGCGTTGTCCTATTTTTCACGTAGATCTTTACCGACTTGAACACCAGGAAGAAATTCTCGATTTGGGTTGGGAGGATTGGTTGGGTCAGGGAGTAATTATCGTCGAATGGGCTGAAAAAATTAATTTTGATTTAGGTCATCCAATTTATCATGTGGTAATAAAAATAGGCGACCAAGGTGAGAGAGAAATTTCCCTGATTTTAAAAAATTCAGAGAATCTTTTTTCTGGCTAGATCGATTGAATTTCTTATTTTCCTAGTTGCTTCCAAGGGATTTTCAGCTAGAGTAATAGCTGAAATCAAAGCGATGCCGGAGGCGCCTGCGGCAATTATTTCAGGAATTGACGAGAGAGTGATGCCACCAATGGCGATAACCGGAATCCTAATAGCTTGACAAATAGCTTGAAGACCTTGTGAGCCTATAGGGGGCCGGAGATCAGGTTTAGAGCTCGTCCAAAAGATCGGACCAGCTCCCACATAATCAGCTCCTTCTCTTTCAGCCCTTAAAGCTTCTTCCAAATTATTTACTGAAAGACCAATAATAAACTTTTTTGGAGCTAAAGGCCTAACTGCCTCTATCGGTAAATCTTTCTGACCTAGATGGACTCCTTCTGCCTTTACCGCTAGGGCGACGTCAACTCGATCATTTATTATCAATGGAATATTTCTTTCAGCCAAGATTTTTTTAACCTCGAGAGCCATCGAAAAAAATTCCCGATCTGACCATTTTTTTCCTCGAAGCTGGATTAAAGTTGCTCCACCTTCAACTACTTTTTCAATGGTTTCAAGAAAATTTCTTCCTGTTAAAGCTTCGCTATCAGCAATAAAATATAAACTCCAATCAATCATTTTTCTAACCTAAAGTTGGTTTCTTATGGTTCTTTCCATTTTGATCTTAAAGATAGCTAAATGTCAATTAAACTATAGTTTATCTTAAAGATTCATTGACAAAGTCTCCCTTTTTTTCTTAAATGAAAAACGTTGAAGGGAGAAGAAAAATGAACATCGAAATTCTTAAATCAAGGATCATCGAAGTACCTGATTTTCCTAAACCAGGAGTTAATTTTAAGGATATAACTCCATTGGTCCATGACGCAGACTGTTATCGCTTTATAATTTCTGAATTAGCAACTTGGGCCAAACCCAAAAAGCCAACTCTCATTATCGGTATTGAATCCAGGGGATATTTATTTGCTGCTCCGCTGGCTTATGAACTTAGTCTTGGTTTGAGTATTATTCGAAAGAAGGGTAAGTTACCACGAAAAACGGTTTGTATTGTTGCTCCCAATGAGTATGCGGTGGAAACGTTTGAAATACATGCTGATGCGGTTCAGCCTGGAGATAGAGTAATTATTGTGGATGACCTAATTGCAACTGGGTCATCCTCTATTAGTGCTATTTCTTTGGTCAAAAAACTCGAAGCTGAAGTTGTAGGTTTTGCCGCTGTCGTCGAGCTTGTCTTTCTTGATGGTTTAAATCGCATAAAAAAAGCTTACCCTGAAGTCGATATCTTTACCCTTCTTAAACTTAATCAATAAGGTTTTAGATCATGAGAAACTTCTTAGAAAGATTATTTCATTTGAGCGAACGTCAGACCTCGGTTAAGAACGAGGCTCTAGGTGGCGTTACCACTTTTATGACAATGCCTTATATTATCTTTGTTCAGCCGGCCATCTTGAGTCAGACTGGTATGGATAGGGGTGCTGTTATGGTGGCTACCTGCTTAAGTTCCGCGCTGGCTACTCTCCTTATGGGTCTTCTAGCGAATTATCCCTTTGCTCAAGCTCCTTATATGGGACATAACATTTTTTTTGCTGTTGTCGTTTGTGGAGTTATGGGTTATCCATGGCAAGTAGCTCTTGGAGCAATATTTATCTCTGGGACTATTTTGACTCTTTTCTCTCTTATTGGGGTTTGGGAAGGTTTAGTGGCCGCTGTGCCCAGTTCTCTCAAAAACGCTATTTCGGTGGGCATTGGCCTGCTGATTGCTTTAGTTGGTTTGGAATATGGCGGTCTTGTTGTTGATACTCCAGGTGTTCTTGTCGGTATTGGTGATTTAACGAGCCGGCCTGTCCTTTTGGTTCTTTTTGGAATTGCTTTAACCGCTTGTTTAATGGCTTTAAAAATAAAAGGAGCAATTCTTTTGGGCCTTTTGGCTACTTCCCTTATTGGTCTTCCCCTGAAAATTGTCCGTTATCACGGTCTTTTTTCCTTTCCTCCGAATTTAGAGCCAACCCTGTTAAAATTAGATATTGCAGGGGCTTTTCAGGCTGGACTACTAACCATCATTTTTGTCTTTTTCTTTCTTGATCTCTTTGACTCAGTGGGAACCTTTATTGGTGTTAGTGCCCCAGCTGGTTTTATTAAAGATGGTCGGTTGCCAGGAGCTAATAAAGCCATGCTTGCCGATAGCTTAGCTACGGTGGCTGGCTCTTTGCTTGGAACATCAACCGTCGGTAGTTATATCGAAAGTTCAACCGGAATTGCCCAAGGGGCTCGGACTGGTTTAGCCAATGTCTTTACTTCCTTTCTTTTTCTTATTTCTCTCTTTTTTAGCCCCTTAGCTGAAATGATTGGAGGAGAATATACTTATGGAAACCTTGTTCTGAGACCCGTAATTGCGCCTCCTCTAATAATTGTTGGCTACTTGATGATGAAAGTCGTAACCCAAATAAACTGGGATGACTTGACTGAAGCTATTCCTGCCTTTCTGACTATTATTATTATGCCGATGACTATTAGCATTACCGATGGTATAACTTTTGGTTTTATTTCTTATTCCCTTCTGAAGTTGGTTAGTGGCCGTGGCCGAGAAGTTCATTGGATAATTTATTTGTTTTCAATTCTTTTTATTATTCGTTATGTCCTTCAATAAACTATCAGGAGCCAACTATGGAGCAAGTTTTTCTAAGATATTCATATTTAGCCATTTTTCTGATAGCTTTGATTCTTCTTTCAGGATGCGTGCCAACGCCGACTATAAATTTAACTGAAGACCAAGCGATGATTAAAACTCACCCCTGGGTAGAAAAGACCTTGAAAAAGATAACTCTCGAAGAGAAAATAGGTCAGCTTTTTTTTGTTTCCATTAGTGGTCGTTTTTTTCCGGCTGACAGTGACGAAATGGAACGTCTTCATTTATTGATTAGGGAAAAGAGGGTAGGCGGAGTAATCCTTTTTGGAGGAGAAGTGTATGAAACTGCTATTCTTCTTAATCACCTCCAAAGTTGGGCTAAGGTACCTCTTCTCGTGGCTTCCGATTTAGAAAGGGGCACAGGTAATCAAATTAATGGTGCGACAGTTTTTCCCCCTCTGATGGCCCTAGGAGCAGCCGATTCTGAAGAACTTGCCTATGAAATGGGCCGAATTACTGCCCTTGAAGCCAGAGCTGTGGGCATCCATCAAACCTATGCCCCAGTTGTTGATGTCAATATTAATCCTGATAATCCAATCATCAATACCCGTTCAGTCGGCGAAGACCCCGAGCTTGTTAGCCGGATAGCCTGCAATTTCATTCGTGGCTGCCAAGAAAACGGTCTTATTGCTACTGCCAAACATTTTCCCGGTCATGGCGATACTGACCTTGATTCTCATACTTTGTTGCCGGTTATTACTGCTGATGAAGATAGACTTAACAAGGTAGAAATTCTTCCTTTTAGAAAAGCAATCGAAGCTAGAGTTAGATCAATCATGACCGCTCACCTTCATGTACCAGCTTTGGATCCTTCCCCAGGCCTTCCGGCCACTCTGTCTCCTTTAATCATAAGCGAATTACTTCGAAAAAAGCTTAATTTTCAAGGTATTATTGTCACTGATGCTTTAACAATGGGTGGAATTACCCGATCCTTTAGCAGTGGCGAGGCCGCTGTTCGGGCAATTAAGGCTGGTGTTGATTGCTTACTTTTGCCCCAAGATATTGAAGCCGCTGCTTCAGCCCTAAAAGAGGCGGTTAATTCAGGAGAAATTCCTCTTTCTCGACTTGACGAGTCAGTGCGACGCTTGCTTCAAGCTAAAGCTCTTTTAGGTTTATCCCAACAAAAACGGATTGATCTAAATTTATTGCCTTACCGAGTTGGCTTAAAGGAATACCAGCAGGTAGCTTCAAAAGCATTTATTAGAGCGATTACCTTAGTCAAAGATGAAAACTTTGTCATACCAGTGGTTAACAAAAATATTAAAATAGCCGCTTTATCTTTAAGCTCAGATCCTGGGGATTATTATGCTGGTCGCCCATTTATTCAAGAAATTGAAAAGAGATGCTCACAGACTAGTTCCTTTTATGCCGATGCTGAAACAGGTATTGAGTATTTTGAACAGGCCAAGAAGTTAGGTCAAGAAGCCGATATAATCATTATTGGTCTTTTTTCTACTTTGAGAGCAGGAAAAGGCAGTGTTGGCCTCGAAAATCATCATATTGATTTGGTTAAAGAAATGGCTTCTTTAAATAAACCGTTGATTGTTATCTCTTTTGGTAGCCCCTATTTCCTTCGAAATTTTCCTGAAGTCCCTGTTTATATCTGTGCTTACCGCCATTCCCCTCAAGCTCAGATAGCAGCGGTTCAAGCTATTTTTGGAGAGATAGAAATTCAAGGAAAATTGCCAGTTTCAATTCCTGGTTTATTTTCTGCAGGCCATGGTTTAAAAATTAAAAAAATAAATTAAAAAATGATTTAATTTGTCTTTCCAATTTCATTTAATCAAGCGCACCATAACCCAATCTGCATGGTCACCTTCACTGCCATCACCTCCGTCAGTGACTTCAAAATAAAGTTCCTGGATTTGATTAATCGCGATGCGGAAAGATTTAGAAGGTTGGCCAGCTTTCATCAAACCACTTCTCCAGAGCATTCGTCCATCACCGTAAATAATAAATTCAACTGAGCCTCTTTGTCTTGGTGAGGCGCCATCAACTCCAACCTCTCCTTCTAACCAACGGAAAAGCTTATAGATAGGTAAAATAATTTCTGAAGGAGCATGCGTCCCCAGACCTCGAGGATAGGAACGATTACTTATTTTCAACTCAGCCCCGGAAACAGCTCGGTTAATTCTAACTCGGCCCCAGCCCGAAGTCATTTTTTTTGGCCTAAGGGTATCCAGAAAGACTTCAGTTGGTAGAAGATTTCCAAGGTTGACTTTAATCAAAGCAGCTTCAGGACTAGTTGTCCCATCCCACCAAATTGATTGGACTTTAACATTTTGTTCTTCTTGAGGGTTTAAGCCGGAAATTATCGCTTCAGGAAGGGGGGAATAAAGAACTGGTTTATCATTTATTGAAATTAAATAACCTGCGCAAAGATAATAAAGGGGCGACCAAGTTAAACGTAAGGCATCCAAACCAGCCGGTTGGGCTTGAAGCCGACTCGGCTGACGAGGTGGAAAGGAATAGACGTCACTCTGTCCAAATTCAACTTGCCAATTAATCTGGCCTGTTTTTTGGGGAACGAAGCTAACGACGGCCCAGTTATGATAATTTTTTATTCTGGCTTTAGACCCGCTTACTTTGGCCCGAATAATTTGAATCTTTTCGGTTCGGGGCCATGAGAAACGAAGTTCATAGGGGTCATTAGCAATGACTCGGCTCTTGCCTTCAATTATTCTTTTTGTTGGATCGGATTTTAAAGAAACTAAATCGACCCATCCTTGGGTGATGTGACGAGAAGTGGAAATTAATTGGGGTTCATTTTTTGCAATGTGAAGACAAAAAACTCTTACGCTGGCTGGTTCGAGGGAAACATAAATACCTTTTTCCCAGCAACCCAGATATTCCTGGTTCCAAAAATCATAAACGTGAACAAGGCTATCGGGCGGTAATCCAAGATCAGCCCATTTTAGTTCTAAACCATTACTTTGTCTTTCATCAAAATTGAAGCAGCCGACGACGTCATAACTGCGTCCAAGATGATGGATTTTTAAATCCCAGAGCCGCTTGTTTTGCTCAGCTGGGAAAAGATCAATGGGCCTGATATCGACGGCAGGATATACCCTTTTCATGATTTCTACTCTTTCAGGAGGAAGGTCATAAAGGCGATCAGAAGCCATCAAGGCCTGGCCAGTTAACCCTTGAAGAGTCGCCCAAGCTCTGGCCATATTAAGCGTCAAAGGATAGCGAACAAGCATGACATCCGGGTCGCAATACCACGCTATATTATGAAGAAAATAAAATCTCATCGTCGCTTGCAAGGCCATAAGAAAGCCTTCCCAGGGAATGACGACGTCTCCCCCTGTCCTTGAGCCATTCATATATCCCATACCTTCCAGCGGAACGCCCCAACAACCCAAGAGATATTTTTGAGGACCTATAGTTTCTCGAATGACTTTAAGGGTTTGGCGATAAAGTTCCTCAGCCTCCGCCCCAGGATTTTTCATTAAGGAAAGCTTTGTCCGGTACTCTCTAATGACAATAGGCTGACCATCAATTTTGAAATATTCATAACCCCATTCTTGAGAAAGTTTACGGAAGAGATCAGCTAAATAATTCAAGGCTTCTGGACGCGTAGGATCAAGAAGATAATCCCCTTCCCAAGTCCTTGAAAGAGACTCTCCTTTTTCATCCACTAAAAAGGCTTGAGATTGACGAACAATTTCAGGATTGCTTTGGCCGTGGGGAGCTAACCAAATCCCAGGTTTAAGTCCAAGTTTTTTTATTTTTAAGGCAAGATTAGCCATTCCCGAAGAAAATTTAGGATCAATAGTTGACCAATCTCGATAATTTCCTTTTTCGCTACCACGACCTTGCCAGCCATCATCAATTTGACAGTAAACGGCGCCAAAATCTTTAAGATTTTCAGCTAGCCAGCGAGCATTTTTTTCAATTTCTTTTTCATTGATTTCTCGATAATAATAATACCAGGAACACCACCCAGAGGGGGGAAGAGGAAAAAATTTCTTATCTATCGGTGTGTAATATTTTATTTTCAATCTATCTCGAAAATAGTTTTCAATAATTTGGCCATCAGCAAGAGTTACTTTGTCTTTAATTGGATCGAAAATGGCCTCAGCCAGCGGCGTAGTAACTTTCCCGAGTCCAAGTAGGAAAAGATCGGGATTGCCTTTATCTTCAATTCGACAAGGAAAAGGTGATGGCCAGGGAATTTCTTCTCCGGAAAGTCCGATTGGAAGAGAAGGACTCTTTTTTTCGCAAGCATTAAATAACAAAACAAAACAAATTATAAAGATAAGGCAAGTTAAACTGATTACCTTTTTCATCCCCTTTTTCATTTTGGGCCTCCTAATTGCTTATTTGTATCTTATTTTTTATTTTTAGTCAGGGAAAAGCAATCGTCTATAAAAAACTTTTCTTTTTTTAGGGAAAGAATAAAATAAAAGAAGAGTAAAAAAGAGGTAAGAATTATGAAAGAAACAATTTCATTTTTGGTGAATAATCAACAGGTGACCTTATTAACTGAGCCTGATCGCCCTTTACTTTGGGTTTTGAGAAATGATTTGAGAATAACTAGTCCCAAATTTGGTTGTGGTGAAGGTTATTGTGGAGCTTGCACAGTTTTGATCGATGGTGAATCTGTTCGCTCATGTCAAACCGAAGTGGGTCGAATCAAGGGACGACGAATCATAACTCTTGAGGGTTTAAGTCAGGGGGATAAACTTCATCCTATTCAACAAGCTTTTCTCAAGCATGAAGCCTTTCAATGTGGTTTTTGTACAAGTGGCATGATTCTCGAAGTTTTAGCTCTTCTTCAGAAAAAAGCCCAGCCGACCCGATCGGAAATTATTAAGGCTCTTGACGACCATCTTTGCCGTTGTGGAGCTCATAAGAGAATATTAATGGCGGTTGAAGAAGCTGCGGCCCTAATGAAAGGAGGGCAGAGATGAAAGAAAAGAAAATTTCGACTACCTCCGAGATTCTGGGTGGGGCTGAAGAAAAATTTTCTCAGGCAACTTACAGAACAGATAAATTAACGCTTTCCCGTCGTGACTTTCTTAAAATTTCAGGAACAGGTTTATTTGTCTTCTTTTTTGTTGGCGATCCTTTAGAGCTTGTGGCCTTACCTCAAGGACAAACGAGATCGAAGGAATTTCCTACTGATTTTAACGCTTATTTGTTAATTAGTGAAGATGGTCGAATTCATTGTTTTTCAGGAAAAGTTGAATTAGGCCAGGGAATAAAAACTTCCTTAGCTCAGATTTTAGCTGAAGAATTGGATGTTAACCTGGAGGTTATTGAAGTAGTTCTCGGTGATACAGCTTTATGTCCTTATGACATGGGCACTTTTGGTTCAAGAACAATAAAATATTTTGGATCAGCTCTTAGGTTAGCCGCCGCTGAAGCCCGGGCTGTCCTGGTTGAGCTGGCTTCGGAAAAGCTTGGTGTGCCTAAAGAACAATTAGCGACCAAAAATGGCTTTGTCTATGATCTGAAAAGACCCTCAAAAAAAATTGCCTATGGGCAACTAACTAAAGGAAAAAGAATTGAAAGATATTTAAGCTCAAAACCTCAACCCAAACCCATTGAAGCTCACCAAATAGCAGGAAAACCTTGGCCAAGATTAGACGGTTTAGAAAAAGTTACTGGTAAAGCTATTTATGCTGGTGATGTTATCCTTCCGAACATGGTTTTCGCTCGTCTTTTAAGACCCCCAGCTCATGGAGCAAAGTTAAAAAGTCTCAGCTTAGACGAATTGAAAGATATGCCTGAAATTGAAGTCATTCAAGATGGCGACCTTATAGCTGTCCTTCATCCAACTTTCGATGGGGCTAGCCGAGCTTTGGGAAAAATTAAAGCCGAATATGATTTACCTAAAAACGAACTCAATGATAAGAATATTCATGAGCATTTGATCAAAGTAGCGCCGGCTGGCAATATAGTTGATCAGAAAGGCAGTTTAGAAGAAGGAGAGAAGCTGGCTCAGGAAATTATTGAGGCGACTTATTTTAATCCATATGTGGCCCACTCCCCAATTGAAACTCATACGGCCCTGGTTTCTATTGAAAAAGATGAAGTTAAAGTTTGGGCTTCAACCCAAAGACCTTTTGGAGTTCAGAGTGAAGTAGCTCAAATTCTCGGAATACCAGCTAATAGAATCAGGGTTTTTCCAGTTTATGTTGGTGGCGGTTTTGGTGGTAAAAATCGCAATCGGCAGGTTATTGAAGCCGCTCGTCTGGCGCAGAAAGCTGGTAAGCCAGTTATGGTCATTTGGACGAGGGAAGAAGAATTCTTTTATGATACTTTTATGCCCGCAGCTGTAGTTAAGATTAAATCTGGGCTTGATTCAAATGGCCGGATATGTTTGTGGGATTATACTGTTTTTTGGGCTGGTGACCGTAGCTCTCAAGTTTTTTATGATATACCTCATTATCGAGTGCTAGCCAAGGGAAGTTGGTCAGGAGGATCAAACGCTCATCTTTTTGAAGTTGGACCTTGGCGAGCACCAGGAAGCAACACCAATGTTTTTGCTCGTGAATCTCATATTGATACTATGGCTGCTCGGGTTCGAATTGATCCACTTGAATTTCGGTTGAATCACTTAAGCAATGAAAGAATGAAAAAAGTCTTAGCCCGTTTGGCTGAAGACTTTGGTTGGCAAACAGCTCCAACTCCGAGTGGTCGAGGTTTTGGCCTTTCCTGTGCCGATTATTTAGGCACCTATGTAGCGGCCATGGTAGAGATTGATTTAGATGAATCAACCGGCATAATTAGAGTGAAAAGAGTAGTCTGTGTTCAAGATATGGGGGAAGTAATTAATCCAGAAGGGGCCAAAGAACAAATTGAAGGCTGTTTGATGATGGGGTTAGGTTATGCTTTAAGCGAAGAAATTCATTTTAAAGGTGGCGAGATTTTGGACCTTAATTTTAATCGCTATGACTTGCCTCGCTTTTCTTGGTTACCTGAGATAACCGTAACTGTTTTAGAAAACAATTCTATCCCGGCCCAAGGTGGAGGCGAACCTGCTATTATCAATGT
>JAOAFQ010000171.1 GCA_026416195.1 Candidatus Aminicenantota bacterium | reverse complement strand
AGATGTGTATAAGAGACAGGACCTTGGCCCATCTGGTCAGACCATGGTTCATCCTTATTTTGGGCTTTTTACTGGGCATGGCTCAGGCCTTTGATGCCCCGGCTCGGCAAGCCTTAGTGGCTGAACTTGTTCCCCTCGAAGATTTGACCAATGCCATTGCCCTCAACTCGACAATGGTCAACATTGCTTTTTTCCTTGGCCCAGCTTTTTCTGGAATAATTTATACTTATTTAGGACCAGCTTTCTGTTTCCTGATAAATGGAATCTCCTATTTGGCGGTTATTGTTGCTTTATTTCTAATGAAATTAAGCCCGCTAAAAAAGATAGAAAGTTCAAATTCTGCCATCGACGACCTAAAACAGGGAATAAAATATTTAAAAAGCCAGCCTTTAATTTTAGCCTTGATCGCTACGGTAGGCTTATTAAGCCTTTTTGGCTCTGGAAGCCTCACCCTTCTTCCTGCCTGGGCGGTAAGAATTCTCCATGGTGATGCTCGGACCAATGGTTGGCTCCAGTCAGCTCGTGGGCTCGGTGCTTTGGTGGCAGCCCTCTTCATTGCTTCCCTGGGAAGATTTTCTTTTCGGGGCCGACTTTTGACCATAGGAGCTTTTTCTCTGCCCTTACTTATGCTTATTTTCAGCTTTTCTTCCCACCTCGGCTTGAGTTTAATCACTCTCTTTACTGTGGGTATAGCTATTATTATCGTGGCTAACCTAGCTAACTCTCTCGTGCAAAGTTTGGTTGACTATTCTATGCGCGGCCGCATAATGGGTTTATATTCGCTTTCCTTTTTTGGTTTCATGCCCTTAGGTTCTCTTCTGACTGGCCAAATAGCTTCGGCCTTAGGCGAAAGACAGACCATCTTGATAAATTCTTGTTTTTTGTTTCTTTTTCTTACCATCGTTTGGCTTTTAGCTCCGAAGATCAAAAAATTGTGACAATCTTAAATAACCAACTAACTAGATCAAAAGAAAAAATAATTAAACAGGAAATCAAGGAGAATAAAGATTTCTGGGACAGCCTGTATCGACGTTTTGGTTTGAATTGGTTTCACAATAATTAGTATTAGGGGAAAAAACGGACCTTGGGCAAGCATTTTGATCAAACGACTGAGAATTAGGAAATCATCGTATTCGTTGTAGCTAAAATAGCTCTCAACCTCAACGATTTCGCCTATAAATATATGAGTAGCTTCTTTGTCTTCGATTTTCTTTTCCGATATGCCTAAAGAAAACAAAAAAGGAAATAGACAATAAAAACTGAAGAGATAATCAAAACCAAATTTAAATTTTCAGATGAAATTATTGAGATTAGCGAAGCTTTATGTTAAATTTAATAGTCGATTTAATTATCACCAATAAAACATCAATATAGAAAAGAATCGAGGAAATTTAAAATGCAGGCCAAAAGATTCATTAAAGAATTAAGAGCTTTTAGGGTTCTCTTCTTGATAATTTTGTGTTTGCCTCTCTTCTCAGTGGTTGGCTCGGCTCAGGGTCATTTTGAATTTAATTTTCATTACGGACGATGGAGCATCAATCTTCTTCGGCCGATTATTGAAGATATGTTGAATGATGCTTTAGAAAATCATCTTAAGAAAAATTTTCTCGATGATATTCAAGCTGATCATCCTGAGCTAGTCGAAAAAGCTTATAGCCAGAAGGTTCGATTTGATTCGAGTGGCCATAATTATGGATTTGAACTCCGCTGGTA
>JAOAFQ010000157.1 GCA_026416195.1 Candidatus Aminicenantota bacterium | reverse complement strand
GTCTAAGACTGGTCTCCAACTTACTTTTGACCATTTTTATAATTATGCTGAACTCACTCAAGCCCTTCGAACACTTCATCAAACCTATCCTCAATTTATGACCCTCAAGTCCATTGGTCAATCCTATCAAGGAAGAGATATTTGGGGAATAATTTTAAATAATCCGAAAACTGGGCCAGCCGAACATAAGCCTGGTTATTATATTGATGGCAATATTCATGGCAACGAAATTCAGGGAACTGAAGTTGTTCTTTATGCTCTTTGGTGGCTTTTGACCAATTATGGCCGTAATGAACTAGCGACCCGTCTGCTCGATGAAAAAGCCTTTTATCTTGTGCCCACAGTAAATCCTGATGGCCGCGAGATTTTTATAAATGAGGCGACTAATCCCAATTCTCCCCGCTCAGGTCTCAAGCCCTATGATGAAGACCGGGATGGATTAGCTGATGAGGACAGCCCAGAAGATCTTGATAGAGATGGATCAATTACCTTAATGAGAAAGAAAGTTGCCCTTGGAAAGGGAACACATAAACTCCATCCAGATGATCCAAGAATATTGATTCCGATAAAGCCTGGGGAAAAAGGAGATTATCTGTTGCTTGGAGAAGAAGGAATTGATAATGATGGCGATGGCTTGATCAATGAAGATGGTCCAGGAGGTTATGACCTTAATCGCAATTTTGGCTTTAACTGGCAACCTGAATATGTTCAAAGAGGAGCTGGCGATTTTCCTTTCTGTTTTCCAGAAACGGCGGCTATTCGTGATTTTCTGTTAGCTCATCCAAATATTGCAGGGGCTCAAAGTTTTCACAATTATGGCGGAATGATTCTCCGTGGCCCAGGCGCCAGAAATATGGGTGAATATCTGCCTGCTGACCGCCAAGTTTATGATTATGTCGGCAAAAACGGTGAAAAAATCCTTCCTGGCTATCGCTATATCGTTGTTTATAAAGACATGTATACAGTTTATGGGGGGACACTTGATTTTATTTACAATGTATTAGGAGCTTTTACTTTTTCCAATGAGCTTGATCTTGATCCAATCGAAGCCCAAAGGCAACGGCAGCTGCGGGAAAGAGAAGAAACTCCTGATTTTAGAGCTATAATGGGGCAAATAGGTCGCCTCGAAGAAATTGAGTATCATGATCTTGTTCTTTTAGGCGAACATTTCAGTCCTTGGAAACCCTATCGCCATCCTCTTTATGGTGAAATTGAAATCGGTGGAGTCAAGAAATTTGGCCGCCGTGTTCCACCTATGTTCCAATTGGCGGAAACTTGTCATCGAAACGCTGCCTTTTGTTTTTATCATGCTGATCAGCTACCAAGGTTGGAAATAGAAAAAGCTGAGATCAAAAAGATTAAGGCGAATCTTTATCAACTTGATCTTTCAATAGTCAATAGCCGAGTAACCCCAACAATCTCAGCTGTGGCCATTCAGCATAAATTACATCGACCAGATGAGATTCGTCTTGAAGGGAAAAAGATTAATCTTGTGGCGGCTGGTTACTTGATTGATGAATTCCGAGGTGAAACCAAACCTATAAAAATTAGACAAAATCGATTTCAGGTAGAAAATGGCATACCTGGTTTTGGCCGAGTAAACTTTCGATTGCTGGTTGAAGCCGAAGCTGAAGCTGAAGTTATCTATTCGTCGGTCAAAGGCGGTCTGAAAAAGAAAAATTTATTTTTCAAATGAAATTAGATTAATTAGATTGGACTCTAGCTACAATTAAAAAGATTAGATAAAGCTAATTGATAAAACTAATTTTTAATTGCCTTTTTAAAAATAATTGATGATTAAAAAAAGAAATTTTCAATTTTTATTAGCCATATTATTTTACCTAATTTTGACCGTTTTCATGACTTATCCTCTTACCTTCCGAGCCAATAATTATGTTCGCGATTTTGGCGATTCTCTGCTTAACACTTGGATTCTATCGACTGTGGCTGATAAAATTGCTGGCTTTAAATTTAAAACCTTTTTTTCCGCTAATATTTTTTATCCAGAAGAAAGACCTCTTCTTTATTCTGAAATTTTAATTCCTCAAGCCATATTAGCTTTGCCCATCATTAAAATTACTAAAAATCCTATTCTGGCCCATAACCTGATTCTTTTAATAGCTTTTCTAACCTCGGCTTTAGGAATGTTCTTTCTTGCTCATTACCTTACTCGGCAATTATGGCCAGCTTTGATGGCTGGCCTTATTTTCGCTTTTTCTCCCTTTATGATAGCCCACACTTTTCAAGTTCAGGTAATAAGTGCTGCCGGTTTGCCTTTAAGCTTTCTTTTCCTTCATCGTTATTTTCAGTCTGGCCGCTTTCTAGATTGGCTTAGTTTTGTCCTGACTTATATTGTTCAATCTCTGGCCAATCTTTATTACGCCCTTTTTATGATAATTTTTTGTGGAATCTTTATAATCATTGAAGTTTTAGATAAAAAAAGATATCGCCAAAAAGATTTTTGGGTTCATTTCCTTTTTTTTATTTTCTGCTTTATTTTGATTTTAGGACCTGTTTTTATGGCTTATGCAGGTCAACAAGCGAAAGCTGGCTTTGAACGAACAATTGGGGCTCAAGCGGTGCTCGTTAATTATTTGGCTACTCCCAGAATTAACCGCCTTTATGGAGAGTGGTCAACTCGGTTTCGTCATCCCGAAGGTGAACTTTTTCCTGGATTTTTGGTTTTTGGGTTAGCTATGTTTTGCCTAATTTCAACTGTCTCTATTCTTATTTCTTCCCAATTCAATCAAAAATACAGGGGATTAGGCAGAAATTGGCGGAATAATGAGGAAAATCTTTCTTTTAAATTGGTAATTTTTTATTTTCTGATTTTGATTCTTGGGGTTCTATTCTCTTTTGGGACAAAAGGTCCTTTTTATTTCTGGTATCATTTCGTCCCCGGATATAAAGCCATTAGAGCTGTTAGCCGCTTCCACATTTATACAATGTTAGCGCTAGCTGTTTTATCAGCTTTTGGTCTGGATAAGCTTCTGTTTCTAATAAGAAAGACATCCTTGAAATCCTTTTTGGTAATGGTCATTTTAGGGCTGATCATTCTTGAATACTTATCAATCCCTATGCCTTTGCGCCGAATTAATGGGCCAGAAGATATGCCTCAGGTCTATCAAGAGTTAAAACGATGGCCAGAAAAAAAAGTTATTCTAGAGTTACCTCTACCTGAACCTGGATCAGGAATTGCTCGAGTGGAAGCTCCTCGTATGTATTACTCTTTGTTTCACGGCCATTTTCTAGTCAATGGATACAGTGGTTTCTTTTCACCAAGTTATTTACAAATTAGAGAAAAACTATATCGCCAATCGTTGGAAGAAAATATTTGTTTTTGGCGAGAACTAGAAATAAATTTAATCATTCTCCACTGTGCAGAACTGGCACCTGAAGATTGTCCCAAGTTGATTGAAAATTTGAATAAATCGGGCCAATTGGTTTTAATTGGCCAGTTTGGCAGAGATTTCCTTTTTTCGCTTTTATAAAAGAAGCTTATTTTGGCAAAATCAGGGTAAGGAAAAGTTGGAATCTAAATTGCCTTTTGATCCCATCGAGAGAGCTAAGGAAGTTGAAAAACTTGTCCTTAGCGGTGAGAGAAGAAAATATTATCGTTTTCGAGCCACAGGCTTTTATGGAGGTATAGCCACGGCTGATGCCGTTGGTTGCTCCTTTCTTTGTGCTTATTGCTGGAACCTTGGCCGTCATCTCGAACCGCAAAATTGTGGCCACTTCTATTCTCCCGAAGAAGTCGTTGAAATCTTACTAAGTCTTTCCAAGCCAAGGGGATTGAACCAGGTCAGAATTTCTGGAGCTGAGCCGATCCTTGGACCGAAAGCGGTAATTCATCTGATAAAAATTTTGGAAATAATGGAAAAAAAGGCTCCAATGATGAGATTCATCCTCGAAACCAATGGTTTGCTTTTTGGCTTTGACTCAACTTTTGCTCAAGAAATCGCTCACTTTAAAAATCTAATAGTAAGAGTAAGCCTAAAAGCCGTCGAAGCTAAAAAGTTTGAGAAGATAACCGGAGCTAAAGGTGATTTTGTTATTTATCCCCTTCGTTCACTGATCAATTTACAAACAGTCGGAGTTCGTTGCTGGCCGGCTATTATGGCTGAATTTTTCACGAAAGAGGAGAAAGAGAGACTTAGCAATTTTCTTAAATTGAATAGAATAAAGATGGATATCGAAGAGGAGGAATTACTCCTCTACCCTCTTGTTGAGGCTAATTTAAATAAAAGAGGTTTTCTTAATGACTAAATTTTTTCAATTGACTTATAATAAAAAATATAAATAATTGTGCCTAGAAATAAAGCTGAAAAAGCGATAAATAAGGAGTAAAAATGTTAAAGGAATTTAAAGAATTTGCTTTGCGTGGAAATGTCATTGATATGGCTGTAGGTATCATCATTGGGGCTGCCTTCGGGGCCATGGTCAATTCTTTGGTGGTTGATGTTATTATGCCGCCAATTGGCTTATGGCTAGGCAAAGTTGATTTCTCTAATTTTTACCTTGTTCTAAAAGAAGGAACACCAGCTGGTCCTTATGCTTCTTTAAAGGCTGCTAAAGACGCTGGGGCAGTTACTTGGAATATTGGTGTTTTCCTCAACACGATCATTAGTTTTTTGATTGTGGCTTTAGCTATTTTCTTAATTATTCGCCAAATAAACAAATTACGACGCCAAGTTGAAGCTCCAGCCGCCGTCCCCACGACGAAGAATTGTCCCTATTGTTTCTCATCGATTCACTTCCAGGCAACCCGTTGCCCTTATTGTACTTCGAGCTTGTCATGATTTAAGTCTTATCTAAGAAATAAGCCCGACTTTAGGAAAGAATCTTTGAGGAATAAAACTAGTCAAGCTCAACTACTTGCTGATAATGGGGAACCAAAACAGAGGGAAATTGGGCGACGATGGCTTGAGCGAAATTCTCTAAAGTTTCCTCTTCCCCATGAATTAGAAAAATTTTTTCGGGTGGTTCTTTAAAAGCAGCCAGCCAGCCAAGAAGAGACTGGCGATCCGCATGAGCTGAAAAGCTTTGGATCTGTTCGATGCGAGCTCTCACTGGATAAAACTGTCCTAATATGCGTACTTCGGATTGTCCATCAAGAATTTGCCGCCCCAAAGTTCCTTTGGCTTGGTAGCCAACGAATAAAATAGTTGATTCTGGCCGAGCAATGTTGTGAACTAAATGATGTTTGATTCGACCGCCCGTACACATGCCTGATCCGGCCATGATTATACAGGACCCTCGAATTTTATTAATCGCTTTAGATTCATTTATTGTGCGAATCATTTTAAGACCAGGAAAATGAAAAGGATCCTGATGCGAACGATAAAGAGCCAGTGTCTCCTCATCAAAACTTTCTTGATGCTTCTCAAAAACTTGAGTCACTTCGAGGGCCATAGGACTATCAAGGAAACAAAGTAATGGGGGAATCTTTTTTTCTCGCGTAAGCGAACTTAAATAAAATAAAACTTCCTGAGCTCGTTCGATGGCAAAAATAGGAATAACAAGATTGCCTCCGGCCATCACCGTTTCATTGATTATCCTAGTTAACATAGTCGGAATATCTTCAGGATCTTCATGGTTTTTATCGCCATAAGTTGCTTCCATAAGGACGAAATCAGCCCTTTCAAAAATAGATGGTTCTTTAACCAGAGGTTTATTCCTTTGACCAATATCGCCAGTAAAAATAATATTTTTTTCTCTTCCGCTTTGCTGGATTGATATTTCGACCATAGCTGATCCCAAAATGTGGCCTGCGTCATGTAAGATAAAATTTAAATTTCGACCTAATTTTATCTTTTCTCTATAATTGACTTTTTTTATCATTGAGAAAACCCGGCGAGCCTCTTGCTCGGTATAAAGGGGAATTTCTGGATAAGGTCCTTTTCGACCCTCTCTTTGATGTCGTTTCCGCTTAAAAGCAGCATCTTCTTCCTGGAGATGCGCGGCATCAAGTAAAACAATAGGCAATAAATCAGCGGTTATTGGTGTCATATAAATGGGGCCATTGAATCCTTCCTTAACGATTTTGGGCAAAAGTCCGCTATGATCGAGATGAACATGGGTAAGAATAATGGCCTCAATTGAAGTAGGCTCTATGGGAAAGGGATGCCAATTTCTTTCCAGATAAGGTCTTTCTTGATAAAGACCACAGTCGACTAATAACCTCTTCCCTTCTGTTTCAACCAAAAAGGCTGAGCCTGTTACTTGCCGACAAGCCCCTAAAAAGGTTATCTTCATTTTCAAAATTATTTTTAAGCTTTAATAATCCACCTTGAATAAAAAGTTTTATCGGCTTAGTCGAATTGATCCATTGATTGTTCGTAAACGCATGAGAGGACCTCCTTGACCAATTTGTCCTTCCAAATAACCTTTTTCTTTAGTCATTCCTTGAAAAACGATCGGAAAATCCACGACGATTGCTCCATTAGTCGTTTTGGCCTCGAGATAGGCATTAAGCTTTCCTTCAGAAGCTATTTTTATTTCAATTGGGCCATTAACGGTTTCAAGAAATAAGTTGTCAATGAGAGAGTAGAGATAACAGTTAATAGCTCCATTGACTGTTTCTATTCTGGTTGGGCCAGAAGTAATTTTAGCTTCAATGGCTCCATTAACAGCTGAAAAATCAGCTGAACCGATAGGCCCTTGGGATTCAATAGAGCCATTGACAGTTGTAGCTTTGACTCGGCTAAGTGGCCCTAAAATTTTGATCTGGCCATTAATTACCTTTAAAGAAGTTTCAGCCAAATTTTCCGGTAACTTTATTTCATAATCGACCGAGACCTCAATGTTTCTTTGGCGGGGATAAACTGTCTTCACGATGATTCGATCCTCGGTCGATTTAATTTCTATCCGGACAAGTTTAAGATGCTTAAGGTCCTTTTTTGTCTTTTTTATCGCTTTTATTTCCACCATAGGCTGGGGCCAGGTCATAATTTGGACTAATCCATTGATGTTGTCTAAAGCAAAATTACCTTGGACATTTAGAGGAAGATTTTGAAAAAATTCTTCTTGACTTTCCTTTTCAGAGTGAGAGGCCTTTGCCTGGGCTAAAGAAAGCATCATAAGAATAATTAGAAGAATTAAAAAATTGCCTAATTTTATTTTAGTTCTGTTTTTGACCATCTTTTCCTCCACTGGAGTTTATCATTAGAATAAACGAAACTTATCTGGGGATAGTTCCCTTATTTTCATTCAATATCTTATATTATCTAATAGGCAAAATTGGTTCTTAGCTGTAAGGCAAAATAATAACAGCTACTGAGAACAAACACTTGGTCAGCAATCCTGATCAAAAGATATAATTGACCAGCTGCTTTCAGGAAATCCCCTAGGTTGATGCAATTGTCCTTTTTTAAAGCGCCTAAGATGCCTCATTAAAAACTTTGTTTCTCCTTTTAAACCAATCCGCTCAAAAGAAGAAAGAAGTTTTGAAGAATGAAAAGAAATGAGACCGCTTGACGAAAAACCCCTTGATTATGACTTTCCAAAGAGCGACTATTATTAGCCCAATTAGCGTCGATTACCCAAATATTATCCGGATCAAATCTCACATATCGAACTCGAGTAGGTTTTTCTGTGATAAAATGAATCCATCTTTCTTGTCCATCCCAGGTTTTGATTTCTTCTGAGTTATCCTCATAGACAAATTTAATTATCAAGGGGAAATAAGGGGATACTTTAGCCTCTTCATAACGCCTGACTACAATTTCATTGAAATAAGTTTTCGTTTCGTTTAAGGATGATTTGACCTCTTGCCAATTAATTTCTTTCTTAATCCCCCCTTCATCAAAGAGCCTAATTAATTTAGGAGGCTTAAGCCAGGATTGCAACGAGGCAATTCCGTGATCGAAGGTTTTGGCCGATTGGAAAAAGGTTTGATAGAACCAGCTAAAATCTTGGCCGGTGATTTCTTCTATCACTTGAAAGAAGTCTTCACTTTGAGGATGTTCGAAGCGGAAACGATTCTGAAATTCCCGAAGCCTTCTAAGCATCTTTCCTTCGCCCAAATGTCATTTTTTCCTCTTCTCTAGTTTTTTATTTCTTTCTCGAGTAGAGCTTAGATAAAAAATTAACTAAAAAAGCGGCCAAGTTTTTCCTGCCATAAACTTTTTCGAGGAAAGTACATGAAGAGAAGAATAACTGAAACAATGGTGAGGACATAGAAATCCCTGACTAATCCAGTCAAAAGAAAAAAAATAAAACCAAGGATGGCTGGAACTTCAGCTAAACATATTGGGATAAGCGTTCCTAAACTTAGACGTTGTAAAGCCTGATGGAAATCAATTTCAGGCGAAATTCTAGTTAAGATCCCTTGGATAAGCCGCATTGAAATAAGAACCGCTACAGAAAAAGCGTAAATAAGATAGCGCCATTTAGATAATTGGCTAAAGGCGATTCCGCCCCAGCCATAGAATGGTCGCGAGGAATATCTTAGAATTTCTTCAATAATCACTATGAAAGCAATAAATCCAAAAGAGAGTAGGGCAATCTTGGTTTGTCCTTTGAAAGTTTTGATAAAGGTTTGTTCAAATTGCCTAAGGTCAGTCATTTCGACCTCCTCTTCTAAGCCTTTTATAAAAGTCGCCTCCCCTTTTAGTCATAACTTATAACTCCTAACTGGTTAATCTATTTTATTCATTTTTTCTTCCTGATTGAAGTTTTTTATTGAAGTTTTTTCGTTCTTTAGGGCTAATTTAAATTGAAAAAATTAATCGAGATAAAGTAAGAAACCTTTGAGATAATGGCTTTCTGGATGAAAGATATTCAAAGGATGATCAAAGCTGTGCCGCATGCGCTGCAAAATTCTGATCCTTTTTCCGGCTTCCAAGGCCGCTTTAAAAAGAATTTGCTGAAATAGGATATCGTCAACATAATGTGAACAAGAAAAAGTCAAGAGAAGACCTTCAGAAGGAAGATGAAGCATAGCTAAGCGATTAATATCTTTGTAACCACGACTGGCAGACATTAGATCACTCTTTTTCTTAGCAAAGGCCGGGGGATCGAGAATAATGAAATCAACATCCAATTCGGCTTGGCGAAGGAAAACGAAAACATCTTCGTGATGAAGCCTGTAACTATCAGGCTGGAAACCATTTTTCTCTAAATTTTTTTTAGCCATGTCAAGGGAGTAAGGTGAAGACTCTACAAGCTCAACTTTCGCGGCCCCGCCAATCAATGCGTTAACCGCAAAGGCGCCAGTATAGGCGAAACAGTCAAGAACTTTTCGGCCCTTGGCTAATTGTCTGACCAACTTCCTCATTTCCCTTTGATCAAGATAGAATCCAGTTTTCTGGGGATGAGTAAAGTCAACCAAAAAGTGAGCTTCATTCTCAACAATTTCAGTGGAAAAGAGGGCTTGACCATAGATCCAAGCTTCAAAGTCATCTAGTCCTTCTTGTCGACGGGATGGCCCGACACTTCTCTCTAAAATAGATTTAGGCTTAAGACGCGTGATTAGCCAATCTAGCAGCCAAGTCTTGAGTTTTTCCATACCTAAAGTCGTTATCTGAATGACCAGAACATCGTTATATCGGTCAACAACAAGACCAGGTAAATTATCACCTTCACCATTAATGAGTCTGTAAGCATTATCTTTGCCATTAAAAAAGATTTCCCTTAATTTGATAGCTCGCTCTAAGTTAGTTTCAAGAGCCTTTTCTGGCAATTCTTGACCAAAGCTTATCATCCTGGCGACAATTGAGCAATGGCGATTAAAATAAGCATAACCTAGATGGTGGCCTTGGTAATCTTTAATGGCGACGATACTGCCATTTTCACAATCAGGAAAAGTTTTGACCGCTCCTGAAAATATCCAATGATGTCGTTGAAGGACTGGTTTTTCCTTACCAGGTTGAAGAATTAAAGTGTCAAAATTTTTTTTCTTCATTTTGCTTTTAAAAGCAAAGGGACTATCTCTCGATCAAGAGGCAAAAGCTCGGCCAGAGGAATCGCCTGGGGTTGAACCCAGATGACTTCATCATGGTCAATAAGGTAAGCTGGACTTCTAACCATTTTGGCTCGAAAAACCCAAAGTTCAATTTCAGGTTGCACTGTTTCATTTTTAAAGACACCGAGAAATTCGACGATTTTAACTTCCACCCCAAATTCTTCCTGTAATTCTCGACTTAAGCCTTTGGCTGGATTCTCATCGGGCAAAATCTTTCCCCCAGGAAATTCTAAAAAGCCACCCCATTTTTTTTCTTTTTTACGGCGAGCCAAAAGGATGTAGCCGTCTTTTTCAATGACAGCCGCCGCCACTTTTTTCATTGTTTTTACCTCTTTCATCTTAACTTTGAGCTTTTTTTTACGCAACCAAATCTATATAATTCTGCGTTAAAATTATTTATGTTAAAATAATTTTATGAAAGTTTCTTTTCTAGCTTCAGAAGCCATTCCTTATTGTAAAACTGGAGGTTTAGGGGATGTGGTTGGCTCGTTGCCCTACTCTCTTACTTCCCTTGGGTTGGAAATCTGTCTTTTTCTCCCTTTTTATCTTGATATTCAGCAAAAAAATTTGCCTCTTCACAAGATAGCCGAGTTGAATGGCCGATGGCAAGGGAAGGAGATTAAAGTTCCCCTGTGGGAATCAAAATTATCTCCTTTTCGGGTTGTTTTCATCCAAAACGACGCTTATTATGCGAGGGAAGGACTTTATGGAACCCCTCTTGGTGATCATCCTGATAATGCTGAGCGATTTTCTTTTTATTGCCTTTTTTCTTTGGAAGCGATGAAAACCATCGGTTTTAAACCCGACATTATTCATGCCCATGATTGGCAAGCTGCTTGCTCTTTAGCTTATCTTCGTTATCTTTATAAAGAAGACCATTTTTTCAAATCTACCAGAACCCTATTTACCATCCATAATTTAGCTTACCAGGGTCTTTTCCCGCCTGAAGTGATTGAAAAAGTTGGTTTGCCAGCCCAAGTTTTTCATTGGAAAGAAATGGAATTTTATGGTCAGGTCAATTTTCTTAAGGCTGGTTTAATCTATTCTGATGCCATTTCGACAGTTAGCCCGACTTATAGTCGTGAAATTCAGCAACCTGAATATGGTTATGGCTTAGATGGTGTTCTAAGAGAACGTTCTTCTGTTCTTTTTGGCATTTTAAATGGTATTGATCAATCGATCTGGGATCCAGAGAAAGACCCACTTCTTCCCTTTCATTTTAATTCTCAAGATCTATCTGGAAAAAGAAAATGTAAGGAAGAGTTACTTCGTTATTTTAAATTGCCGACCGACTTAATTGAAAAGCCTTTAGCCGGAATAGTAAGTCGCTTAGCAAATCAAAAAGGTTTTGATCTTCTGATCGAAAGTCTTGAAAGTCTTTTTTCCTTGGGGTTGAGATTAGTCATTCTTGGTCAAGGGGAAAAAAAATACCAGGATCTCCTTCTTGATCTTCAAAAAGAAAAAAGGAATTTCCTCAGAGTCAAAATTGCTTTTGATGAATCTTTGGCCCATTTAATTATTGCTGGTTGCGATTTCTTTTTTATTCCTTCAAGATTTGAACCGTGTGGTCTTACTCAAATGTATAGCTTACGTTATGGAACTATTCCTATTGTCCGAGCTGTTGGTGGACTTGAAGATACGGTTGTCGAGTTTGATCCTTTGACCTTACGGGGAAATGGTTTTAAATTTAAAGAATATTCAACCCAAGCTTTAATTGAAGCTACTAAGCGAGCTTTAGCTGTCTACTCTCAGCCTAATCTCTGGTCTTCTTTAATTAAGCAGGCCATGGCGGCTGATTTTTCTTGGGAGAAAACTGCTCAGGAATATATAGATCTTTATCGACGAATCCAAAAATTTTAAAGTATTAAAAAATTCTGAAAAGTTTGGTAAACCAAAAAATAGCTTAGGATAAATGAGGAAGTTTGACCTCGGGCTTTTGGCTGATTGGGAATACGATAATGATTTTCTTCAAATTATAAAAGAAAAAGCTGAAGCGGCTAATCTAGAGGTTCTAATTATTTGGCCAGAAAATTTAGAAGAAATCTATAAGCAATTGCTTTTTCAAGAAGTGAGTTTTAAATACATTCTTGATCGGGCTTCCCCTTCTTCACCTCAATTTAATAAATTAATTTTTTTTGCTCAAAAAAGCGGGACGATTATTTTTGATCCTCCTGAAAAAGTCGCTTGGGCCGCAGACAAAGCGACGATGCATCTTGAATTTATTTCTAAAGGTATCCTAACACCCTATACTCTTATTTTACCACCTTTTGAAGAAGAGCCTGATTTAAATGTTCTTCAATTTGATCTCTCTTTAATTGGTTCTCCTTTTGTCATTAAGCCAGCTAGTATGACTGGCGGCGGACTAGGGGTAATTAAAAATGCGACCAATCTTGATGATATTCAGAAAGCCAGGCAAGAATTTCCTCAAGATAAATATTTGATTCAAAAAAAAGTTGAGCCTTTAAAAATCGGCTCGAAGAGGTTTTGGTTTCGATTTTTCTATTCTTGGGGTTTAGTTCAAGGTGCCTGGTGGAATGATGAAACCCATTTTTACACTGAACTTTCAGAAGAAGAAATTGACCTTTTTTCCCTTGGACCTCTTTTCACTTTAACGAAAAAAATTCAGACGATCTGTCAATTGAGTTTTTATTCAACCGAAATAGTGAAAGATGAGTTGGGTCAGTTAATCGTTGTTGATTATGTTAACGAAAATTGCGATATGAGGCTTCAGTCTAAACATTATGATGGTGTTCCAGATTATCTAGTCGAAAATATTGCCCAAAGACTAATCGATTATGTCCTTGAACGGAAATTAAATTAGTCAAAAAAACAATAAATTAAAATTTAGAAATTTAGGTTAACTCAGATTCCAAGCGTTGATACCGGAATTCTTGAAGAAGGTAAATGAAGGGAGGTGAATGAATAGGGTTAGTCGGGGAAAAAAACAAATGGCTAGGGCAATGACAATCAGAGCAACCAAAGGAAAAGATAGGCTTAGCTAAATAGCTTAATCTATCAGCCAGGGTGCATTCAAGATCAGTGGCTGAACGAATAGGCAGAAGATGACATAACTTCGCTTTGGCTAATAAATAATCTATATGCCAAAAAAGCTTTTTTTGGTGACGACGATGTCGGTTAAGCCTGGCCTGGAGATTTTTTTTAGCTGAACCGACATAAATATAATAACCTGGGCGAAAAGGGATATTACCCAAATGACCTACAGATAGAGTTGTTTCTTCCTCAACTTTGATGAGGAGGAGATAGACTCCCCTATCACGCATTTCTCTTTCAAGCAAATCCCAAGGGATGATCAATTGATGAATAGAACCTTCATCTGGTTCAAAGTTATGATTAAGAGTAGCGGCTATAGCCAAATAGTTGATTTTATTTTTATTAGCTAAAAAGGCTTGAGCGAAGGCCCAATCTATATGAAATTCAGGAAGAAAATAACGAGCTTTAGGCCACCAGACGACAAAAAGCATCATTGATTGCCATCCAGATTGTTCAGCCAGATCGGCTAATTTTAGTAAATGCCGTTTTCCTCTTTGGCTGACGGCATCAGGAAAAAAAGCGGCTCGATAGGCCAAGAGAGTGCAGCTTTTTACTTCTAGAACCATAAAGCCTTGCTTACTTTTCAAGAGAAAATCAAAACGGCTTGAGTCTAATTGAAACTCTTTTTTAACTATGGAGTATTTTTCAAGGCCTGGAATTAGCTTTTGCCTAAGCCATTTTTCTAAAAAAAAATTGGTCAAATGAGGGTCGAGAAGAACTGGGATACCCTCAAGGTCAGCAGCTATGACATTATAGGGAAGTTTATTTGAACGATTAGATGGTTTTAAATAAAGTTTTCTTCCTGGAAGGAAAATTTCCCACAATCTTGCGGGATTGGCCAAATAAGCTAGAATAGGTTCGCCCTCAACTAAACAACGGAGGGTAAAGCGATTGAGTCTGGATTCAAAAGTAGCTGAGACCAAAGATGAAGAGAAGTTCGTCTTAGTCATAAAGGGAAATAGGTAAAAATCAGCATTATTTATAATTTATAGACCGACTTATTTGCTGACCGCGGCGAGCATATTCAAGAGAAAGAAAATCATTGCCTAATCGATTATAAAGGTCAGCCAAAAGGAAATAACCAAAAGCTAAATCTTTGGCCTCAGGTTTTAAAGCAATCCCTTTATTAACCAAAGCAATGGCCTCATCAAGGTGCGCCCCTCGTTTAAGATAAAGGCGAGCCAAATAAAAGTAGGTTAAGGGAAAATCGGGCTCAATCTCGAGGCAAAGGCGGAGAAGCTTTTCTTCATCGTCGTCACGATGTTGGAGACGATAAAGCCTAGCCAAATTAAAAGCAGCTTTAAAGTGGCGAGGTGAATGCTTTAATTCCTCCAAATAAGCCTCAATGGCCTTAGTCATCATTCCCTTTGCTTCATAAACTTGAGCTAAATTATAATTAGCATTAGTTAATTCTGGATTAAGCTTTAAAGCTTGAAGAAAATTTTGTTCAGCTTTCTCTATTGCTTGAAGTTGAAAATAAACTGCGCCGATAGCATTATAAGCTGAAGCCGAATCTGGATTAAGAGCGAGGCATTCCTGATAATAGCTTAGGGCTTCATTATATTTATGTTGGTAAAATTTTATGTTGCCCAAAAGAAAATAAATTTGAGAATCAGGAAAGCCTTTGTTAATAAAGTCGAGCAAAAATTTTTCAGCTTCCTCAGCTTTTCCCAGGCGAAGATAACAATTGGCAATATTGATGGCTGCAAAAACATCATCGGGCTTAAGGACCAAAGCTTGTCGAAAATGGTTAAGAGCTGATTCAAATTGGCCAATCCGGAAATAAATGTTGCCAAGAGTAAAGTGAGCTTCCGAAATTTCTGGATCCTTGTCAATTATGGTTTTGATGATCCTAATAGCCTCTTCAGCATCACCTTCCATGCCAATTTCTCTAGCTCTTGATAAATCATTGAAGACATCAATTTTATCTTTTGGATTAGCTAACTTTTTTCCAGCTGTGGCCTTAAGATCAATAAATGAACTTATATATCCTAGGGCTGCCAATCTTTCTCTCGTTTCTTCATCAATTTGACTAAGCTTTAATTCAAAGGCATTTTGACTGTAGCGCCGAATATATTGCTCAGCTTCTTTTTGGAGTTGGGCAAGCTTCTTTTTTTCTTGGTAAGCCAAATTATTTTTCTCTTTTGGGTCACTTCGAAGATCATAAAGTTCTGGCTCAGGTGCCAGAATTAGTTTCCAATGTCCATCCTGGAGACTCCGAAGTTCAGACCAGCCAAAATGGAGTCGGGGATAAAAAGTTTCTGAATAAACCAATTCTCTTCTTTTTCTTTTTGGGTTATGAAAATAAGGCAAGAGACTTTTTCCTTGAATCGAAGGTGGTGATTTTAAGCCAGCCATTTCTAATATAGTTGGCATAATATCTGTTAGCGAAACAGTTTGTTTGATCGATAGCCCTCGAAACTGAGAAAAGGGAGTGACAAAAATAAGGGGAACATGGATAGCCCCTTCATATAAGAAAAAGCCGTGGGTTGATTCTTTATGTTCGCCTAGGCTTTCACCATGATCTGAAGTGAAAATAATAACTGTTTGTTCAAGGAGATGATTATTTTCCAGGAAAACCCAAAGTCGGTTGATTTCATGATCAGTAAAAGCGATTTCGCCCAAATATGGATGGCCTGAATATTTTTGGGCCCAAAATTCAGGTGGCTCATAAGGAGTATGGGGATCATAGAGATGAATCCAAAGAAAAAAAGGAAAATCTTTTTTTGCTTCTAACCACTTAAGGGTATGATCGATAACTTCATTGGCCGGTCTTTGGACCATGGATAGCGAGATTTTCTCAAACTTGCTTAGATCGAATTGATCAAAATAATAATCAAAGCCTTGATCAAGTCCCCACCGTGAATCAAGAACATAAGCTCCGATAAAGGCGGCCGTGTCATAACCGGCCTCGTTGAAAATTTCGGCTAAAGTAACTAATTGAGGGGGGACAATAAATCCGCCATTGTCCCGAACTCCATGAAAAAGGGGTAAGGTTCCAGTTAAAATTGTGGTGTGAGAAGGTAAGGTTAAGGGAGTCTGAGCTATACAATGATCAAATTTAACCCCTCTTTTAGCCAAGTTATCGATTGTTGGAGTGTCAATAGCCTCAAAGCCATAACAATGGAGACGATCGGCTCTAAGGGTATCAACAGTAATTATGATAAAATTTAGTTTAAAGCCACGAGGAAAATTAGAATGAAAAGCTGGCCGTAAAGAATGGACAAAAAACAAGATTATTAAAAGAGTAATTAAAAAGAAACTAGCCAAAAGGATTGATAATTTTCTCACCTTCCTCTTTTTTATTTTACTCCAATCCCTTTAATTTCGAAATAGTCCTAGTCTCCTTTGAAAAATAGAGAAAAAAATTTTTTTGAAAAAGTCAACCCTTCAATGTTTGAATAAGCCTAAAAGTTATTGTCCGTTTATATTTTAGCACTAAGAAAATATCTCTCTCAAAATTAATCAAAAAATCTATCCGGGCAGGAAGAAATTACTACTTCCTGCCCGGATTTATTTGTTTTTAATCTTTAGATTAATCTTTAGAACATTAGACGTAAACCAAGCCTGAACTGACGTGGCCTGACGATGCTATAGAGTTGGTGTCCCTGAGTTGATGGCCATTTCGCTCCAGCGTATCCAGGTGGGAACCAATCATAGCCTACTCTTGTTCCCCAACTTGTAGGCGTATCAGCGTTAAAAACATTGAACACGTCGAGAATTATGCCAAAACGATATTTATCAGCGAAACGGAAAATTTTCTCTAGTCTTAAATCAAGAATTTTCTGCATAGGATAATGGTACTTACCTCTTTCTTCAGCAAAGAAAGTCACTCGACCTTGGGCCAATCTTCTGGTGCGGAAACGCGTTGTCCAAGCGTTGCCAGTGATGGCTCGAAAATAGGCACTTAAGCTGATATCCAAGGGTAGAATATAAGTCCCTTGGATTTTCAACATATGAGTGGGATCATAAGTAAGATTACCGTCAGCATTTATCCAGAAATTCGGATCACCTGTATGGAGGCCATCTCGATCGCTCCAGCCAATATCATCAGCTTGGCCGTTATCAATTGTTCCCCAGGCTTTAGAATAAACATAGCTTAGGAGTAACTGCCAGCGATGAGAAAAACGTTTGTTAAATAGAAATTCTACTCCCCTATATTTGCGATAGGGATCCAGCATAACCCAAGGATCACCTTTCTTGATATTATCAAGAACAAAGGCATGAGCATCACCTGTAGTTAGCTCATAAATATTGAAGGTCTTATTAACATGATAGCCCACAAAAATAGGAACAGTTCGGTAATTCGCCTTAGTGTCATAACGACCAATTATATTCTTCCATTCCCGATCAATATAAGCCACAGAAAAAGAGGCGTCAGTAAAGAGTTCTCGTTCCAAGCTTACGGTATATTGTCTCATATAAGGATGTCTTATTCCTTCCGCAATGGAGTAAAGTTCTTCATGTTTGAGTCGGATAAATTCAACCCATTTTTTACCATCCCAATAATAGCCAATCCAATCTTTATAGGCTGAAGCTGGATTCAATCGGTCATGATAGGCCGCAAACATTCCTTCAGTAAATTGTCCATAATGGGCCTTAAGCACTGTTGTTCTGTCCCCGAAGATATCAAAAGTAAAACCAATTCTAGGGGCTATTCTTCGAGTATTATAAACAATACCCTCGACATTCTTTATAGTTCCCCAGTTTTGAGTGAATCGGAGACCAACACTGATATTTAAACGGGAAGAAACCGTCCATGAATCCTGAGCAAAGGCTTCAAACCGAGTATATCTAGTATTGGTGTCATAGCCTTCATATTGATAAGCGAGATAGTGCTGCCAGGTACCTTTATTGGGGTTACCATAGCCAAAGTATCGCATATGATTGGGACCAGTATAACCATATCTATTTCGAACTGTTGATCTTTCAATTTCTACGCCAAATTTAAAATCATGGTCTCCAGCAATAAAGTCCTCAGCGTAATGGGTTAGGCTGGCATTGCCTTGAAATCTTGTTCGATCTGCATAGAAATAATAGCCGGCACTGCTATATCGGAAATTTTCATCATAGCTAAAATAAAAGGGCTTATCGTGGCCAACTTCTGGATCAAGATAGTAATATCCCCAAAAATAAGCGGCTTTGATGTCGTAAAAGGTTTTTGGGCTTAGGATTTTAGTTAAACTAAAGTTAGTCACAATTTCGGGCGATTTTTGATTGACGCAAGCTTCCGGGGAAACATTAGCCGCAGCGCCTCTATTTTTGCCATCGTAAGTGTCAACTTCCAGAGAAAAAATGACACTTAAAGTTGGATCGAGTTGAGAGTTGAATTTGGTAAAGAGACGAGGCTGATTATATTGTCTGGGCTCAGGGAAACCAGTAACCCAATCGCCAAACTGCTGAAATTGAGTTCCAACATAATACCAGAGCTTATCTTTTTTAATTGGACCACCAAGGTGAGCGTTAACATCGATCAACCGATACAAAGGAGAAGTTAAAGTCGGAAAATCATTGAGATATTTTTTATTATTATCTTGTTGCCAGAAATTTTTTGGCCAGTCGTCCTTTTTCCCCTGGAAAATAGCTTCCATATGGCCCGAAAGATTATTCCCTCCTGTTTTAGTCACCAAGTTAAAAATGACCCCGGTAAAATTTCCATATTCAGCGGGTAAGCCAATGCCCATAATCTTGGCTTCTTCAATGATGTTGTGATCAAGAAAAACCCAAGCCGTTCCGGCATCGGGGTCAGAGACATTAACTCCGTCAACTGACCAGGCTATGCCTGTTCCTGCAGAGGAACCGTAGGCGACATTATTGACTACTCCTGGGGCTAGATTGACAATATCTGTGGTGAATTGGCTATAGGGGATGTTGCGGAGAACCTCGTTAGCTAAGGTAACCGAAGCCGTTTCGGTCGATTTCACATCGATCGTAGGCGCCTTGGCTAGGACGGTTACCTCTTCCGCGATGGTTGCTGGCTTCATGATTAAATCAACTGTCAACCGAACAGTAGTAGTCAGTCTAATATTTTCCCTAACGACAGTAACAAAGCCTTGAAGTTCACCTTTGACTGTATATTCGCCTGGAGGTAAAGCGGGAAAACGGAATTTGCCTTCATGGTCCGTTACCGAACTTCGTATCCCCATCAAACTCGGGCCTGATATCGTTACGGTAACCCCAGGTAGAGGATTGCCCTGTTCATCTTTAACTGTTCCTTCAATCGCTCCTGTTTCTCTTGACTGGCCCCAACCAAAGGTAATGATTGTAATAATCAAAGTAATAAATAAAACAATTCTAAATTTTGTCATTCTTCCTCCTTTTCTGAGCTGTTTTGAACCTTAATTTTTAAGCAAATTTTTTCTTTTTTCTAGCTCCCACCTCCTTCCATAATCAATATTATTAGCAAAAACTGTGCCAATTTATCAATATTTTTCCTCTGTTTTTTTTGATTTTAAAAGCTCTAAGAAGCAAAAAATTCAAATTATTGAATTCTAATCCAGATTTCCGAATCCAAATTATTGAATTATTTTTATTTATTAATAGGAAGCATGAAATATATTAGACTTTAGAAATCATTGTCAAACTCCTCTTTTTGTGTTAAAAATAGAATTAAACTATAGATTTTTAAAAAACATGAAGAAAATTAGACCAATAAAAGCGGTAATCATTTTAAATTTGATAATTTTATCAATTTTATCTTTACTTTTCGGTCGCTCTGAGCTCTCGGTCAAACATCAAGAATGGTTAGACTTAATTAAACCCATTATTACTCCTATTGAGAGGGAAGTTTTTCTGAAGCTGAGGACAGATCAAGAAAGGGAAAGATTCATTATTTTTTTCTGGAAACAGAGAGACCCGCGGCCTGACACAGAGGTTAACGAATTTTATCAAGAATATATGGATCGAGTAACCAAAGCGGATCTCCTCTTCACGGCTGGATCAGGTAGGAAAGGAAGCTTGACTCAACGTGGTTATTATTTTCTCCTTTTAGGCCCTCCCCTAGAAAGACAACTTTTTTTGACCCATTCAGGGCTTTGGCCTCTTGAATTATGGTTTTATAAAGGGGAGGAGAAATATGGCCTTCCGCCTTATTTTTATTTAATTTTTTATCAACCCCAGGGACAGGGAGATTACCGGCTATTTTTGCCGGGAATAGACGGGCCAGAAAAATTGATCATCCCTTCCCTGAATCGGGCAAATTTCGACCGACAAGCGGCCTATAATTTTCTCCGCCAAATTTCTCCCGAGCTGGCTAATGCTTCCTTAAGCTTTATTCCTGGTGCTCAGTTAAGTTCAGCCAACCCTCTCTCTTCGGAAACTTTACTTGCCTCTCTTCGGTCCCTTCCAGAAAAAAAGTTTAATGAAGCTTATGCTCGGCATTACCTTGATTATCAAGGACTGGTAGAGGTTGACTACGCCGATCGATATATCGAAAGCAACTTTCGAGGTTTAATTTTTCTTCATCAAGGACAGCCCTTTTTTCATTGGACTTTTGAGCCAACGGTGATGAGTTTCAGCGAAGAAAAGGCCCAAGTTATCGCTTTTTATGATTTGATAATAAAGATTGAAGATAGACAGGCTAAAACTCTATGGCAACACAAAGAAGAGATTTCTGTTCGTTTAACCAGAGAGGAATTTGAAAATCAAGGCAAAAGAATTTTTGCTTTTCAAGACCTTTTTCCCTTAATTCCAGGAAAATATAGGCTTTATTTTCTTTTAAAAAATAAAACAGTTAAGGAATTTAGTTCCGCTTCTTGGGAAGTAGAGATTCCGAATCCTGGCCCCAAGCCTAGCTTAAGCCAACCTTTAATTTATTTCAGTCGAGAAGAACGTCCCCAAAATCAGCAATCCCTTCTTCAGGCATTCTCTTTTGGTCCTTGGCTTTATCGGCTTAATGCTCGAGCTGAAATTCCAGCTTCAACCAAAATTGGTCTAGTTATCCAAATTTGGCCATCGTTGACTAATAATATCGAAGCAAGAGCCTTAAAAATTACGATTAGACGAGCTGCTGATAACAGCATCGCTAAAACTTGGGAGGAAAATATTGATAAAATCAGATTAATTGAAAATATCCTTGATACTGGTTTTTTTTCTCTTGATGATCTCAAGGCGGATTATTACTTCCTGGAAGTGTCTTTACTAGGCCCAAACCATGAGATTTTGGCCACTAAGAAAGAGAAAATAATTAAGCTTAATCACTATTATCAACCCAACCCTCGGGTTTTTTCCCGTCTTCATCCAGCCTTCCCTAATATTGAAAGTCAACAAATCCTAGCTACCCAATATTTTCTCTCTGGTCAATATCAGGAAGCGCTTAAATTGAGTGAGGCTATTCTTAAAGTTAGAGATGATCCTGAAAGTCGACTCTTAATAGGGAAAATTCTTTTTGCTCTGAAAAGATATCAGGAATCCTTGAATTTTCTTATTCCCCTTTATGAAAAAAGTCAAAATAGAGAAGTGGCCAAAGTCATTGTTCTAAATTGGGTTAATCTTAGAGAGTGGGACAAAGCGATCACTCTTCTAAATAAACTTCTCCAGGAAGCAACTGAATTGACGTTGCTCAATTTGTTAGCTGAGTGCTATCTCCAATTAAATCAACCAGAAAAAGCTTTACCGTGGTTAAAAAAGTCTTTAGAACTAGATCCCGACCAGCCTCAAATAAAAAAACTTCAGGAAGAGATTAAGGCTAAAATAAAATAGCTTTTTAGTTTACATGAGGAAATAAGAAAGCTATTAAATGAAGAGGATAAAATGAGTCATGGAAAAAAGATTAAAATTGTAAAGTTAAAGACAGAATTTATCTTCTTAATTTTTTTGGCCATAGTTGTTTCTCCTTATTGGTTAGAAGCTCAATATCAAGGCAAAATTGAAGGTAAAGTTTTAGATCAGTTAGGTAATCCCATTGAAAAGGCCGAAGTCATTATTGTGGCCCAAACATCCAGTTCTATTAATTATCGCTTATTGACCGACAAATCTGGTCATTTTATTCAAATTGGTTTAAGGCCAGGATTTTATGTGGTCGAAGTAAGGAAATCAGGTTTTTTATCGAGATCTTTCGAAGTAAAAGTTAGTATTGCTGAAGTAACTAAGGTTGAAATAAAATTGGAAAAAGCTCAGGAAGTAATAGAAAGGAATTTATCAGAAGCTGACCGTTATTTCCTACAGGGCAATAAATTCTATGCTGATCAAAAATATGCTGAAGCGATTTCTTCTTTTCAAGAAGCCATTAAAATTAATCCTCGGCAATGGGCTTATTATTTTAATCTCGGATTGACTTTTAAAAAAATCCATCAAAATGAGGCTGCAGTTCAAGCTTTCCGTCAAGCCCATGAGCTTAACCCAGAGAGTTTCAGTGTTAATAAGGAGCTAGGGGAAGCCTTAGCTCGACTGGGAAATTTTGCTGAAGCTAAAAGCTATTATGAAAAAGCCCTTATTCTGAACGAAGAAGATGTGGATACCATCTATAATTTAGGAATTTGTCTTGTAAATCTTGGAGAGTCAGAAAAAGCCTTAACCTATTTTGAAAAAGCTATTTCTCTTAATAAAGAATATGTTGATGCCTATTATCAGCTTGGAACGATATATATTGGTTTAAATCGTGTCGCAGAAGCCATCAATTGTCTTGAAACCTTTTTAAAATTGGCTTCAACTAATGACCCAAGAATTGATACTGCTAGGCAGCTTCTAACCTATTTAAAAAAGAATAATTGAGAGGGCAAAAGAACCAATAAAATTCACCCCAAAACTTAACTTTAACTTGACAGAAAATGAGGCTTAATCTATTATTCAAAGATGTTTTTTACAATTTTATGGCACTTACATCAACCTATTTATCGCCATCCGCTTTCGGGTAAATTTATCTTACCTTATGTTAATTTTCATCTAACTAAGAATTATTACCAGATGGCCTATCTGGTTGAAGAGCAAGCTTTCCAATGCAATTTCAACTTTGTTCCTTGCTTGCTTGAACAGATTGAAATTTATGCTCAAGGGCAAGCTGATGATTTTTTAGAAAGCTCTTTTAAGAAAAAACCTGATGACTTGACTGCAGAAGACTTAACTCGATTGAATCGTTTTCTTTCAAAGGATGAAATCATTGATAATAAATCTGAATATCAGCTTAGGGCTCTTCAATCTTTCTTTTCACCTTTATTGCAGCCAGAAATTATGAAAATCAAAGATAAGGATGTTTTATTTGAAAGAAAACAACAAATTCAGAAAAAAGTTATTCCTCTTTATAAAAAGCTCTATTTAAATGGCCAAATAGAGTTAACGACATCGGCTTATTACCATCCCCTTCTGCCTTTGATTGTTGATATATCAATAGCTGAAGAAACATTAAAGCCTAGCATTTCTTTTCGCTATCCTGAAGATGCTGCTGTCCAAATTGAAAAAGGTCGGCGTTATTTTAAGCAAATCTTTGGCCAGGAGCCGACTGGTTTTTGGCCTTCGGAGGGGGGGGTCAGTTTGGAAGTAGCTAAAATAATTTCTAGATCCAATTATTCCTATCTAATTACTGATGAAAATATTCTTTGGAAAAGTCTCAAGAGAACACCTGATTTTAGTCTCCTTGGACGTCCCTATTACTGCCAAGGGTTAATTGTTTTTTTTCGTGATCGCGAACTTTCTGATCTAATAAGCTTTGAATATCAGCATTGGGAAACTAAAACCGCTGTAGATCATTTTATCGAGAAAATTCGCCAGAGAATGGTTTATTTAGAAGAAGATAGTCTTTTAGTTGTGGCCTTGGATGGGGAAAATCCTTGGGCTGGCTATCCGGAAAATGGCGTCTCTTTTTTGAGAGAGTTATATTCGCGGTTAAAATTAACGCCTGGCTTAGAACCAGTAAAAATTAGTGATTATTTAAAAATTATGCCTTCAGTTCAAGAGATTGAGCTTGTTCCTGGAACATGGTTAGGCAATTTTTCTCGGTGGATAGGTCATCCGGCTAAAAATGCAGCTTGGGAAAAATTGGCTATGGTTAGAAAGGAATCTGGACAAAACGAGGCTATTCTGATCGCTGAAGGTTCCGATTGGTTCTGGTGGTTCGGCGAAGCCAACGTCGAGGAATTTGAAATCCTTTTTGACAGCTATCTCGAGTACGCCCGCAGTTTGGCTACCCAAGGGATAAGCCATGCCTGAACTAGCTTTTCTTTGGGCTGTTCATAATCATCAGCCTATAGGTAATTTTCCTTCCGTTATAGAAAAAGCCTTTGATGACAGTTATTTTCCTTTTTTACAAAATTTAGCTAAATATCCAGAAATTAAATTTTCCCTTCATTTTTCTGGTCCCCTTTGGGAGTATATGGAAATCCACCGACCTGAGGTAATTAAACTCCTTCAATCAATGATTGAAAGAAATCAAATCGAATTACTTGGTGGGGCTTTCTATGAACCGATTCTAGCTATAATTCCCGAATGGGATCGGCGGAGTCAACTCCTTTTAATGGCTGATTATCTTGAAAAAAAATTCGGAATCAGACCGCAGGGAGCTTGGATTGCTGAAAGAGTTTGGGAGCCTCAGCTGGCTCGAACCTTGGCTGAGGCAGGGTATAAGTTTACTTTACTCGATGAAGAACATTTCTATTATGCCGGCTTAATCAATCCACGATTTCCCTTTATTACCGAAGACCAAGGTTTTCCGCTAGTAATTTTTCCGATCGATAAACGATTAAGATATCTTATTCCTTTTCACCCCCCAGAGGAGATAGACGCGTATTTCCATCAGCTAGCTAATTCAGGTAACTTAGCAATTCTTGGTGATGATGGCGAGAAGTTCGGTCTTTGGCCAGGGACCAAAAACTGGGTGTATGAAGCAGGTTGGCTTGATTCTTTTCTTAATTATTTACGAACGTCGAAAATAAAAACGCTGACTTTTAGCGAATTTCTGGCCACAAAACCGAAATTGAAGCTTGTTTATTTGCCTCCAGCTTCTTATGAAGAAATGATGGAGTGGATTCTCAATAGGGAACAATTAAAAAAATTGCGGGAACTTAAAAACATTTTGTCCCTTGATTTTAGACGACTTATAAGGGGCGGCTTTTTTCGAGAATTTTTCCTTAAATATCCAGAAAGTCATCATCTCCATAAAAGAGTGCTTCAGCTTTCTAAATTTATCGAAGAGCGAAAGATTAAAAACGAAATTGTCTTAAAAAATCTTTATCGAAGTCAATGCAATGATGCCTATTGGCATGGAGTTTTTGGCGGTCTTTATCTACCTCACCTTCGCCAAGCCGTGTATTTTCATCTTTTAGAAGCTGAAAAAGCGGCTAGAGTCAAAGCTGGTTGGGAATTAATTGACTTTGATTGTGATTCTCAGCCAGAAATATTTTATCGGAATCAAACTTATAACTTAATTTTTAAACCGACCTGTGGAGGTAGTTTAATTGAATTTGATTATCTTCCTTATTCTCGAAATTTAACCAATGTTCTTTCCAGATGGCCAGAGAGTTATCATCAATATTCGACCGCCGCAACTGAAGGTAAAAGTATCCATGAGCTAGCAAGAAAATTGCCAGAAAATTACGAGATTTATTTTCATTATGATAAGTATCGACGAACTTCCCTTCTCGATCATTTTTTTGACCTGACTTTAACTTTTGAAAAGTGGACCAGAAGAGAATATCAAGATGTTGGCGATTTTTTTGAACAAGAATATGATTTCAATTTAAGGGAAAATTATCTTTATCTAGAAAAAGAAGGCATGGTCCGCCTCACGGAAAAAGATTTCAAAGTATTTATTCGAAAAACTATAATTCCTAAGTCAAAAAATATTCTGATTGAATACAATATTCAAAATAAAAATGCAGAAACTCTCGATTGTTTTTTCGGTCAAGAATGGAATTTTTATCTTCTTCCTGACGAATGGGAATTAAAAACTTCTAGTTTCTTTCTTTTAAAAAGAAAAATTCAGCTATCTTTTCAGCCTGAACCTCAATTTTGGATTACCCCCCTTGAAACTCTCTCGCAATCAGAGAAAGATTTTGAGATAATATATCAGGGTATTAACCTTTTGGCTCTCTGGCGCCTTTATCTTAAAGCTAATGAAAATTTCATCTTTTCAATTATGATAGAATTTGAAAATGGCGAATAAATTTTTCACTCTCGTGCTTCATACCCATCTTCCTTATGTTATTAACCATGGGAATTGGCCTCATGGCATGGATTGGCTTTATGAAGCCGCTGCTGAAAGTTACCTCCCTTTGCTTGATGTTTTTTACAGGTTAAGCCAAGAAGGCTATGAACCTAGCGTCTCTATCTCCTTCACTCCAGTCTTAAGCGATCAATTAGCTAGCCAATCCTTTAAAAACGGCTTTAAAAAATATCTTCTGATGAAAATCGAAGCCGCAGAAAAGGATCGTTTTTATTTTGAAAAATCAGGCCAGAGGGAGTTAGCTCATCTAGCTGTTTTTTGGAGCCATTGGTATGAAAAGCAATTTGAGGCTTTTGTCTATCGCTGGCAAGAAGATCTTATCGCCGCCTTCCGCCAACTCCAAAACGAAGGCAAAATTGAAATCCTGACTTCAGCCGCTACTCATGCCTATTTACCTTTGCTTAGTCAGGATTCAAGTCTGCGCCTCCAAATGAGAGTTGGAAAAGTTGTTTATGAGCATTATTTTGAGCGCTCTCCCAAAGGATTTTGGCTGCCAGAATGCGCTTATCGTCCTGGATATCTTTGGTCAAAACCAGTAGGTAATTCGTCGCCTATGTGGCGTCCGGCGATTGATGTAATCCTTAAGGAAATTGGATTTAATTATTTCTTGGTAGATCTACCTTTACTTCGAGCAAGTGAAGTTAAAGGAGTTTATTTTGATCGCTTCCCAGCCTTGAAAAAGCTCTGGGAAAAATCATTTAACCATCGCCGAACCGGAAAAAAGATTGAGCTTTCTCCTTATTTTCCCTATTTTTCTGAACCATCAGGCCTGGCCTTTTTTGCTCGAGACGATCGAACAGGCCATCAGGTTTGGAGTAGTTCCTCAGGTTATCCTGGCGATGGCTGGTATCTTGAATTCCATAAAAAAAACTTCCCTGGAGGTCTTCGTTATTGGCGAGTTACGGCCAACAATCTCGATTTAGGAGAAAAAGAGATCTATCAACCTGATAAAGCCAAATTAAGGCTGGAAAGCCAGGCCACGCATTTTGTCAGCTTGTTATTTGATATTCTAAAAGAAACTGAAGAAGGAGTTATAGCTTCTTTTTATGATACCGAACTTTTTGGACATTGGTGGTTTGAAGGCCCAGAATGGCTTTATTTTGTAATTAAAAATCTAGCTTCAAGCCCCATCCAACTCGAAAAAACCAGTGCTTGCTTAGAAAAGATAAAGCCTAAGCTTTCGATTTCTCTACCGGAAGGGTCGTGGGGGTCAGGTGGCTTTCATTGGCTTTGGCTGAATGAAGATACTGTTTGGATTTGGGAGAAAATCTATTGGCTTGAAGAAGAAACCTTAAAACTAAAGAGAAAACAGCTTAAAGCTGAACCGCGTCTTTGGGTTCAGCTTTTCCGAGAGAAACTGCTCTTAGAAAGTTCTGATTGGCCTTTTTTAATTTCTACTTGGACAGCTCGGGACTATGCGGAAAATAGGGCTGCTCTTCATTATGAACGAGCTAGAACCCTCATCAATTGGATAAAAAGAGATAGCGAGCTTAGCCTAGACGAAAGTAAGCTCCTAACATGTTGGGAAAACGAAGATGGACTTTTTTCAAAGTTATCGATGGAGATAGACCTATATGATTGAACGGTTTCATCCCTTTCGCCATCAATTTGTCCAAAGTGCCTCTAAAGAACTTCAAATTTTCTCTATTTTAGCCCAAAGTTTCTTTCAACCTTTTTCTCTTAAAGATAATTTATTGGTAATTCTGACCGCTCTAACGGCTGGATCTGGCCTTGGTTTTAATCGAGCAATGCTTTTTCTTGTCGACGGCGACCAACTTAAGGGTGAATTCTGGCTGGGTCCATCTTCAGCGGAAGAAGCTATTTCCCTGTGGCAAATTCTTTCGACTCCAGAAATTGGCTATTCGGAAATTATTGACTATAATCGTCGTCTCCTTATGAACGAGAGTAATCCTTTGGTTCAGAAAATAAAACAAGTTTCTTTTCCTCTTTCCCCTCAAGAGCCGTCCCTGCCGGCGCTTGCTGCAGTATCTCGAGAGATAATTTTGGTCAGAGACGCTTATAATGAACCCTTAGTTGATCCCCAGTTTCGAGAGCTTATAAAGGTGGATGAATTCCTTTGCATTCCCCTGCTTTCACCCGACGAAATATTCGGAGAAATAATTTTGGATAATGCGATTACTAGGAAGCCTATAAATAACCAGGACATTGAACTGGCTAGCCTTTGCGGTCTTGCCGCTGGGAATTATATTTATGTGACTCGTCTCCAACAAAGAGTGGTTGAAATGAAGCGGCAAGCTGCTTTAGGTGAAATGGCTATGTTCGTAACTCATCAATTACGAAATCCTTTAGTCATCATTGGCGGGTTTGTGGACCAACTTCTTGCTCCAGGTCTCGATGAGAACAAGAAAATGAGAAATTTGCGAATTATTAAAGAGGAAATTAACCGACTCGAAAAAATCATGAATCGCTTAACCGGATTTTTCCGAATTGATATCAAGGAAAAAGCCCCAGTCAATCTTAAGGAAATTTTTAAATTGACCATAGAAGCAGTGAAACCTATGATTAAATCGAGAAAAGTTACCATTGAAACTGAAATTGAATCTGGCCTGGTTCACGTTTTATCCGAGCCAGTTTATCTTGGGGAGGCGCTTCGCAATCTGGTAGAAAATTCAATCGAGGCTCTCAAAGATGGAGGCTTAATTAAAATTAAAGCTTTCCGCGAAAATAGTGATTGGATTGTTATTGCTGTTGAAGATAATGGTCGAGGTATTCCTAACCACCTAAAAGACCGCATTTTTGAGGCTTTCACCTCAACTAAAGAAAAGGGACTAGGTCTTGGCCTCGCCTATGTTAAAAGGTTTATGGAAGCCAGTGGTGGCCAAATTAAAGTAGAAAGTAAGGAAAATCAGGGGACAATTATCAAACTTTACTTTAGAGCAGGTTAACTATGAAAAATAAGAAAAGAATTCTGGTGGTTGAGGATGAAAAAAATCTTTGCTTACTTTATCGAGAGGAGCTCAAACGGGCTGGCTATGAGGTGGTCGCGACTACTAACGCTCGTCGCGCTCTTGATCTTATCAAAAAAGGTAATTTTGATCTTATTATCACTGATATTCGAATGCCCGTAAAAGATGGATTGGAGTTAATTGCGGATATTATGGCCATCAGGAAAGATATTCCCGTTATAATCAATACTGCTTATCAAAGCTATCGCTATGATTTTATGAGTTGGGCCGCCGATGCCTATCTTATTAAATCAACTTCTCTTGATGAATTAAAAGCTAAAATAAAAGAATTAATAGGGTAATCATCATGTCTGAATTGAGAAAAGACATTATTGGTGGACGGTGGGTAATAATTGCGATCGAGAGAAGCAAACGACCTGATGATTTTCGGCCAGCTCAGGAAACTCAAAAAAACGAGAGCCAAAAATTCTGTCCCTTTTGCGAAGGCAATGAAATCAAAACCCCACCTGAAGTTTTCGCCATTAGGCGAAAAGGTTCAAAACCAGATCAACCTGGTTGGCTAGTTCGGGTAGTGCCTAATAAATTCCCTGCCCTTTCTCCCGGATTGACCCCGAAGATTGAAAAAAGTGAAGATGGTCTTTTCTTCCGTATGGAAGGAATAGGAGTTCATGAGGTGATTATTGAAAGTCCTAATCATAAAGGAGAATTGGCTGATTTTAGGCTTAATCATCTTGAAAAAATTATAGATACTTACCAAAATAGGATGCTCGAAATCCAGAAAGAAAAACAATATAAATATCTTCACCTTTTTAAAAATAAAGGTCGAGAAGCCGGAGCCTCTTTATCTCATCCCCATTCTCAGCTTGTGGCCACGCCTATCGTCCCCAAACGAATTCTTGAAGAGCTAAGAAGTTCAAGCCAGTTCAAAGAAAGATTTGGCCAATGTATTTTCTGTCGATTGATTGAAGAAGAACTTAAGAAAGGCGAACGATTGGTTTACCAAAACGACCATTTTTGTGTCCTAACTCCTTTTGCTCCCCGTTTTCCCTTCGAACTACGTCTTTATCCCAAAGGCCATTCCACCTGGTTTTCAGAAATAACTGAAATAGAAAAAAAGAGCTTAGCTCAAGCTTTGAAAACTGTTTTGGTTCGATTAAAAAAAATTCTATCTGATCCCCCCTATAATTTTTATATCCATCAGGGTCCAAATCCCCATTCAATTGGTGATTGTCCGAATGGCGTTGAACACTATTATCATTGGCATTTAGAGATCATTCCTATTTTGACCAAAGCAGCTGGGTTTGAATGGGGGACAGGCTTTTATATAAATCCTGTTTCCCCAGAAACAGCAGCTGCCTTTTTGCGTCCTAAAAGCTGAAAAGGGGTTTGTTTATTTTTTAACTTTTTTCCTTGATTTGAAAGAAGGAAAAGAAGGGATTTGTGCCCTTTCTTTGCTAATTTTAAAAAAAAGCCAATTTTTGTCGCTTCCATTTTTACTCTTTATTTTAATTAAGGCATATGTTCCTTTGAGTTTTTTTCCTTTAATTTCAATAATTTTTTTCCCAGGACCAAGTTCAAGGGGGACGTAGCTACCTTTGTCCCAGATTTCGACTGTTCCAGCGCCGTATTCTCCCTCTGGGATAACTCCTTCAAAATCTTCATAGCCAAGGGGATGATCCTCGGTTTCTACAGCTAATCGCTTTACTCCTGGATTTAACGGTGGCTCTTTAGGAATGGCCCAACTTTTGAGAACTCCTTCTTCTTCGAGTCGTAAGTCGTAATGAAGGTGGGTAGCTTGATGTTTCTGAATCACATAAATAAGTTCTTGGCTCCTTCTGGCTTTTTCTTCTTTTCCTTCTGGTTCAGGGGTTCGAGAGAAATCTCTTTTGGCTCGATATTCCTTTAGTCCCATTTTTGCTTACTTTAACGGTGAAGAAAAGCTCTTTCAGAGTCAATCTCCCCTGGTTTTCGTGTAACCAGAAAAGCCAAATTAAGCTCGTCAGCTCGACGAAGGACTTCGTCATCCCGAATTGAACCTAAAGGTGCAATCACAGCCGTTATGCCATTAGCGGCAGCTAATTCAACTACATCACTAAAAGGCATAAACGCATCAGAGGCTAAAACACATCCCTGAGGACCATAGCCTCGACGAGAAAGGCGAATGGCATTTTCAGCTGCATCTATTCTGGATCTTTGACCAGAACCGATACCATGAATCTTATCTTTTTGGCCAATAACGACAGCGTTAGATCGAGTAAAGCAAGCCACGATCCAATTAAAAAGGGCAGCTTCAATTTCTTCTTCGGTTGGTTTTCTTAAAGAAACGACATCGATAGCTGAGGGGCTGGTAATTTTAGAATCAAATCGCTTCTGAACTAAAAGTCCACCCGCTAATCGCTTAATTTCAAGGCCATTATCGCAAGCTGGTTGATTGAGAGGGGCCATTCGACAAAGCCTTAAAGTTTTTCGATTGGCTAAAATTGCTAAGGCTTCAGGGGTGAAAGAGGGAGCATAAATGACCTCTATATTCCTCGCTGATTCAATCAGCAGAGGCGCTAGCTCTTCGTTAACCTCGAAATTAAAGACATTGACACTCCCAAAATTAGAAAGAGAGTCGCATCCCCAAGCCAGCTCAAAAGCTTCAATAGGCTTTTTGGCTCTTGCTACCCCACTGGGCATTTCATGCTTAACTAAAACCGCAATGGCGTCTTCAGGATAAATTGAGTGAAGCTTAAGAAGTAAACGTTGCCCTAAATCCATGTCAGCCACATTAATATAACTTAGCCCCTTTGTGCCCTCTTGAAGAATCTCCATAGTGGCCATATTAGGGCCTGAAGCTTCAGCTTCAACATAAAAAGCAGCTGGATATCCAGGATTTTCGCCATAGCGCATTGAAATTTTCTTAATAAACTTGGTTTCGCCAACGATCATTGTTTCGGGAAATTCCTCTTTAACTTTAGTCAGGTATTGACGACGAGCTTCTGAAGAAGATTTTGTTTTCATTTAAAGAAGCCTCCTCTCTTTAAAAGCGATTGATAATTTCTATTTCCTTAGTTTCTAGGTTAGGAAAAGATAAAACTACTGCAGCCGCCGCAATTCGCCAATCTTCTTTTCCTTCTTTCGGGGCCAAAGCTTCAAAAAACTCAACCAAAATTTCTTTGGCTTGTTGACTCTGTAAAGAAAAATTTAGGGGGGGGCCTGAAAAAGAAGGCGGCGGTTGGAGATTTGGTCCCTGATAGGTAGCTAATAAATAACCTTCACCTGGGCTAAGACGGGGCGAATAGTATTCACTAACTTTTTCCCCCTTTTTTCCTCGCTTGATTAGGGCCATGGCCAGCTTGCCACCAGGAGTGAGGCAGGCACTTATTCTAGGAGTAAAGGTAGGTCGATCAGGTTCATAACTCCAATTAGCTAAAGCATTTTTCAAAATAATTTCTGGATCGTCAATCTTTAAAGAAAGCTGGTGAGCAATATCTCTTGTTTGCTGGCCATTACTCACTGCGAGCCCCCAATCAATTAGGACAGCTGGATAAATTAATAGGTCTTTATTTTGAAGATTAAGAGCTTGGTCGGAAATAGGTTCAGTGTAGATTCCATCAGGCTTTTGGATTAGGCGCCGAGAACGGCTGGTTTGAGAGCGACCAGTAAGACCATAGAGAACAAAAATTTTTTGACCCGAAAGAGTTAAACCAATGGCTATTAGTCGACCAAAATAATCACCAGCCGAAAGTATATCTTTTAAAGAGAAATTCACTTTGAGCCTCAAGCTATTTAAACATATTCTCCCAATGATGTCAAAATCATTGAGCTTTGAGCCAAATTGAGATAGAATGACCAGCATGAACCAGGAAAAGCCAGAAAAACCCTATTTCCCAGAAAAAGCTTATGAAAACATAGAATTTCTTCATTCCGAACATGCCCGAGTTATCAGAATATTAAGCGAAATTCTTGAGCCTTGGTATCGGCTGGAAAAATATAAAGTCCATACGACTGTCCTTTTTTTAGGTTCTTCTCGAGTTAATCCTCTTGAAAAATCAGAAATGGCTAAATACTACTGGGATGCGGAAGAATTGGCCTATCTTTTAGTCAAGTGGGCCATTAAATTAAAGCCAAAGGGAAAGAATTTTGTTATTTGCACCGGAGGTGGTCCTGGAATTATGGAAGCGGCCAACCGAGGTGCAGCTAGAGCTGGTGGCAAATCAATTGGGATGAATATTTCTTTGCCCCATGAACAAATTCCTAATCCCTATATTTCCCCTGAACTATCTTTTATTTTCCATTATTTTTTTACCCGTAAATTTTGGCTGATTTATAAAGCTAAAGCTGTGGTGGCTTTTCCAGGAGGTTTTGGAACTTTAGATGAACTCTTTGAAACTCTAACTTTAGTTCAAACTGGAAAAATCAATCGACAAGATCTTGTTATTTTACTTTATGGCGAAGAATTTTGGCGTAAAGTGATTAATTTTGAAGCACTTCGTGAAGCTGGTCTGATTTCCCCTGAGGATTTAGAGCTTTTTACTTTTTGTTCTCAGCCTCTTTCAGCTTTTCGATATTTAAGAAGAAAGCTTCTTAATTTTTTGAAAACATAATTATTAATTGCTAAATAATGAAATCGACTTTTTCCCTTTATAATTTTTCCTTTTTAATTCTATTTGGCGTGGCTCTCTATGTTTTTTACAGTTGTGCCACCTTAAAGCCAGAACCTAAAACTTTCATCCAGGAGGGACTGGCTTCCTGGTATGGACCTGAATTTCATGGCCGACCAACTTCCAGTCGAGAAATATTCAATATGCATGATTTGACAGCTGCTCATCCCACTTTGCCTTTTGGCACTTACGTTATGGTTACTAATCTTTATAACGGTCAATCAGTAATTGTCAGAATCAACGACCGAGGACCATTTGTGCCCGGACGGATTATCGATCTTTCCTACGCTGCGGCTAGAGTAATCGGAGCCATTGGACCAGGAGTAATTCCTGTTCGGTTAGAAGTGTTGAGGGACATTTCTCCCTCCCCCCGCCTCCCCGATTATTATATTCAGCTCGGAGCTTTTATCATCGAAGCTAATGCCCAAAAGCTCTATAATGAACTTAAATCAAAATATCCAGATGTTTTTATTTCGATCTATAAAACAGATCAAACCATTTATTATCGGGTCAGAATAAAAGCCAAAGACCGAGAGCAAGCGATGCGGCTGGCTCAAATTCTTAGTGAAGAGGGTCACCCTGTTCTTATTATTGAAGAGTAGTTTTAAGAGAACTATTAGCTTGAAAATCCTAAATTTATTTATTAGAGGTAAAAGAATCTATTTCGTTTAATTTTTACCTAGCTTTTCCAGTCAAAATAATTAAATTAATAAATCTTTAATCTTCGGTAAAATTATTTCTTCCGTTTAAAAAGATAGGCAGCTTCTCTCAATTTGTTTTCGCGACCATCATGAACAGCATAATAGGCTCCACTCCACATGGAAGCAGCTCCAAACTCGCCTTTTTTGTTGAGGGCGTAAAAATTAAGTCCGAACCGAGGCAGACCATCTTTATCCAAAAGATGAGGTTGATACTTGGTTTTTTCGGCAATTTTTTGAAGAGTCCTTAAACAGGCTTCTTCCGGTGAGTATCCTTGAGCCATGAAATTGACCACTTGGAAACTACCACAATTCAATAAATTAGCCTCGCCCCTGCCTGTTGAACCGGCTGCGCCGATATCATTATCAACGTAAAGGCCGGCCCCGATTATGGGAGAATCACCTACCCTGCCCGGAAGTTTAAAGGCTAACCCGCTGGTCGTGGTTACTCCAGCTAGATTTCCTTGGCTATCGAGGGCTAAACAATTAATAGTGCCGTAAGCGTCGACGAAAGATTTAACTTCAGCTGGTAGTTTTTCGGATTTAGGAGGAAACCAATTATCCCGCTCCGAAAGAGTCTCCTTCCATCTAAGCCAAATTTCTCGGGCTCGCTCTGTGAGCAAATTTTCTTCTTTGAAGCCATGGGCTTTGGCGAATTTCAAAGCTCCTTCACCAACAAGGAGAGCATGATCGCATCTTTCCATGACCAATTTAGCCACTTTAGATGGAGTTTTTATGCCACGAAGAGCGGCTACGGCGCCCGCATTATGAGTTGGACCGTGCATTACCGAAGCATCAAGTTCAACTTCTCCCTCTTCATTAGGTAAGCCTCCGTAGCCCACCGATGTATCTTCTGGATCTTCTTCGACTAAATTTACTCCAGCAATAACAGCATCTAACGGATCGGCCCCTTGTCTCAAGAGCTCCATGGCCCTTTCAGTCGCTTTTAAGCCATTACTTGAAGCTATGGCGATTATCTTTTTTTCAGGTTGAGCAGGCAGCAAGGGAGAAGCCTTAAAAATGAAACTGCTTGCTCCAATGGCTAAGCCAGTTTTCATAAAATTTCTTCTCGAGAGTTTACTCATTGGCCTTACCTCCTTTTGAAGTAATTAACCTAATGGAAAAAGCTCTTGATTGTCAATTAAACCTAGACGATAAAAGTAAAACCGCAAACAAATATGTCAAAATAATCAAGAGTTAGTTTTGATTGACAGACGAAAAGCTTAGAATTATAAAAAGGCTTTATGGTGCGCCCAAGAATTTTAATTTCTTCAGCTATTTTTCATGGTCTCAATGATGGAGCCACGGTTGCGGTTCCCATGGTTTTCCCCCTGCTTCTAAGCCAGTCCTTCATTTTAAAAAATTATAGCCAAATAGGAATTATGTCTTACTTAGGTCTTCTAACAACTTTTATCTTTCAGATCGTTATTGTCCAAGTTGCCCACCTGGCTCGTTATCAACATTTTCTTCTAGCAAGTTGCCTAGGAATCAGTGCTACCCTTTTTCTTTTATCTCAAGCGAAATCCTGGTTCTTTTTTCTATTAATTTATTTCGGCTTTCGGCTCTTTGATAGCTTTTATCATACCCTTGGATTATCGTTGGTTTCCAAAATTTATAAAGCTGGCGAACTAGACTTGGCCATGGGCATTCAGAGCAGTTCAGGTAATTTTGGCGTTTTTATAGCTTTTTTAATATCTGGGATCATGGCTGAGCAATTATCTTGGCAAGCGCCTCTCTATTTTTGGTCGGGTTTTTGTTTTTGTTTTGGTTTGATAAGTTATTTTCTAGTCAAGTCACTTGAACTTCCAGAGGAAAGGACGGAAGCTTTAACTTGGCAATCCTGGAAGAAAACTTTTATGTCCATTCTCCCTTATCTTCCAGGCTTAGTATTTGCGGGCGGAGGCTGGGGTTTGGTAGTTTATTATGCTCCTTCCCTCTTTCACCATCGTTTTCATCTTGATATGGAAAAAACAGGCCTTATTCTTGCTTTATGGATTGGCCTCGGTACGTTGATTACCTATCTATATGGCCGTCTTTGTTGTCTTTTTGGAAGAAAGAAACTTACTTATGTTGGACTCTCAGGCTCCTTGATTACTTTGTTGTTGATTGGATTAACTTCTTCTTGTTGGTTTGCTCAGCTAAGTTTATATCTCTTTGGTCTCTTTTTATTTCTTATTTTTCCTTCCCTTCAAGCGAGTATTGGGGCTAAAGTCGACCTTAAAAATCAAGCTCAAGCTTTTAGTCTGGCCTCTAATCTCCAATTAATTGCTGGCGCTTTCTTTTCCCTGGTCTCTGGATTTATTTCTGATCTCTTTTCAATTCAGGCTCCCTTTCTAATGATGGCCTCTTTTGCCTTCTTAGCTTTAATTTTAATGTCTAATTCATTTCAAGTTAATAAAATTTAATTTAGGTTTGGCTTTCCGTTCCTCTTTTTTCTTCGTTTTTCCTTTAATTTGTTTTTCTTAAGAGCACCCGGCCAGGAAGTAATCCAGTATATCTTCCCTTTTCGATCACTGTTTGGCCGTTGATAATAAGATAAACGACACCCTTTGCGTATTGATGAGGATTAGTAATGGTTGCAGGTGTCTCTAACTTATCAAGATCAAGGAGAACAATATCAGCCTTATATCCTTCTTTAAGCCAACCTCGATCAGGCCAATTCATAATAGCTGCAGGCAAGGAAGTTTGCGACCTGATGACATGAGCCAAAGAAACTACTTTCTTTTCCAAGGCATATTTCTTAATTTTGTACAAGAAGGTAGCATAAGAGCGAATATGGGGCAAACCCAAACCAAAAAAGGGTGCTTCGCCATCGCTTCCAGTGCCTACATATTCTTTTTTCATGATATATTCAAGATCAGTTTCAGCCATGGTAAAGGGAATACATTTGGCCTCCATGAGATCTAGCTCGATAGCCACCTCTTCAATCGGCTTATTTTTTATTTTAGCTACCTCAGCTAGGCTCTTGCCTTCCAACTGTTTTTCCGGACAAATAGCCACAAAAATATTCTCAGGACCATAATTCTCGAGATTTTGCCGCACCGCCTCTCTAATTTTTTTTCCTGCTTCGGGATGACTGAGTCGAGCTAAAAATAAACGCCTCTCTCTTAAATTAGATGGTCCTTGAAAATCTCTTAAATCAATCAGCTGACCGGCGACCAGATTAACTAGACGTTTTCGCGGCAATTCTTGAAGAAATTGTTCATGATGAGCCGACAGGGGGAAGTAAGGTGTTATTTTTTTATAAAGATTGATTAGTTCATCATCCCTTAGATAATCAAAAATTTTTTCAATATCTTCTTGACGAAGCCGATCAGTTTCATCTCCAACCCAAACTTGTCGAGGTATTAGGTATTGATAAGGATAATTATTGGAGAAACGAAAAGGGTATTGGTCTGCGGTAATTTTAAGACCCTTAGCTTTAGCTTCTTCAATCAAAGCAGTTGCTTTTTTGACAAGTCCCCAATTGGATTTACCCAGAACTTTAAAATGAGAAATGTGCACAGGTAAGCCGGCCTTTTCTCCAATTGTGATAGCTTCGCTAATAGCTTCAAGAAGTCGATCTCTTTCATTCCTAATATGAGTATGATAAATGCCTCCATAAGAAGCGACAATCTTGGCCAATTCGATTATCTCATCTGTTTTAGCAAATGAGCCAGGAGCGTAAATAAGTCCTGTAGATAAGCCACAAGCTCCTTGCTCCATAGCTTCTCGGACCAAAATCTTCATTTTTTCCAATTCTTCAGGAGAAGGAGCTCGATTTTCCATCCCCATAACAATTCGGCGGACAGTCCCATGCCCAATGAGAAGAGCTGCATTAGGACCAATCCCTTCTTTTGTCCAAATCTCAATCACATCTGAGGCTTTTTCAAATAAAGGCCAGGCGCTTGAACCACATTGACCAACGACCACAGAAGTTACCCCTTGATATAGAAAATTGAGACAAGCTCGATTTTCTGGAAAATACATGCCTTCATCAACATGCGTGTGAAGATCAATGAAGCCTGGAGTGGCTATAAGACCTTTCGCTTCAATGGTTTTTTTGGCTTTAACTTGCAGATTGCGGCCGATCTTGACGATTGAGTCTCCCTTTATGGCAATATCAGAGGTAAAAGGTGAATTGAGGGAGCCATCGTAGATCAAGGCCTGTTTGATAATCAAGTCATATCTTTCTTCTTGAATTATTTCTTTGGCTTCGAAAGTTAAGGGAAAAACAAGAAAAAATAATAAAAGAATCATAATTTTAAATTTTATTTTCATATGAACCCTCCTTCTTAAATTAATGGCTAAATATAAAAGCTCACTTACAAGTTAAGTCTAAAAAAAAATGAAAGTAGTTTAAATTTCTTATTTTTTCTCTAGTCTCTTTTTGTATTTTTCTAAATATTCTGTGTAAGCGCTAGATAAATCTATTTCTTGTCCTTTAATAAAAACATGACGAATAACTGTTCTAAGTTCCAGAAGATCACCTTCAGCTAAAACTATATTGGCAAGTTTGCCTTTTTCCAAACTGCCCATAAGATTATCCACTCCAAAAATCTGAGCTGGATAAAGGGTGACCGCTTTTAAAGCTTCTCTTTTATCTAGGCCAAAAGCAACAGCTTTTGCGGCATGATAAGGTAACTCTTTGGCCAAGCTAGCACTTGACGAAGAAAAGGCAATTTTCACCCCAGCTTTACTTAGAACTCCAGGATTACGATAAAGAGCGTCGTAACCATCTTCCCAACTAGGGGGTAACTGATGAAGAGACGCAAAAACGACAGGTATTCCTGCTTGGGCAATCTCTTTGGCTACCATCCACCCTTGACTTACTCCATAAAAAATGGCTTTAACTTTTTGTTCTTGAACAAATTTAATGGCCGCGCGAATATCATTGGCCGAATGAACTGAAATCATCAACGGAAGTTCCCCATGAATTACCGGCAGGAGGGCTTCTAGTTTCTCGTCAAATTCAGGCAAAAGGATGAGTTTATTCTTGCTAGCCGCTAGCTTTCTTTTTTCATAAAGCCGAGCCTGGTCAAAAAGGGTTTTAACTTCATCTAAAAGTCTAGTCCCTTCAGCCGGCTGATTGGCCGTCCGGCGAAAACCACCTCGAGCGGCTGGCAGTTCCAAATGGAGGGCAATCGGACTTTTAACAATCATTTCCGGTGGTGTCCAGCCATAAAGATGAATAAGCCCACTACGACCTGAAATTAAACCGCCTGAAGGAGCCACGAGAGCAGCCGTGATGCCATTTGACCTAGTAATGGGAATATGCATGGAGTCAGGTCTTAAGGCTTCCGTCGCTAAAACCTGAGGATTAAGACGCCCGGTTTCGCGATAATCGATGGTTGCTTGAATTGAGCTGATCTCAGATAATCCCAGCTGGCTATATCCGTCAATCATTCCTGGATAGGCAATTAAACCTTGGGCATCAATAATTTTAGCTTTAGAAGGAATAGAGATATTGGAACCAATTTCCTCAATTCTTTCGCCGCGGATAACAATTGTTCCCTTTTCTACATCATTTCCGACAATAGGGATTATTTTTACATTGGTAATAACAATTGTTTCCTCTGCCTTCAGCGGACAAAAGAAAATCAATAGAGTTAATAAGTAAAATAAAAGCCATTTTCTTTGACTCCTCATTGGTTACCTCCTGTGGTTTTAGGTTTTGGATTGACCTTTTGAGCCGCTTCTCTTTCCTTAAGATAAGCTTCTCGATCGAAATAAACTTCTCCCTCAATGATGGTTAAATCACAGCGAGTGTAAGCTGAAAGAGGATGTTCATTAAAAACAGCTAAATCGGCGTGTTTTCCTACCTCAATTGAGCCAACCCATTTGTCAACCCCTAATTGAATTGCGGGATTCAGGGTAATCAATTTAAGAGCTTCGTCTTCAGATAGTCCACCATATTTAATCGCTTTCGCCGCATCATTGAAGAGCCTTCGGATGCGTTCATTACTGTCGGAATTAAGAGAAACCAAAACCCCTTGTTGAGTACAATAAGCAGGCATAGTAGCAATACCCTCGGCTGCTTCCATTTTATAAGCCCAGCTATCCATGAAAACAGAAATTCCAATTCTTTCCGCCACCAATTCTTTAGTTATCTTATATGCCTCTGGAATATGCTCAAAGCAAGCAATTCGAAAACCAAATTCATGACTGAGTTCAATAAACTCGATAGTCTCATCAGCTCGATAACTATGGCAACGAGCCACAAGTTTTCCTCTTAATAAATCGGCAAGAGCTTCAAGCTGCAGATCCTTTCGGGGAGCAAGAAGGGGTCGATTCAAAATTTTCATTCTTTTCAATTCATTGTATCGATCCCATTGAGCCATATAATTTTTTGCTCTTTCAAGTTCTCGTCTAATTATAGCCACTACCCCCATCCTCGAGGCTGGATAGCGCCTTTCTTCGCCAGGCGATAACTGTCTATTGGCTTGAGTTACATTTTCGCCAAGAGCAAATTTCAGAGTTGGCCATGCCTCATGGAAAATCATTTCTTCGGCTTTTTTGCCCCACTTTAGTTTTAGGGTTATATTTTGACCACCGATCGGATTAGCGCTCCCATGGAGAGTGTGAACAGTTGTGACGCCGCCACTAAGGGCCGTAAATATTGAAGTGTCATCAGCATTTAACACATCCCTCATTCTAACTTCTGACGTGATGACCTTCCCAGTTTCATTCGTACCATCTAAGGCAATATGAGTGTGAGAGTCGATTATTCCTGGAATAACGTATTTGCCCGTAATATCAATAATTCTAACACCTGATGGCGGAGTTATGTTTTCGCCAATTTGTTTGATTAAACCATCAATTATTAAAATGTCTCCTCGGGCTATGACCCCCTTCGTTACAGTAAGAATAGTTCCATTTTTAAGAAGAAGATTACCTCCAGACCATAGGATAGAGGTGCAAAAAATAAATAAAAAAGAAATAAAAAAAGTAAATCTTTTCATTTTTTTACCTCCTCAGTCAGCTCGGGGGATACGAGTTGCTTGGAAATTAGCTGTTCCTCCTGGGATCTGAATAGTTCCCTCAATTATCTCTTTGTCCACTCGTCCTTGGAAACTGGCTTCTATTTGTTGTCCCATCATGGTTAGGGAAATATTAAAGCTAAGTTCTTGACCAGAAAGTAGGCCATCGCGAATCTCCCAACGTCCATAGCTACTGATTAGAGTACCCCTCACTAATGAGCCTTCCTGTTCCAGTTCCATCGTCATTTCCATTTCGCCCAAAGGGCTAGTCACAGTTACTTTCCAAGAACCGGCTACGGAGAAAGCGGTTGGGGCTTTGGCTTCGGGTGTCTTTTCAATTTTGAAAAGCCGACCATCAACCCAAACTTTTTCAACTTGGCCTTTTGGGTCAAAAAGTTCACCTCGGCAAAGGACAATATTAGCGATTTTTCCAGCTTCTATTGTTCCCAGGAAGGAATCAAGGCCTAAAATTTGAGCTGGGTAAACAGTTAGCGCTTTTAAAGCTATTTCTGGTGGCAATCCAGCTTTTATCGCTAACTGAATATTCTTTTGGAAAGTTGAAGCATCGTTTATGCCCAGCGAAGTTAAGGCAAAAGTTAGGCCACTTTTATGAAGTTCAGCTGGGTTAGCTGGATAAATTTCTTGTTCAGCTCGACGTCGGGCCGCTTCGCCCTGGTTAGCATATAAGCTGGTGGAAGGAGGGCGAAAATTTAGGGAAACAAACAAAGGTAATCTGGCTGCCTTCAGCTCTTCGCTGACCCGCCAAGCTTCATTCGCTCCACTTAAGATAGCTTGAAGTTTGAATTCCTGAGTAAGCCGAATGGCTCTTTTAAGGTCTTCTTGATTATTACAAGTAAAAATAATCGGCTTTTTTTCGACCACAAAGGGCCCAAGCGTTTCAAAAAAAGCATTATAAATTGGACGGGACAAAAACCGAGGTGTCTTTTTCCACATAATTAAGTGTTCAACATAATGAGCCGTATCCAGAAAAGATTGACGGAGATAAGCCATCGTCCCCATTAAACTATTGGGATAACCCCCTCTTTCGGTGATAAATTGGACATGGAGGGCGACTGGATTTTTAATCACCATTTCCTCAATCTTTTCACCATTTAAATTGAGCAAGACACTTTGCCCAGCAAAGATACCTCGCTGAGGAGCCACCAAAACGGTCGTTACCCCTATTTTATGAAAGCTATCAAGATCGGTCTTTCTTGGTTTGAGCTGGTCTATAACTAGTAAATTAGGCCCAACTGGTCGTCTTTCTGGTTGCGCTTGAGCTTGAGATGCTGCCGGTTGCTGGGTTGGCTCTGGGACAGCTTCAAGAAAAAGATTGGTATGGGCATTGATTAATCCTGGATAAGCAGTTAACCCTTCAGCCTCAATCACTTCAGCATCATCCGGAATTTGAATCTTACCCTGAACTCCGACAGCTTCAATGAGACCATCGCGAATAATAATGATTCCTTTTTCAATTATCGGCAAAGGCGGCGAAATTATCCGACAGTTGACAATGGCATAGGTTGGACCAGTGGAGGCCAAAGTCACAATGAAAAAAACCAAAAGAAAAATAATTAAAAAACAGGCTTTTTTGATCTTCATGCTCCTCCTTTCTGGCGTTTTCTCGCCAATCATCAAATTATAAGCCACTCAACTCAAGGATTTATAAGAAAAAATCACAAATTGAAATTATATTCAAGAGTTTTCTAAATAAAATAGAAACGAAGAGATAATTAGGGATTTAAGTTTTTTAGCTGAAAATAACTAAGCAGCTTAGATAAAAGCGTGGAAATTTCATTAATTTTAAGTTATAAAATTTTTTTCAAGTTAAAAAAGATTGCTATGGAAGATTTGCCAAGGATTAAAAAAAAAGAAGAGAGAGAGTCGACCTATTGTGAACTTACTAAAAAACATGGATTAGCTGACCTTTTTAGTCGTATTTCTTCAACTTATGATCTTATTAATCATCTCTTGACCTTTGGGCTTGATACCTATTGGCGGTGGCAGGCGGTCAAAAAAGTCTCCAACTTTGAGGGTTCGTTTTGGCTTGATGTTTGTACAGGTCCAGGCAACATGGCTCGCCTTTTGGCCAGACAGGGCCGGAAAGAAATTAAAATCGTGGCTCTTGATTTTTCATGGCCCATGCTTTGTGCCTTAAGAAGGAAAAAAAATCCGAAGTCTCGACTCTTGCCTTTAATGGCGCAAGCAGCTTCACTGCCTTTTAAAAGTGATTCGATTGACTTAATCACCTTAGCCTTTGCCACCCGAAATTTATTTTCTTCTTCTAAGCACTTACTCAGCTGCTTTCAAGAATTCCATCGGGTTCTCAGACCTGGCGGACTCTATTTAAATTTAGAAACCAGCCAACCCAATCAGCCTTTTCTTCGGCAAGTCTTTCATTTTTACGTTCGAAAATTGATTAAGCCCATAGGTCGGATGATTTCAGGCGATGAAGTTGCCTATAGTTATCTGGCTAACACTATCCCCCGTTTTCTAAATCAAATTGAATTAAAAAGTCTTTTAATTGAAGCTGGCTTTAAAAAAGTAGATATTGTTCCTCTAACAGGTGGGATAGTTGCTGTCCATTTGGCTTATAAATGAGGTTTTAAATAAGGGTATCTTTGATGAGATTGAAAGAGCAACTTGCTTTATATAAAAAGCTGAGCTATCCTTTTGGCTAAAAATGTCTTAGTTGAATTAAATCAATGAAAAAATGGCTTTCTATCAAGGAGTAAAAATCCTCTTTTGTCAATTTGGGCTAGCTTCTAATAAGAAAGAGATCTTGCCTATTTGGCCTGGAAAGATTGATGTTCCTTCCCTTTTAACCGATTTTCATGAAATTTTGGCTAATGACTGGCCAAAGGGCTTGGCCGATGCTTATATTTTTATCCTAGATTCAAAGAATTTAAAGCCTCGCTACGTCAATCAGGGAAATTATTGGTATTTTGAAGGACCTTTTCTCGAGCTAGCTAAGCAAACCTCAGATCGTCGCTTCACTTTCTGGGGAAACCAAGGCTTTCTTTATCGGTTGACCCTAAGTAGCTTAGAAAAAAATCATCATGTTTATAGTTTCCATGCCTGTGGTTTGGTGGACGAATCGGGCAAAAAACTCATAGTGGTCGCTGGTGGCGCCGGTAGCGGTAAGACTGTTTATCTTTTAAGTGGTCTTCGCCTTGGTTACAAACTCTTTTCTACGGAGACTGTCCATTTCCGCTTAGTTGGAAATGAAGTCGAGTGGTTTATGGGCTCCCTTGTAGATAACATTCGCCTTGGAACTCTTCGCCATCATTTCCCTGAATTCTTGCCTTCTGAATTTGAAAATAACTTAGGTTGGACAAAGGAATGGCAACAAAAAGTGGCGATTGATCTTTCGGCCTATAAATTTACTTCTACGACTCTTCGTTCTCCAGAGTGTTGGCTAATTTTTCCCCACATCGAAGAGGGATGGGAAAGCTATCAACTTAATGAAATCAGCGATCAAAGAGTTGCCGCTAGAATTCTTTTTAACAATATTACAGAAAAAATTGCCAACTCCTTTATTCTCTATGATGCCTTGGCCTTAACCGGATTTGATTCCCCAACGATGGCCCTTAGCCGCTTAGAAATATTGATCAAACTTCTTTCTCATTCGAAAACTAGAAACCCGATAGAAATTCTAGCTAATCCAAAAGAATGCTGGCGGCCTATTCTGGAAAGTCGAATTGGTCAAGAACTTTAAAAAACAGTTTGATTTAAAAAAGATGAAAAAATTACAGAAAGCTTAAAATAGGAGCGATAAAATGAAGCTAAAAGCTTGGGCAGGAATCATTGAAGCCCCAGTGGCTAATCGAAGCACTAAACCAAGAAAAGTTGGCTTAACTATGGTCATTGATAAAGGTCTTGGGCTAGGTCAAACTCAAGATCTTATTTCTACTGCTGGTGATTATATTGATTTAGTTAAGCTTACTTTTGGGACTTCAGCTTTCTATGATTATGACCTTTTAAAGAAAAAGATAGAACTTTTTGAAAAAGCGGAAATCAAAGTAATGCCTGGCGGAACTTTTCTTGAAGTGGCTCTATGGCAGGATCGATTAGAAGCTTATCTTGACCGAGCTCGAAAACTCGGCTTTTCAACCATTGAAGTTTCCGATGGTACTCTGGATATCTCCCCTGTCCTTCGCCAGAAGGTGATCAAAGAATGTTTAACTAGAGGCTTTATTGTTATTTCTGAAGTGGGTAAAAAAGATCCTAAAGAAACTCCGCCTCTTTCTTTTTTAATAGAACAAGCTCGAAGAGATTTAGCAGATGGGGTTTTCAAAGTAATTATCGAGGCTCGGGAAGCTGGTCGCGGAGTAGGTATCTTTGATCAAGAAGGGAAAACCAAGGAAGACGAATTGGAAAAAATAATTGAAGCTATCGGCAATCCGGAGGTTTTGATTTGGGAAGCACCTTTAAAGAATCAACAACAAGATTTAATTCTCCGCTTAGGTTGTAATGTCAATTTAGGCAATATTCCTCCGGATGAGGTTTTGGCTCTTGAAGCTTTAAGGCAAGGTTTAAGAGGTGATACCTTAAAAAGAGCAGTTAAAGGAATTTTAGGTTAATTTTTTCTTTAATTATTCTTCCTCAAGAAGAAAAATGGAGACTGAATGGTTTCCTGCAGGCACCGTAAAAGTAATATCTTTTCCCCGAAAAACTTGCCGAACGATATTGTCAATCATAAGTTGATATTTGCCTTTTTTTATAAAATTAATTTTGATTTTTCTTTCTTCCAGAGTATTAAGATTAAAAGAAACTTCATTGTCTGAATATAAGAATTGCCTAAAAACAGCGCCCCCATTAGCCTTAATTATTTCCCGCCCTTCTTCTCTTAACTGAATTTTTTTTCTTGAAACTTCAACTTCATAATGACGTCCTTGGATAGCCAACCGAGAAAGCTTTCCCTCCTTTTCAGGAGCAATTAGGCCAAAGCGAAAACCCTCCCAAGGAGTAAAATCCAGATACTCTTCAAGAGCGATTAAAGCAAATAGTGGGCCCCAACTTTGGAATTTCTGACCACCTGCCTCGCCTGTTCTTGAATCGAAATTTTCTGGGCAAATCTGAAAGGTTTTCCAAGCTCTCAAAAAAAGATTAGCACTTTTCTTAGCGAACTCTGAGGCCACAGTGTCAAAGCCATAGGCTTTTAGACCTTGATATATGAGATAATTCGTCGGCGGCCATATAGTTCCTCGCCAGTACTGCTGATCCTTAAAAGCTGGATCGTCTCGAGAAATAGTTGGTAGAATGTAATCCCCCCAGAATTCCTTGGGGTTGAGAAGACGGCGAATCATTTTTTGAGCTTTGGCTTCATCAGGAATTCGGGCTAAAAGAGGATAGAAGTTAGAAGCGGCTTTTCTTTTTGAAAATTGGCCATTCCAATGGCGGTCATAATAGAAACCTTCGCTCTCATTCCAAAAATATTGATTGATTAAATTACGTAAGCGATTATATTCATCCATATATTCTTCATAAGCGGCCGGTTCCTGAAGAAAACGAGCTATTTGAGCTAAAGACCAAGCGTCAAGAGCATAAAGACAATTGAGATCAAGGCAGTTCATTGTCAAAGTTCCAGTGAATTCATTGAAACCGGCCTCATCCCAATTGGGTAGATCGTCCTGACCACTTTCCCACATGGCTCGCTGCTTACCACTCGCGTTTTCCTCCCAGGTGGGAAATTTTCGAGAGAGGACAAGGTCAGCATCAGAGCCCCATTCGAGCAGTCCATCATTATTCCCATCTCGACGAGGTAATCCTGAGGATCCAGGGGCTCTCCAAAAAGCATGCCATTTTTTAAGATAGGGGTAGGAACGACGTAAAAAATCAAAATCTCCAGTTTTAAGAAAAAGTTTTAGGACAATAAAAGACCCAACTGGGGGTTGAGACCTATCAGGCGTTCCATTGGTTCGACTTCGCCAGTTAGGTATGTTGCCGTTTGGATATTGCGTTTCGAGGACAGCTTCGACAATTTGACGGGCATGAAAAGAGCTTTCCACCGCCGCTTCCAAGGCATTGAAAAAAGAATCCCATTCGAAAATAGTCCAATGATCTGGTTCGCCTTTGGGATTAGGAAAAATCCATTTTCTTCCCGCTGGAGAATAAAGACGATGATAGCCTGCTTGATAAAGGATCGTCCAGAATATGTTATTAGTTATTGCTTCAGGAACCCCTTCATACAGCCCCTCAATTTTAACTCTTTTTCTTTGATAACGATTAGCTTCCTCCTCAAGAAAAGTAGCAATCGTTTTTGCATTACGATATCGAAAAAGTCTTTTCATTAAATAATCAGGATTACTTTCTACACCAGCCACGAAATAAAGGCTAGAAATTTTTTCCATGGGGAAGGATAGAACAACCTCACTTCCTTGACTTGACGAAAGAGGAATCCCGGCCCGATCAGTCCACATGAAATAATACTGCTTAGAAGTACCTCCGCTTTCACCTATAACTCCACCCGTTGGCGAAGCCTGATAAGTCCCCCCTAGATCCCAGGGAAAATAATGAATTAACTGGAGATTAATAAAAGGAGGAGCTTCTATCCGTCCAATAATAGTCTTTTCCTCAATTCTTGACCATTCTAGAGTTAAAACGTTCTTCTTGGGGGGTGGTTTTATGAGGAGAGGCGTTTCAGCTCCCTTTTGAAAAGGAAGGGAAACATCGAATTTTATCCGAGCATATTGACCGTCAGGGGCATGAGGCCCAACCTCGGCCACTAAATCAAGCCAGTCTAGATTATCAGCTATCTCACCATTTTTGTTTAGACGAAAACGGAAAGCAAAGCCCTGGGTAGAATTTACCAGAAAAGCTATTCCAGCCAAGGCTCGATTATCTAAGGCTCCAGCATAAACTTCTTTCCAGGGATAATAGATTTCGGCTTGAAGGCGGGGAATTAAACGAGTTAAAAAGAAAAAGATGGATAAAAAAAAGATTAAATAAGCCCTTCTTAAATAAAGTTGTTGCCTCATTTTTGATAGTTTGATTATTAAGAATCTATGCTATTTGAAAAAATAAATCAAATAAGTCTTTTTAAAAGGACCGATCAAGCCTCTTAAGACCATACTGACGAGCCCATTTTAGGGCTTCCTGAAATTCTTCTCTTTTTAATCGTCTCGAAATAGCTGGAAATTCCTTAGCTCGGTGTTCAGGCCGGTATTGATCCATCAAATTGACATAAGTCGTCGGCGATAATTCTTCAGCAATAAAACGAATTACTTCCTTTGTTCCTGAAACATTATTGGGTAAAACCAAATGTCGTAGTATTAATCCTCTTTTGGCGATGCCCCTTTCATCCACAATCAGATCACCAACTTGGCGATACATTTCTTTTATAGCTAATTTAGCATAATAGGGATAATTATAAGCCCCTTCAGAATAGGTAGCGGCTTGAGATGGGTCGTTATATTTGAGATCAGGAAGATAAATATCGACCAGACCATCGAGAAGTTGAATCATTTCAGGATTATCGTAGCCGCCAGTATTATAGACAAGAGGAATTCTTAACCCTCGTTGGCAGGCTATACGAAGAGCTCGAATAATATTAGGAACGTAGTGAGTTGGAGTAACAAGATTGATATTGTGGCATCCAAACCCTTGGACTTTAAGCATAATTTCTGCCAGCTGTTCATCGCTGATTTCTATGCCTTCTCCTTGAATGCTTATCGTATAATTTTGACAGTAAACACATCTTAAGCCACAATTAGAAAAGAATATTGTACCTGAGCCGGCTCGACCAACTAGAGGAGCTTCTTCACCAAAGTGAGGAAAGGCACTTGAAACCTTAACTCTAGCGGTGGCGCGGCAGACTCCAGTTTCACCTTTTAGGCGATTTACTCGGCAGTTGCGGGGACAAAGATGGCAATTCTCATAATAAGCGAAAAGAGCTTCTATTCTTTCTTTTAAAAGCCCTTCTTTTTCGGCCTGAACATAGGCAGGATATAACGCCTTTTTAGCTTCTTCTTGCAATGATGATTCGAGCACCGGCACCTTTATTGACATTAGGAAGGGAATGGAAAGAGAGGTTTTTATAAAATCCCTTCTTTTCATATATATATTATAAACTTTTTCGAACTTAGGAGCAACAAGTCGAAAAGATAAAGCTAGATAATCTTAAAGGCTTACCTTTAAGCCGACCAGCCCGTTTTGATATAATGACTTATTATTTCAATAAAATAATCAAGCTCCTTAAGAGTCGTGTAAATAGAGGGGGTAATTCTCATAAAAGGAACGCCATCAGGAAGAATTCCAGCGGTGGTATGAATGCGGTGCTTATCCATCAAGATTTGAGAAAGACGAAGCATGTCCCTGCCTTCAACCGTAAATGAACCAAGCCCACAGGCTAACTCAGGATTAAAGGAAGTAAGAATTTTAACTCCAGGTAGGATTGCTAAAGCTTTAGCCCAATAATCTTTAAGATAGCGAAGTCGCTCTTCTTTTCTTTTAGGTCCTAAGGTATGATGAAAGCTCAAGGCTTCACCAATCGCTAGCCAAATAGGTTCAGGGTGGGTACCATAATGTTCGAATTTTCGGATATCATCACTTTGAGGATCAGGCGATGGAAAAAGAGGCCAAATTTTTTTGATCTTTTCCTTTTTAACATAAAGAAAACCGGTGCCAATTGGGGCCATCATCCATTTATGAAGATTGCCCCCATAAATATCACAATCGAGATCTTTTTGTTGATCAACCAAATGTCCAAAAGAATGAGCTCCATCAATTACCAGTTCAATTCCTTTTTCTCTGGCTAATTGGCTAATATCCTTAACTGGAAAAATTTGTCCGGTCAAATTGGTTATATGACAAACAAGAATCATTTTAGTTCGGGGGGTAATATTCTGAGCAAAGCAATCAACTAGTTCCTGTTTATTAAGAGCTGGATAAGGAAAAGGAACAAGCTTGACCTTAATTCCCTCTCTTTTTTCTCTTTGAAAGAGAGCATTTTTCATCGAGGGATAATCATGGGTCGTCGTAATAATTTCATCACCCGGTTTAAGATCAATTCCAAGAAGAACAATTTGAAGGCTTTCTGTAACATTTCGAGTAATGGCAATCTCCTCAGGAGAACAGCCGAAAGTTTCAGCGATTTTTTGGCGGATAAACTCGCGGCGAGTCCGAATATATCCCCATGAATTAACAGTGGGTGCGGCATTGGCAAAGTCAAGATAACGATGGAGAGCTTGCATAACAAGACGAGGGGCAGGATGAACCCCACCATTATTCAAATTGATCAAGCTTCGATCAACATCAAAAGCTTCCTGAACATGGAACCAAAAACTCTCATCTTGGGCCACGTCAAGAGGATCAAGATTTTCAATTTCTTTAATTTTAGTTTCAAGCCAAGAGGCATCAGCTTTTTTTTCTAAACTAAAAAATTTTAAACTGCCAAAGGTAAGACCCAATGTCTTTAAAAAGGCTCTTCTGCCATCTTTGAAAAACATTTTTTCTCCTTTCATTTGATTCAAAGGCCTTTCTCTTTTCCTATGTCATATCAAAATGGTTTTGACGGTTTCAAGATAAAAGATTTCTTGAAATTTTTTCGCCTCAAAGAAATAATTTTCATCCCTATCTAATCTAAATGTTGAAAACTAACCTAAAAGATTTCTAAAATAGCCAAGTCATGTCCTGGGTAGCTATAGCTAAGGCCTCTTCATATGATCCAAAAATTGTGGTTTCCGCCATCGAAGAGGTCTGTTCCTCCCTTGAAGGCTTGAGCTCGCTCTTACGAGGTAGAGTCAAAATATTTATTAAAATTAATTTACTCTCTCCTTTTTCTCCTGTGGAAAGAGCTATTTACACTCATCCCTTATTTGCTCGAGGCGTCGTTGAATTTTTAAAAAACTGGAATGTTACCATTACTATTGGCGACGACTTAGATAAGCGACGAGGTGATCCTTTTTTTTCTTCTGGACTCAAAATGGCTCTTGCCGACCAAGATATAGAATTTTCTTATTTAAAAGATAAAGGTTTTAAAAAGATTGGAATTGAGGGCGAAAAACTAGAAACAATTCTTTTTTCTCGAGAGGCTTTAGAAGCTGATGTTCTGGTTAATCTACCTAAGTTAAAAACCCATTCCTTCACGATTTTTACTGGTGCTATCAAAAATTTTTTTGGCCTTATTCCCCATGGTCTTCGATTAAAAGTCCATCGAGAACATATTTGGAATGAAGATTTTTCGAAGGCTTTGGTCGATATCTTCTCTATCAGAAAACCAGATTTGACTTTAATGGATGCAGTGGTGGCTATGGAAGGCGAAGGACCATCTTCTGGGAATCCAAGAAAAGTTGGTCTTATTCTGGCTAGCCGGGATTCGGTTGCCCTTGATGCGGTCGCCGGAAAAATTATTGGTTTAGAGCCCTTTCAGGTTTTCACCACTTGGCAAGCCCATAATCGAGGTTTGGGAATTGGTGATCTTAGAAATATCCACATTTATGGAGAAAAATTAGAAAATATCTTGATTCCTGACTTTAAACTTTCGGCCATTGCGGTTCGACTTTTTCGACGTTATCTTCCCTCTTTCTTATATGCCTATTTTCAGGACCAATTAGCTCTGCGGCCCAAAGTAAAAAAAGAAGCCTGTTTAGGTTGTAGTGACTGTCAACGAGCTTGTCCAGTTGGGGCTATTAAAATAGTCAAAGGACAAGCTCAAATTAATGATTTAAAATGCATTCATTGTTTGTGTTGCCATGAAAGCTGTTCCTATTTTTCTGTTCGTTTGAAACAGCGTCCCCTTGGCCGCCTAATCAGAGCGGCCGCCGGTCTCTGGCATCGAACTCGCTCTCTGGTTTCATAGAAAATAAAAAACTAATCCTTTTCTTCTCTCTAATTTTTTGATTGTCTTTTTAAAATTATTTTCTTGAATTTAGTCAGAAACTAACATATAAAGAGAAAAAAGACAAAACCATGTTTTTTCTACCTGTAGTTTTTTTAATTATTCTGGTCTATTTTTGCCTGCTAACGGCTCTTTTCCTTTTGTTAAAAATTGGTCTGATTACTTTTGCTTTTCAAAAAATTGGCCTTCAAGGCGAGACAATTTTCCTTCTTTTATTTTTTTGTTTAATTGGTAGCTGGATCAATCTTCCAATAAAAAAAATCTATTCAGAGGAAATTGTTCCCCAAAGAATAATTGATTTTTTTGGCTGGAAAGTTAAAATTCCAGCGGCTCGGTTTCGTCAATCGACAATTTTGGCAGTAAATTTAGGAGGGGCAATAATTCCTACCACTATAAGCCTCTTTCTTATCTTGAAATGGTGGTCTCTTTGGCCATATTTTCTGGTAGCCACTACTTTAGTTTCATTTCTTGTCAATCTAGTTGCAAAACCTATCAAAGGTTTAGGCATTGCCACCCCCGCCCTTTATCCGCCGGCCGTCGCGGCTCTTATCTCTTTTATCTTAATAACAATAAGTCCTTTAACTAGTGAAAGTCTGCCTGTCATAGCTTATGTCTGTGGCACCTTGGGGACTTTAATTGGGGCTGACCTTCTTAATCTAAAAAAAATCGGTAGCTTAGGCGCTCCAGTTGCTTCCATCGGTGGCGCCGGAACTTTCGATGGAGTTTTTCTTACCGGAATAATCGCTGTCTTACTAACTTCTTTTTAAAATAGATTAATCTGAAGGCCAAAACGATAAAGGATAGGCCGAAAAGGAAAGGATTCACTTTTCTTAAATGTTCCCAAATTGAGATCGTCAATAATCGTTTTTACGGACAAAGAAGTCCGATAGTTTTCAATTTGAAACCAAAAATCAGCTCTTCTGAAAAGATTAAGTACCACTCCCACCCCCATCTGCCCGCTTAAATTCCCTTTTACTTTTTTATTTAATTTTATTATTTCTGGAATGGTAATAATATCCCTTTGATTAAAATGATATTCAGAAAAAAAATAACCTATCCCTATTGTCAGAAGAGGCGAAATTATTTTTCTTGGCCAGAGAAGGAAGTGAATTCCAGAAACAAGGGGTGATAGGGTCAAATGACCACCCCATAACCTCACATCCAGGGAAGAAACCTCAAACCGCCAACGGCTGAAGTTGAGGAAAAAAGCTAATTTTGAAGATAAAGGGAAGGTTACCCCAAAGCCAGCGGCCCAAGTATTTCGCCAGTTTTTTTGGCCTGGATCAACATAAGATAAATCTAGGAAAAGAGAGGCTGGCCGATAGGCTGAAGTTGGCTTCGGGAAAATTATTAAGATGGTGAAAAAAATTAAAAATATAGATAATCTTCTCATTTTCATTAGGGTGGACTTATAACTTTCAATCTTATTTTAAAATTTTTCTTTTTTTATTAAAAGCTTATTTATTTGATTGCTTAAACACCTTTTATCATTTTATTATTATAAAAGGAGGCTCCCATGGATTTTACCCTTTATTTCAAATCGAGGCAAGCCGAAATGGTTAAACTTCTTAAAGAACTTGTTAGCCGAGAATCACCAACCCAAGATAAAAAAGCGGTTGACGCTTGCTCAAGTTTTTTAGTTGAGGAATTCAGAAAATTAGGTTGCCAGATAAGCC